>DGQT01000035.1 GCA_002390845.1 Chitinophagaceae bacterium UBA4407 | reverse complement strand
CGGTTCGGTTCCGGCAAAGCCGGAATTGCTGCGATGGCGTAGCAATATCGCAGCAAAGAAGCGGGTGCAGCGCCGTTGCAAGGACAATGCCATGCGGCAATGAGCATACAGATATTGAATTTGCACGAAGTATAAATAAAATTAGCTTGATGCTAATGCAATGCAGATCGAGGTCAAGACAAAAAAGTAAATAGCAAGATTGCACTTGCAGTATAAAAATAATTACAGTCAGTAAATTAATTACCCTCATCATTTAATAAAAACCATATGTTCATCTTAGAAAATTATTCTACTGCAGTTTTCTTCTGCTTCATCACCATGCTATGCTGGGGCAGTTGGGCAAACACACAAAAGCTTGCCGCTAAAAGCTGGCGTTTTGAATTGTTCTATTGGGATTATGTGATCGGCATTTTAATTCTTACACTCATTTTTGCTTTTACACTCGGCAGCAATGGCAGCGCGGGCCGGGGCTTTATGGAAGATGTATCGCAAGCCGGTAATGATAATTTATTTTCAGCCATTCTCGGCGGCATCATTTTTAATGCGGCCAATATTTTATTGGTAGCTGCCATTGCAATAGCAGGTATGTCGGTAGCTTTTCCGGTAGGTATTGGCATTGCACTGGTATTGGGTGTTGTGGTAAATTATATTGATGCACCACAGGGCAATGCCACCATGTTGTTTGGTGGTGTGGCATTAATTGCCATAGCAATTATTTTAAATGCAAGGGCTTATAAAAAAATGTCGACAAGTAATGCTTCGCCTTCAACAAAAGGGTTGGCATTATCTGTTGCAGCAGGTTTACTCATGGGCTTCTTTTACCGCTTTGTTGCCAAAGCAATGTTCAGCGATTTTACCATTCCTGAAGCCGGTAAATTAAGCCCTTATACAGCAATGGTGCTTTTTGCTGTCGGTATTTTGCTCAGCAATCTTATTTTCAATACCTACATTATGAAGAAACCATTTGTAGGTGCTCCGGTAAGCTTTGGCCAGTATTTTAAAGGTGGATTCCGCAATCATTTTACAGGCATACTTGGCGGTATTATCTGGTGTGTTGGTATGAGCTTTAGCATTATTGCATCGGGCAAAGCAGGTGCTGCAATTTCTTACGGTTTGGGGCAGGGTGCAACAATCGTTGCAGCAATCTGGGGCATCTTTATCTGGAAAGAATTTAAAGATGCACCAAAAGGCACATCAGCCATTTTAAATGTAATGCTGTTGCTCTACGTTGTTGGCATTGCACTCATTATTTATGCCCGTTAATCTGTAACCTTAGAAGTTGTTTAAAATTTGTTTGCATCGCTGCATTTGAAACGGGATGATGCCATTTTTACGACAGATGAAAAGATTGCAATCCCGAAATAAACAGTCGTTTCCATCGTGCGTTATAATACCCGTCCCTGCATAAGGCGCCTTAGCCGGTTCGGTTCCGGCAAAGCCGGAATTGCTGCGATGGCGCAAGCCATATCGCAGCAAAGAAGCGGGTGCAGCGCCGTTGCAGGGACAATGCCATGCGGCAATGAGCATACAAACATTGAATTTGAATGATGTATAAATAAAATTAGCTTTATGCCTGTGCGAATTTATTTCGGCACTTTGTTTAAATGTCGCCATGATGGTTCGGCCAAAAATCACACTCATTTATTTTTAAATAGCTTTTAAATGATAATCACATGTCGAAAATTATTGTAATCGGAAGCTCGAATACGGATATGGTCGTAAAGACCAATAAATTCCCCGTACCCGGCGAAACCATATTAGGCGGTGAGTTTTTTATGTTCTCCGGCGGTAAAGGTGCCAACCAGGCCGTAGCCGCTGCAAGAATGGGCAGTGAAGTAACACTCATTTGTAAAACGGGCAACGATATATTCGGGCAACGGGCCATAGAAGAGTTTAAAAAAGAAGGGATCATTACCACATACATTGGAACTGATTTGCAAAAAGCATCTGGCACCGCTTTGATTTTGGTTGATGAAAAAGGCGAGAATGAAATTGTGGTTGCACCCGGTGCCAACAATGTCCTCACCGAACTTGATATTGAAGCCGCCAACGATGCTATTGAAAATGCAGAACTAATATTACTGCAATTGGAAATACCAGTTGCCAGTGTTTTATATGCAGCAAAAAAAGGTTTTGAACTTGGCAAAAAAGTAATCCTCAATCCTGCACCGGCACAGCAATTACCTGGAGAATTGTTTGCTTATCTCTACCTTGTTACGCCCAACGAAACAGAAGCAGAAATATTAACCGGTATAAAAGTAACAGACCGCAAAACGGCCGCTGATGCTGCGGAAAAATTGCTCAATATGGGTGTGCAGAATGCCATCATTACTATGGGTGCTGAAGGTGCTTTTTTTAAGAATAAAGATTTGGAAATGCTGGTACCATCCCCTAAAGTAAATGCAGTAGATACTACCGCCGCAGGAGATGTTTTTAATGGTGTGCTGGCCTCAGGCATTACATCAGGAAAAGATTGGCAGGCCGCTATTTCAACTGCCTGCAAGGCTGCATCAATTTCTGTTACCCGTATGGGTGCACAGGCATCAATGCCCTACCTGCATGAAGTAAACGATTAATAGAAAACGTGTGTCACTAAAGAGATTGTTTAGTCTTTTTATTTACCCAACAAAAGAATATGCATTGAACATCGTTGTGTCACTCACTTGTACATTCTGATTATTTATTGAGCTTTTATTGGTGGGTAGATTGAAGCGTAGGCCGTGTGCTAGGAAGCCGACAGCTACAAAAAATTTTATATGCTAAGTGTTGCAACTATTGTTAAAGAATTTTCTTAAAAACGATTTCTTGATTTTCCATTCTTACAATATCAGTATAAAAATTCCGCAGCGTTGTGTAATCTTCGGTGGCGAAAGTTGTTTGATTTATTTTTAGCCTGCATCTTATTTCTATATGATCACTTGATTGGGTAATCTGATATTCAAATTTACCTTGATTATTATTTAGTGCCACAGTGCCTGATTTTGGAGCCTCCTCTATTTTGTAACCTTTTGGTATTTCCATTCTCAGGTTATAAATTTCATCTTTACAATATGGCATTTCTACAGGGTATAAACGCTGCCCGGCTTTAAAAGGATTTTGCTTAATGCCCTCATTAAGCATTGGGTTGAAATAGATAAGATTTTCCTCTCCCGTGTTTAATTTGAAATTATAATGAATCACTACAGGTTTATCAAGCGCTTTAAGTGAATCTATCGCGTTGTTCTCGAGTTTTGATTCGTTAAGAAAACTTTTCTCAATATTTTTAAAATAGTCGTCCTGATTTTGCTTTGATAAAGTTTCTCTCAACTGCAAAGACTCGTTATAGCCAAGATGCGATGTAAATTCAGCAGTCATTCCGGATGAGCCATTGATTAGATTTACGGACGTATTTTTATTTTCACTTAGCCCATCTGCTTTTAAATATACAGCTTCAGGCTGATCGCTGATAACACGTGCCTGGCCATTATAGCATTTTGGTTCAAGACGGCCAAAACCTAAGAATGGATTAGTGGCATCAAGATAATAAGGTGTTTCATTAATCTTTAACCTGCATAACACGTAATTGAATTTTTGCATTATCGGGTATTGAGGATGAATGACGCCGTTGTCTTTAGTGCTTAATATAACAGGATCAGCTTTTAAACCTTCATGCCGCATCATTGCAACAAGCAGAAGGTTAATATCGCTTACACTTCCATTTTTCTTTTTGAATATATTTTGCAGGTTAACTCCAGGCGATAGAAATAGCCCTTCTGTATTTGTGCAGGTTATATTATTCTTGATAAAAGCATATATATTTCTTGCCTTCTGCTCATCACTCATTTCGTGGGTAACTATATTATTTAACTCATCATCCATCCAAACATTGTCGGCCAGAAGCGGTTTACCGAAATCATCATATTTCATCATTTCAGCACTTACTGTGGGCCAGTCACTCATTTTTTCCTGGGGAGGTTCATCGGGAAACCTGTACTGTGATAGTTGAAATTCCAGCTTTGAAATATAATTTTTTGTTGTAGAAGAATAATCCTGCGGAGCCATTGCGGGCATATCTTTAATAACCCATTTTCTTACAATTACATTGGTATTAATTACATAATATTTGGCTGGTACATTTGGCAAATTTTTACTTTCATCGTTTACATTATAAACTGCATTCTTAATATCCTGCTGGTTTATGTAATAGTTTAAGTTACCCTGTTTTAATATGATATAGTTAAATATTGAAGGAATATTTATTTGATATTCACTCCATAAGCAAGGATAATCACCCTGGAATTCCCAGGGCTGCAGGTTAAAAAGAAAATCAGATTTTATTGTATAAGTACATTCAATGATTGATCCTTCTTTTACTGCCGGACAGGTGAATTTTTTTACTATAATATTTTTACTCACCCTGTCTTCAAATACGCTTTTATTATCCAGTTTAGTTTCAATTACTTTACCATTTTCGAGATTATAGGTTACTGCTTTAAGATCGTTAAGTTGTTCTAAGGCATCGCCATCTTTGTAAAGCCCAATGCTTATGGTTGCGGCATCGTAGCCATTTTTATTAAGAATTTTTATTCTTTTGTGTCTTTTAAAGACAAGGGTAAACCACCCCTTTCTATTTCCTTCAAATTCGCAACTTCCTATATCGGCAAGAACGACTGCATTAGAGTTTGAGTCTACAACAGGCGAATTAATAATAAAATCTGAAGGGCTTATTTTGCCAAATTTTATAACAGGTTTTTCCTGCGCTGAAATAAAATTGATTGAGACCGCAAGCAACAATACCAGAAAGGCGCTTTTTCTATACATTGGTTAAGGATTTATTTAAAATTATAACAATCCAACATATTGCTGCTTTTTTGCTGTAAAATATTTACAGTTGCTTTTATGTTTTCTGCTTATAGTTTATTCATTCTGCGCCTGGGTTGATTTTTTCACCATTACTGTTTGCATAACAAAACAACAATGTGCGCCAATCTACGCTTCGGTAAAGCCCACTCATAATCCAACCGCACAAGTGTGCGACGCAAGTAAAGCCTCATGCTTAGTCAAAAGTTGGGCTCAAAAAAATTCCTGCTACTGTTCAATATTGAGAGAGAAAGTAATCATACGCGACTGTAACTTGTCGAATACACTCGAGAACTTCAGGTTTGGATCACGGGCATGCAGGTTGGATAAACCGTAAGTGAATTTCAGCTCGGGAGAAAGTGTTACATACTTCAGGTAAAAATTAAAACCGATGGCTGTTTCAAGGCCATAGTCACCTTTCTTTAATTTGATCAGATCTTCTGCATTCCGGTTGCCTGCATTGGCCATGAGATCGCTGGAAATATATCCATCAAACATCATGTACACCCGAAAATTATCGATGCGGTCAGAATTAAATTTAAACTGTACGGGAAAGGTGAAAATGGAGGATGGCAGAGACTTCTTTTCTGTAAGGCTTTCGCCCGGTGCCGGGTTTTTGAGTGTATAAGTAAAAGGTTTGGCACCGCCAATAATCAGGTTCGGGTTCAGGCGAAATTCCCAATGATCGCTTAGCTTTAAGGTAGCAAGAAACCCAAGGGCCACACCACCGGAAGAGCCGGCTTCGGCGGTGAGCACGCTGTCGTCCTGCAAAAATTTCATGTTTTTATTTGGGTGCAGCGATGCTTTGTTATAAGCCAGGTAAATACCGAAATAGTAAGGAAGCTCATCGTGATTACTCCTGTTGATCTGCCGCAATTGTGCGTTAGATGCTGCATTGCCTAAAATAATGCAGGCAATAATTAACAGTATTTGCCTGCGCATGATGAAATTGTATTTTTTTACCAGCCTGTTATCAGTCATTATTTTAATTCTTGTTCTTCGGGTACAAATAAGCTAAAGATTCATAGCTATCAACCTTCCTCTTTAAGGTCAAAAATAGTCTTTGCCCATTAATAACGTTAGAAGGAGCAAATTATTTTCACACCGGCATGAGGGATTATTTATAAACCGGAGAAAGAACAACCGGAATTAAACAGTTCAGGGTGACCATACCAATATAAATCTAAAGGGTATTTTAATATCATTAACAGATTTTAACCCAATATAACCGGTAAGCTTTTCGTTAATGTTTAAACTGTTTTTTATGAAATGGGAATTTATTTTAAAAGGCGGGTTAGTCAGTGTTACCCTTAAAGCTGAAATAATTTATACAAGTTACCAGATAGAAGAAATTAAGGTTACCGGCGATGGCATTTCAATTGTATTGCAGAACAACCGCCCACTGCTTGTTGCAATTGAAAGAAATCTGCCTATAACCTGGAAACTGATTGAGGGTACAATGAAAGAGTCTGCAACTTTAAACCGTATTACGGCAGAATTAGAGCAGTATTTAAAAACGCAGAAAGTGTCTGTGCATCAGATAGCTGCAAATGGTTTTGCACCTGTTAAGAAAACTGCATAGGAATAAACCCGTTTGCGATTGATTATTTGCTGCCACAATAATAACAGCATATTCCAAGGCTTAGTGCCTTGAAATAGATATCCCTGTAGCCGGTTTCTTTCATCAGTTCTGTAAACTGTTCCCTTTCAGGAAAAGCCTGGACAGAATTATTAAGATATGCGTACGCGTCTTTATTATCTGCAAATAATCTTCCTGCACCCGGTGCTACCACTTTCATGTAAAAATTGCAAAGGCCTTTAAAAATCTTTTGTTTTGGCCGGGAGAATTCCAGTATCACTATTTTACCCCCGGGTTTTAATACCCGTAACATTTCGCCAAGACCTTTTTCAAGATTTTGAAAATTTCTCACACCAAAAGCTACGGTTACAGCATCAAAACTGTTATCTGCAAAATTGATTGTTTCGCTGTCGCCATTTTGTAATTCTATTTGCTGTTGCAGGTTGCGTTTTTCAATTTTCTTCCTGCCCAGTTCCAACATGCCGTTCGAAATATCAATACCAATAATTTTCTGCGGATGCAGTGCATCGTAAGTCATTAGTGCAACATCGGCGGTGCCGGTTGCAACATCCAAAACCCTTTGCGGATGCAGTTCTTTCAGTTGTGCAATGGCTTTTTTACGCCAGCGAACATCCACCCCGGCGGTAAGAAAACGGTTTATAAAATCGTAACGGAAAGCAATGCTGTCGAACATTTTAGCCACCTGCTTTTTTTTCTCCATTCCACTTTCCTGGTAGGGGACTATTTCATCGTGCGCAAATTTTGCCATAGGGCTGCGAAGATACAGATTTGCTGTACTTTACTTATGCTGCTTAACGTGCAAAGCTGTATAAAGTTTTGAGGGATTTTTGGGAGTAGGCTTTTGTTTCTTTGTGAAGCTTTTCTTTCCAGAAAGTTTTCGGAATCGTTTCACAGTTCTGAACAATGGTGAGCGTAGCCGAACCATCATGGCAACATTTAAGCGAAGCGGGCAGCCTGTTCCGAACTTGTTTCGGTATCGCACAATTGTATGTCGAAAGAAAAGTAAAGAAGCATCAGGCAAATAGCGTGCTCTTGTTCGCTGTTCATTTGTATTTTTCAGTACAATCACTTATGAACCATCGGTACACACAGGCAAATGAAGGATACCGGTCAGACGGCTTTGAGCCTTCAAACCGATGTCACAATCTTCGCTTTGCCGGTTATTATTCCTTCAGAGGAAGAGTGCGACGCAAGTAAAGCTTCATTCGTATTCTATCAGCCCGGCCCAAAATGATTTCCTTTTTTCCGCAACCAAACTGAAAAGGTTTTGTTCTACTTTTGGCATCCGGGAAAATAATTATGGCAAAAAAGAAAATTGATGTAGCTGAAAATAATGGTCAGCCGCAAGAAATGATTGAGGTGATTGGCGCAAGGGAACATAACCTGAAAAACATTGACATCTCCATTCCAAAAAACAAACTTGTTGTTTTTACTGGTGTAAGCGGCAGCGGCAAATCTTCGCTTGCTTTTGATACGATTTTTAATGAAGGCCAGCGCCGTTACATGGAAAGTTTCAGCGCCTATGCACGCCAGTTTTTAGGCGATATGGAGCGGCCAGATGTGGACAAGATCACCGGCCTTAGTCCTGTAATTTCTATAGAACAAAAAACCACCAATAAAAATCCACGCTCTACTGTTGGCACTGTTACGGAGGTTTACGATTTTCTGCGTTTGCTGTATGCAAGAACAGGCGAGGCTTACAGCTACAACACCGGAAAAAAGATGGTGAAGTTTAGCGAGGAAGAAATTGTGCAGAACATTTTTCAAAAGTTTAAAGGTCAGAGAATCTCTTTGCTGGCACCATTGGTGCGTGGCCGTAAAGGGCATTACCGCGAACTGTTTGAAGACATCCGTAAGAAAGGTTTTTTAAAAGTTAGGGTGGATGGTGAGGTGAAAGACCTAGCTGCCCGCATGCAGGTAGACCGCTACAAGATTCACGATATTGAAGTAGTGATTGACCGGTTGAAAGTAGAAGATGAATTTAAAGTACGCATCAGCCAGAGTGTGCAGCAGGCTTTGAAGATGGGAAAGGATTTGATGTTCCTATTGGTAAATGATGCCGACACAGTTGTACAATACAGTAAACAATTGATGTGTTTGGATACGGGTATCAGCTATGAAGAACCTTCGCCCAATGCATTCTCGTTTAACTCACCATATGGTGCCTGCCCCACCTGTAAAGGCCTGGGTAATGTATTTACAATTGATATGGCTATGGTATTGCCTGATACGAGCAAAACTGTAAAAGAAGGTGGTATTGCGCCATTGGGTGAGGAAAGGGATGCGAGTGTATTTCAGCAGGTAACAGCATTTGCAAAAAAGCATAAGATAAAATTAGATATTCCTGTAAAAGATTTAACCAAAGAGCAGTTAGAGTTATTGTTGTTTGGCGACCAGAATATTAATCCATCACTGGAAATTGATACCGATGATGAAACGGTGCCTAAGGAATACACCGGCAGTTACGAAGGTATTATACCCATGCTTAAACGGTGGTTCTCCTCATCGTACAGCACTGAAGTTTTAAGGGAATGGACACAGAAGTACATGATATTGAAAACCTGCACTACCTGCAATGGCGCAAGGTTAAAAAAAGAAAGTTTGTGGTTTAAAGTAGATGAAAAAAATATTGCAGAACTGAGTGACATGAACCTTGATAAACTGGCAGTATGGTTCAGCAATATTGAAACACGGTTAAGCAAAAAACAAAACACAATTGCAAAAGACCTCTTTAAAGAAATACGGGAAAGGTTGCAGTTTCTGCTCGACGTAGGCCTCACCTATTTATCGCTTGGCAGGCCAACAAGAAGTTTAAGCGGTGGCGAAAGTCAGCGCATTAGGCTTGCAACACAGATCGGCTCGCAGTTGCAGGGCATTACTTATGTGCTGGATGAACCTTCTATAGGGTTGCATCAGAGAGATAATCACAGGCTAATCAGTGCGCTTCAAAACCTGCGTAATATTGGCAACAGCGTGCTTGTTGTTGAGCATGATAAAGACATTATGATGGCCGCAGATTACCTGGTTGATATTGGCCCGAAAGCCGGCAAGTACGGCGGCGAAATTGTGGCAGCCGGAACACCAAAAGAAGTTTTAAAAAGCAATTCTGATACCGCCCAATATTTAAGCGGCAAGAAAAAAATTGAAGTACCTAAAGAACGAAGAAAAGGTAATGGAAAAATTCTTGAGTTAAAAGGTGCCAAAGGCAATAACCTGAAAGATGTTTCCATAAAACTTCCGTTGGGTGAATTGATCGTGGTAAGTGGTGTAAGCGGCAGCGGCAAATCAACATTGATCAATGAAACATTGTATCCTTTGCTTGCAAAACATGCTTACGATTCTCGTGTTACACCCATGGAATATAAAAGCATAAAAGGTCTTGAAAATATTGATAAAGTAATCGAGATCGATCAATCCCCGATCGGCCGCACACCACGCAGTAACCCCGCAACATATTGCGGATTTTTTACAGAGATCAGAACGTTGTATGCCTCTGTACCCGAAGCTAAAATACGCGGGTATAATGCAGGCCGTTTTTCCTTCAATGTAAAAACCGGCAGATGCGATGTGTGCGAAGGCGGTGGTATGCGTGTAATTGAAATGAACTTTCTTCCCGATGTTTACGTACACTGCGAAAAGTGCAATGGCAAACGCTACAACCGCGAAACATTGGAGATTCGTTACAAAGGAAAATCCATCAGCG
>DGQT01000037.1 GCA_002390845.1 Chitinophagaceae bacterium UBA4407 | reverse complement strand
CTGTGAAACGAGCGTGGCAACCTGCGATGCCATGTGTACAATAGCTGGTTACAAAAAAATCGCTTAATAATTTTCAGAGATTGTTTACAGGAACAGCTTTATCCATCATGCCTGTTTCAGTTCTGTCAGCGCGGTAACCAGCTGATCCAGGTCGCTTGTTGTGGTGTACAGATTTGGCGCAATGCGGCATCCCTGCACGTTGGCGTAGTCTATGGCTACGGTATATATCCTGTACTTTTTTAGTAAAGTAGTGGCGAGATCGGCGGGTTTCATTCCTTTAATGCCAACATTGGCAATGCCACAGGAGCGTTCTGGCTCTACAGGCGTATTTACCGCAACATGGGCAAGGTCTCGTACCTTATCGCTCCAGTAATGCTGCAGGTAACGCAGCCGTGCTTCCTTTCTTTCTGCGCCAATCATTAAATAATAATCAATGGCATTGGCAATCGTAAGATCGGTATGAACCGGGTGCGTACCAATATGATTAAGCCGCGAAATATCGTCTTTGCTTTTATCGCCTTCGGCGAGCAGCGGCCATACTTTCGAAATGTTTTCTTTCTTTACATAAAGGAAACCTGCACCCAGCGGAACACTAAGCCATTTATGCAAACTGGTGCCATAATAATCGCAATGTAAGTCTGGAATGTTGTATTGAAAATGTGCAAACGCATGGGCACCGTCAACCATTACCTGCACGCCTCTCTGGTGCGCCATGTCGCAGATTTTTTGCACCGGTAAAATCTGACCGGTAATATTAACCATATGGCTCACCATTAGCAGCTTTGTATTTGCGGTGATGGCATTGGCATAAATAGTTACAATTTCTTCATCATTTGCAGGGTGATTGGGAACAGAAACAATCTTATTAACCACACTATATTTTTTCGATACCTGTTTAAACATTTCCAGCATGGAGCCATAGTCCTGCTCGGCCATTACGGCTTCATCGCCAGCTTTCCAGTCTTGCCCGCCAATAATCATATCGAGCGATTCGGTAGCGTTCCTGGTAATAATTAATTCATCTGCCTGGCAACCTGCAAGCGCTGAAAGCTTTGCTACCATTGCTTTTTTATTATCCCATTGCACCGTGCGCATGTAATAAGAGCCCTGGTAGTTTACCTCCCGTACGTGTGTTATAAAGTTTTCCAGTGTTTCCTGCGGCAAAAAACAGTAGTAGCCATTTTCAAGATTTATATAATCAGGTTTTAATTGGTAGCCATTGCGTATGCCCTCCCAAAAATTTTCATCTGAGGCCAATTCATCCGCGGCTATATTATCAAACTGTAAAACCCAGTTGTTAAGGCGTTGCATACCGGGCAAGCCCATCATACCCAGCATGGAAAAGTTTTTTATAAAAGTTCTTTTGTGCATAATTAAAGTTAGCAATATTATATTTAGAAACAGCATACGAATGCTTTATCTGGGTACCCGGCTATGGTATTCCTTAGCGTCATTGTTGCGTCGCACTCTTGTACGGTTTGATTATGAATGAGCCTTTACCGAAGCGTAGATTTATAACAACTGTATCATGTGGGCACTAACCTGGGCGAAGGCATAAAGCAGGCAGCATTTCGTATGGCGCACAAACTTATTTTTTAATAACTTTCATTTTAAAAACATTAGTATGAAAACCCCGGAAGACCTCATGAACGGTTTTGAAGAATGGTTCGAACAAAATAAACATCACCTGCCAGAGGAAACACAAAAACAAATACTGGCCGGTGCAAATAATATTAGCTTCGTTTTGTTCTGGAAAAGATATGAGTACTTGCTAAAGCCTAAGTTTTACAACTTGCTAAGCAGGCAATTTCCAAACGTTGCTGCGGCTGATGAGAGCTATGCAAAACATGTTTTACAAATAATTGAACACCGCATATTTGAGACTGCTGAATTTGCATGGAAAATGGTAAGCCATAACAGGCAGGGTATGCATCCGGCACAAGTATATAAAATGCTCTACCCTATGGCACTTAAAGACACGAACTGCCCGGGATATTCCAAAAAAATTTACGATGAAAACAGTATACCGGAAGGATGGTTGCAGTTTGGCGCAGAAAGAGCAAAAAAGATGGTGGAAGAACACAATGCTGATACGCAGAATGCACTAAACTGGCTAAACAATTTTAATAAGGAGGTAATAGCCCTGCTACAGGAAGACCTGCTGGAGTTGCTTCCGGATTTATTAAATATTTCTCCTGATTGGTGGAAGATGTATAAATTTCTGATGCTTGACCAATGCAATATGTGGAGAGCCCGTAACAATTATCTAGATCATTTAATTTCCCTGAACATGACTGGCGACTGGCTGGATAAAACACTAGATAAGCAACAGGAAGAAATTAAACGCAGACGGGATAAAGTGTTAGAAGAAGAATTAAAAAATTTGCAGGTTGATTAATTTTAAGCGCAAAATATTTTAGCTCTATTAGAGTTGCCTGTATATAGACAAAATAGCGAAGCAGTCGAGAATTAAATGCTTGGCGATTAGAGCCTAAGTTGTAAAAATTTTTCTTTAAAATCAATGAAAAAGTAAAACCTGCAACTAAATATATTAGTATATTAGCTTTTTGAGTTAAAGACTATATTTTTGATGCTTGACTACAATGAAAAAAGCTACTGATAGGTTTATTGAAGGTATCGAATTACTTGATTTTACAACCGGTAATTCTAATGATGCATCCCTACTTTTTGTTACACAATTATATCAGAAAGCAAGATTATCCCCAAAAGAACTGTTCTCATTAGAAACTGCTGAAATCTACGAAGCTGATGCAGTTTATTTCAGGAGGTTTGACGATGGCAGGGTTCCCATACCGCAGATATATATTTATGATAACACTTCCGGAAGGTATGATACGAAGAAGTATGCTGAAATTCATAGAAACCTATGGAGCAGTTGTATAATACCTGTGTTTATAATTATTGAAAAAACGCAGATTAAAATTTTCGATTCACGAAACAAAGTAAAAATTCAAGGGGATGATATTATTACAAGCCCCATTGAAACACTGCAATTTTCAGCATCAGCAGTAAAGCAGTTTTCAGCTAAAAGTTTTGATAACGGTACTTTTTGGGAACTGTCTCAAAACCAGAATAAGTTCTTAGTGAGTACATCAGCCTATAATGATTTAATTGAAGGACTAAAATCAATTAGGAAAAAATTTTTAGAAAACAGTAAACTGCCATCTGTTACAGCTCATAAACTTTTAGTGTTAAGCATACTTATTAAGTATCTTGAAGAAAGAGGCGATGAAGGTGGCAGCATGTTTGCAAAAAATTTCTTTAAGAAATTCGGTGCAGGAAATTTTTGTGGGGTTTTGCGGAAAAAGGGAAAAATTGTTGAGCTTTTTGAACAATTGAGCAATCATTTCAATGGGAAAATATTTGAATGGAGTGATAGCAATGAATTAGAAATTTTAAAACATACAGATTTAAGCATACTGGCAGATTATTTAGATGGCAATTTAAAAAATAATCAGTATGTTTTCTGGCGACTTTATTCTTTTAATCATTTACCGATTGAATTGATAAGTAGTGTTTATGAAGAATTTTTAGGAAAAGAGAAAAAAGATGTAGTTTATACTCCTCATTTTCTTGTTAACCTATCGGTTGACGAATGCATGCCTATTTCTGAACCAAAGGCTAGTTTTAAAATATTAGACCCAAGTTGCGGTTCAGGAATTTTTTTAGTCGTAGCGTTTAAACGACTCGTTGAATGGAACCGTTACAAGGTATATCTTGAAACAGGAGAAAGAAAAAAGCTATCATCCAAAGAACTGCTTCGGCTTTTAGTAAATAATATTTATGGTGTTGACAAAGAAGACGATGCTACAAGGCTCACTGTTTTTAGTTTGGCACTGGCTTTATGTGATATGCTTTCTCCAAAAGAAATCTGGACAGATTTAAAGTTTGAGGATTTAAACATTAAAAATATTCACTCCAAAGATTTTTTTACTTTCTTGGGGGAGCATGAGAAGAAATCGTTTGATTTGATAATTGGTAACCCCCCTTTTGATGAATTAACTAAAACTGAGTTTGATGGATTGGTAAAAGCAAATAACATCAATTTAAACTATAAAATTCCGCAAAATCAAATTGCCTTATTGTTCCTTGACCAATCAATCAAACTCCTGAAAGATGGGGGTTTACTTTCATTAATAATGCCATCTGGTCCACTTTTATATAATGATACAATAGAATTTAGGAGAAATTTTTTCAGTAAAAATAATGTGTTACAGATTCTTGACTTAACAAATTTAAGAAGGGTATTGTATGGAAAAGCTGATGTATCCACCGCAATTATTTTTGTTCAGGCTCAACTGCCGGATGAAAAACCAATAATACACATTACTGTTTCAAAATCAAGACCTGCAAAAGAGAAAATATTATTTGAGTTAGACCATTATGATTTTCATAAAGTAACAAAAGAACAGGCAAATGAATCAAAATTTATTTGGAAGGCTAATTTATTGGGCGGTAAACGCCTTTACTTTTTAATACATAGATTATCAATTCTAAGATCATTAGGGGAATATTTGAAAGATAAGAAGAAAGAAAATTGGCATGTACAAGAAGGTTTTATAATTGGAAGTAATTCCAAAAAAAGAAAAGCAGATTTCATCACAGGTAAGTCTTTTTTACCGACAGAAGCATTTACGGAGGAAGGTATAGATGAAAGTAAAATTGAAATTATTAAGGATAAGTATTTTGCAAGCCCCAGAATTGAAGAAATCTATAAACCCCCTTTGTTATTGATTAAAGAGAATATTGGAGAGGAAAAGATACCAATTTATTTTTCTAATCGCTATCTTACTTATAAAGATAAAATTGTGGGCATTAGTACGCCCAAAAAAAATAAACCGGAACTGGAAGAATTGCATACTGCTTTAATAAAACATAATGATTTATTTCGATTGTTTATTGCATCTACTAGCAATCAATTATTCATCAATAAGAATACGGCGATACTTAAGCAGGATTTAATGAGACTCCCGTATCCTTCTGTATCAACAGATTTAAAGTTATCTTTTGCTGAAAATATAATAAAAGATGATGTACTAAAATATGGGATTGAGTATCTACGTATAAATGATAATGCCATTACAAAAAAAGTTGCAACAGAAAATGATTTAACGGTTTTTGCAAATGTTCTTGCGAAAGCACTGAACTCTGTATATGCTGAAGGCGAAAAGCATTTTCAATTATCACATATAATAGAATCAAGTGGATGGTATGCCTGCGGTTTTAAATATGCAGTAAAAGAGGTGAATTATAAATATGAAAAATCTGAAAAAGCAGAAAATGATTTAAGTGATTTAATTGAAAGTAACTTGGGAAAGAACATTAGGGTAAACAGGATATTACGATACTATGGAAAAAACACCTTGTACTTAATAAAACCAAAGCAATTACGGTATTGGTTAAAATCAATAGCCCTAAGAGATGCTGATGATTCTCTTCAGGATTTAATAAAAGCCGGATTTTAATTTTCATGTTAAGAAACTACGACAATACATATCATGGTAATATAGATTTCAATATTGATAGGAAGGCTATTGAATCGCTGGTCACATTTCTTGATATTAATATTTCAAAATTCCCCGGCTTTTTAAAACAGATTAATACACTCTTAGTAAATGAGGATGGTATAACAAGTAAGCTTGAAATTTTTCTTCAAAGGCAAGCACGGCAAGGAGATCAAATTTTTATGTTTCAGTTTCAGACTCCTTTATTAAATACAAAACGAACTACAGATATTTCAGTAGTATATACATCGTTATATAGTTCAACAGAACCATTTTTTCTTATTGAAGCTAAACGATTACCAACACCAGGAAATGGTAGCAGAGAAAGAGAATATGTGCAAGGCAATCATGGTGCAATAGAAAGATTTAAACGAAGTCAGCATGGAAAAGGGTTGGAAATAAGTGCTGTCCTAGGTTATATTGAGGACAATAATAGCTTTGAACATTGGCAAAAAAAAGTGTGTTCATGGATTACTGATTTGATAAATTTAAATTCAGACGCAACAATTGATTGGACAAATAATGATCTTTTAAGTTTTGTAGAAAATTTTTCATCCTCTAATAAGTACAATTCATTGCATAGCAGGAGGACTGATTGCGATATTAATCTAATTCACTATTGGGTAAACGTAAATTAAATCACGCTTTTATTATAGCGTTTCTAATACCGTGGCACCTGTCCCCAGGCACCCACCTAACTTCACTCAGAGTCCCGCAAAACGCCAACCCTACAAAACCCCACAAACCAGACCCCTCTCTAAAACCTCTCCTTCAGCATTAAAAACAAAAAAAGCAGGGCGAAGCCCTGCTTCCCGAAAAACCTAACAACAACCTATACCCCCATAAGCTTCACCGTAAAATCATTCTCCTCGCCCCGCTTAATTTTCGCACTCAACTTCACGGTTTGTTTACCCGGTGCACTAATTTCAAAATGAAAAGTACCGTTACGGTGGCTGTCAATCAGTACCTCACCATCTTCGTCAGTAGCATAACTTTTACCATCCACTTCAGCCACAGTAGCATCTGTAACAGGCGCATTAGCCGCATCCACTATGGTAAACAGAATAGAAGTATGGCGTATGCCGGTGTTAATATTCTCCATCGCCTTTTTAAAAGCACGGGCAATTTCAGAATCCTTGCCAAAATAGCTCACAGTAAGCGCCAGCATATTAGTTATGGCACCATCAGCAATGGTAAATTGAGGCGGTAACACATCAGTGCCCTTCACCTTTTTGGTTTGTATGCTTTCAATTGGCTCATCCTTAATCTTGTCGTAAGCATTAATCGCGTCTGTCATCTCTGTAATATTCGCCGCCGTAATTGTCGTCAGCGTTACAAGATTATCGTTCATCAAATCCCTCAATTCTTTGGCACGTTGCACTGCTATGGTTTTCGGTGCAAATAAAATATAGCTTTCCGGCTCATCAAGTTCGCTGGCAAGTGTCAGGTTACCCGTTTGTCGGGCCTTTACCATGCCTCGCATAGAATATTTACTCACCGTTTCAGCCATTGCAGCTTTCTCAGTAGACACTGCCGGTTTACTGGCACCCGTTTTAGCAGCTTGTGCCTGCCCCGCTTTGTTAATAATTTCCACTGCCCCGTCAAAAGCCGTTTTTTCCAGGTCATAGCCCTCAATAGTAGCTATGTCAGCGGCATAAGTTTCATTAAAATCAGAAATTCTGTTGTAACTGTCGAGCTTCGCTCTTTGTTCATTGTCCATGTTTGGGTGTTTTTAAATTTAATAAATGATTGATATTAAAACGTTTATAAATTAGCTGGGTGTCAAAAATCCCGGCGATAAGGCTAAGTAGCCCGGCGATGCCATAAAGTAACCTGGCGATAGCGTAAAGCCGTGCGGTAATACAATTAGGTAAACCAGCGATAAAATGAAGTAACCCGGCAATGATGCAAAATAGCCCGGCGATGCCGTAGAGTACTGCGGCGATGCCATAAAGTACAGTGGTGATCCCATAAAGTGGCCCAGCAACACAGTTACCCCCAAAATGGTATATATATCTGGCAAAATCATCGCTAAGAGGACTAAAAGTTTGGGTTGCAAATCGTTTAGGGATAGCAATAGAGCTAATTTATAAAAAAAATCACAATAAAAAATGGATGGAGAGATTTTTTTTGAGAGTGTATTAAGGCTTCATTCATCCCAAATTTTGCAGTTCATTTTTTAAACTGGGTAGCGAGCGGAGCCGAACTATAGTTCTTTTCGTTGCCGCTGTTACCACCCTCAATCTTCGCATCGATAAAAGCCCAATATCTAATCCAACCGTACAAGTGAGTGACACAACAGGCGATGCTATAAAATACCAGAGCTGGTAACCGAAATATTCGCCTTTTTCTTCCGGTTTGGTTTAGGGGTTACGATTCGTGTGGCGGCATCGGAGGGCTTCATTTTATTGTTACGTATACAAACCAAAACAAAGGGTTTCCATTACCGCATTTCGGTGATAAAGATATTTTTGTACCAAACCTTTGTCTTACCGCCGCCATGAATCTGCAGGCCAATAAGGCCTTGCTGCGGAATGGTATTGTCGGCTTCTGTATAGTCCACAGTTTGCACGCCATTCAATAATATTTCAATATGATTGTCAACAGCGCGTACCTCATAATCATTCCACTCATCTGGTTTAAGCAACTTTGCTATTAACAGAGAATCGGTGCTTGCCAGTGTTTTATTACGTCGCGATTCGTCGTAAAGGCTTGCCCAATAACCGGGACCCAAATCGGCCTGGTATCCAACCATTTCATAGGAGGGGTCATTCATTTTTGTACTTCGGAATTGTACACCTGCATTCATAAATCCTTCTTTACAAACCAACTTGAACTGAAGTTTTAATATGAAATTGCTGTAAGGCTTTGTAGTTGTTAGAAAAAAATTATGGGCCACCGGCACTTCAAGTGAGCCACCTGCAATAGCGCCATCTTCTATATGCCAGGTGTTACCAATGTCGCCATCCCACCCGGTGAACGTTTTTCCGTCGAAAAGCTTTACAGCATTTCTTTTGGCAACCTTGGTATTTGTAACCTGGCAAATTGCCGGCAGGTACACGAACAGGGCAACAGATGCAAACATGCAGTATAAAAAGTATTTCATATAAAGCAACAATTAACAACAAAGAAAGGGTTATAAGGCAAACTGCCCAATTTTTTAATCTTCAGGGAACTAATCACCGTCAACCTTCACTTCACCAAAGCTAATATATAATCCCACCGTACAAGTGAGTGACACAACCAAAGCTCAGTAGTAGCAATGCAGTTTGATACATAATAATTTTGTCTCCTCTTTATTCTCTGCATCTGTACCGGAATTTTTTTTTCAAAAAACCGTGATTTTTTTCAACTCCTGCGATTAACCTATAGGTAGCTACCAAAACTATTATCTGAAATTTTAAAACTCATATACAAATGAAAAAGATTATCACATACTCAATGCTGTTGCTTGCCTGCCTGTATACGCCAACAGTAATGGTTTCTGCACAAGCCAGTAATACAGACACACACACGATGGTATCGGGTTATAATAAAAAAGAATACCAATTAAAAGTATTGCTGCCGGCAAAATATACTACATCAGACACCGTACGGTATCCTGTACTCTATGTGCTGGACGGAGATTACGCTACCGGCATGTTCCAGTCAACCCTGCAATTATTTTCCCTGGCACCGGAGCTGCAGGAGATGATCATTGTTACAATTGACGGCGTTAGCAAATCGCATGAACAATGGCTGGCCAGCCGGTATTATGATTATACACCTTCTTCCGATCCAAAGGCTGATACAGCTATTGCAGGGTTTATGAAAACCGCTGTTGTACCATCGGGCGGAGCTGATGCTTTCCTGCAAACACTGGAAAAACAAATACTGCCATGGGTGGAACAGCACTATAAAACCAATGCCGATAAAGGATTGTACGGGCATTCGCTCGGAGGACTTTTTGCCGCGTATTGTTTACTGCAAAAGCCTGCATTGTTCCGCAAGTATTCTATCAACAGCCCATCGCTCTGGTGGCGCCAGGGTGAAATGGCAAAACAATTTGCCTCAACCGCCAAAGCAGACTCAGCTATTTATGCCCGGGTATTTTTATCAGCGGGAAAAGCGGAAGGTGATTTTATGATAAATCCCATTGATGCTTTTGAGCAAGTGATAATGACTAACTTTCCGGGTATAAAAATGAACTATAAAATATTTGACGACGAAACGCATTTATCTGTAGTGCCGCTCACCTGTACCCGCACATTAAAAACTTTTTATCCCCTTACCGCATCCAGGTAAAAAAAGACCAGGCAATGACAACGAATAAAGAAACATTTTTACGGTTGCTGGAGGAACACAAAGGGATCATCATTAAGATCTGTAACGGGTATTGCCAGGCGAAGGATGACAAAGAAGATCTGTCACAGGAAATTGTATACAATCTCTGGAAGGCATTTGGTAGCTATACAGCAGATTATAAATTTTCTACGTGGTTATACAGGGTCGCATTAAACGTGGCTATCTCTTATTACCGCAGGGAAAAGCGTTCGCTGCAATACACGCCTTATGATGAAAACCTGATCGTTTTTAGTGATGAAGGCTACAACAAGGAACTCGACGGTAATCTTTTATTATTGCAGCAATTTATTCTTGAGCTAAAAGAAATCGATAAATCAATTATGCTGCTGTACCTGGATGATAAAAGCTATTATGAAATAGCAGAGATCGCAGGCATCTCTGAAACCAATGTGGCAACCAGGATCAACCGGATTAAAACGAATCTCAAATCAAAATTTTCAAATCATTAAACAAAGCGTTATGGAACTGAATGAATTAAAATCGATGTGGCAGGCACGTGAAGCAACGCTGGAAAAGTCAGCAAAACTGAATACACAATTATTAGATAAAATCGAATCAGGGAAAATACAATCTATCCTGAAACCCCTGCTGGTACAAAACAAAATAGTATTGGTTCTGCATTTACTGTTTATAGCATGCTTGCTTATTTTCTTTGTATATCATATAGCCGAACTGCCCTATGCCACATCTGCACTTGTATTGTTGCTATTCTATGTTTACTTAACAGTGAACTGCATACAGCAAATAAAAGCTATCCGGAATGTAGACCGTTGTACAGACATCGTCGGCAAACAAACCGCACTGGCCGAACTGAATACATATATCCTGCATTACCCAAGGCTTTCGCTGCTCAGCATTCCTGTCTTCCTTTCTTTTCCGGTGGTAGTCATGAAAGCGTTGATAGATTTACAATTGAATTACTTTGATGGCCTGGATATTATCACGCATACAAAGGGTACATGGTGGACGGTAGAATTAATCGTGCATCTCCTTTTCGTACCCGCAGGCATTTGGTTTTACCAGCAGGTAAAGCCCGCCAATATGCACAAACCCTGGGTAAGAAAAATCATCCGTGGTGTAAGCAGTAAGAAGGTTTATAAAGCTGCCCAATTTTTGGAGGAATTGGAAGGATTGAAAAGGGAAAAATGAGTAAGGATTTGAGCGGTGGTTTCTTCAATGTTATGTTTCATCGAAAACGGGAATGTTTTTTAGCGCAAGCCGGAGGCTTGCGCTTGCTTTTTACTTTTTTTATTTACATAAAAAGTATGTGAATACAGTATCATACACTCATTGCCCAGCAAAGTTTAGAAAGTACAAGTGAGTGACACAACCAAAGCTCAATAGCAGCAATGCCGCCCGTAACCCAAAAAATACCAGGAAGGCTTGGCTGCGGCGTTTGGTTTTATAAGACCCGATTCGTTTACCTTCGTCGCCTTAATTAAAAACGGAAACATGAAACTGGAAGAATTGCTGTTGCAACGAAGCGGGAACAGGTGCGAACTGTGTAAATCAGAAGATGGTGTTCAACTCTACGAAGTACTGCCGCAAACAGGTGCATATGAAGACAGCTCCATTATGATCTGTGCTAAATGCCGTGCGCAGATAGAAAAAAAAGAAGAGCCAGACAGCAGCCACTGGGCCTGCTTATCTGAAAGCATGTGGAGCGAAGTGCCGGGTGTGCAGGTAGTTTCGTGGCGCATGCTTAACCGCTACAGGAATGAAAGCTGGGCTGCAGATAGCCTGTATATGATGTACCTGGACGATGAAAGACTTGCCTGGGCCAAAGCTACGGGGGATCATGAAAATGACAGCAGCGTGCTGCTGCACAAAGACGCGAACGGTAATATTCTACAAACCGGCGATACCGTGATTTTAACAAAATCTCTGGACGTAAAAGGCACATCGCTGAATGCTAAAATGGGTACCATTGTAAAAAACATAAGAATTGTAGCGGAAAATACAGAACAGATTGAAGGCAAGATTGAGGGACAGGTAATTGTAATTCTTACAAAATACGTAAGGAAACAGAATGCATAGGGGTAAGCTGTTCTTTATTAACGCAGCGAACCAGGGCGGAGTGTTATAACTCCCCTTGGCTAAGGTTCATGTATCAACGAATCTTCATCACTTTATCATGTTTTAATGCGTTGGTGTATTTCCTTGCATTGTTGGGTGTTGCCAACAGAAGCGCAATAGCGGCTGATTTATTCCAATGCCCGGGAAAATGCAAATACTGTTTGCCTTATAACCGGTAACCTCAAAGCAACAAGTCTTAATAAATAAAGGTTCTCAAAATGGGGAACCTTTATTTTATATGCACGTTCTTCTGCGTAAGAAAAAAGCACGCTGTTATTTTATTGCTTTCATAATTAAGCGGCGAATCAGTTGATTTTTTTGTTTTCACGCTCCATACATATCAAGCCTTATTTTCCAAGATATACACCTGCAGCACTGTAACGGGCTGTAGATTTACTGCCGTTAAAAATAAAGGTAACCTGGTAAACGCCTTCTCCTTTTCTTGCCCATTTTAATGTGGTTGCGCCGGGAAACATTGCATGATATGCATCAATACAAGGCTGTGGAATAGGAGCATTGTTTCTTAATGCCTGGCTAAAAGAGGTTGATGCGGCATTTGTTAAAGGGCTGGCTTGTAAACTGCTAATCGTAACGAGTAATGCTGCTGCTAAAATGATCTTTTTCATGTTTTTGATTTTAAAGATTTAAATGTTTGTACCTGCATATAATAGTTTTGGTTTTTTGCTTTATACGCTCCGGTAAATAATAGTAGCACCCGGTGATTACATTGTAACCATCTTTCAAATTATTTTTATAATAATCAAAGTTTTATCAGATTATAGCGAAGTTGTAGTTGATAAGATCAACAGGGTTAAGTTTTATAATGCGTATGCAGGAGATAATGCTGGCCGTGCATGAAATTATACTGCGTGTGCAAGAGATTATACTACTTGTGCTGCCCTGTGGAACACTTCGAACAATGGGACAAATTAATATTATTCAATGCCGGGGTTCCTGTCTTCAAGAACCCTTTAAAAATTATCGGATTTCCGTTGCGTGAGCACAAGCACCGGGGCATCTTTTTATTTGCGGCACATCAACCAAAGCGAGGAATCCTGAATCGTGTAAAACAAGATAAACGAAATGATACACGGTTTCCACTATCGCATTTCGGTGATAAAGATATTTTTATACCAAACCTTAGTCTTGCCGCCGCCATGAATCTGCAGGCCGATCAGGCCTTGTTGCGGAATAGTATTATCGGTTTCTGTATAGTTCACGGTTTGCACGCCATTTAAAAATATAGCAACATGATTGTCTGCAGCGTGTATCTCAAAATCATTCCACTCACCAGGTTTAAGCAACTTTGTTATTAACAGGGAATCAGCGCCTGCCAACGTTTTGTTTCGTCGTGATTCGTCGTAAAGGCTTGCCCAATAACCTGGTCCTAAATCTGCCTGGTATCCAACCATTTCATAGGAAGGATCAACCATTTTTGTACTACGGAATTGTACACCGGCGTTCATGAATCCTTCTTTACAAACCAACTTGAATTGCAGTGTCAATAAGAAGTTGCTGTAACCCTTTGTGGTTGTAAGGAAAAAATTGTGGGGCACCGGCACTTCAAGCGAACCACCTGCAATAGCACCATCTTCTATATGCCATATGTTACCCGTATCGCCGTTCCACCCGGCAAACGTTTTTCCGTCAAAAAGTTTTACAGCTTTTTCTTTCGCTGCATTAACACTTGTTACCTGGCCATCTGCACCCAGGTAAAAGAACAGTGAAAAACATAAAAATGTGCGGCATAAATAGTATTTCATTTGGCGCAAGATTTAAAACAAAGAACGGTGTATAATACAAATTGCCCAATTTTTTATCTAACCGGCAATTCATCCAGTTGAAGCCACAGACATACATTATTTGGAGGCGTATACTGGCGTCAGGATGGTGAATGGAATGCCAGGGAGAACGGAAGCGAAATTTTTTTGAACCAAAGTGAAGAATAAGCATGAAGCATTCTTGCGTCGCACACTTGTACTTTCTGATTTTACATCAGCTTTCATAGCCCGTTTGTCAAGGGTAATTTTTGCACAATGTTAGTCAGCAGCCAACATCAGACCGCTTCGATCTACGCTTCGGTAAAAGCTCAATATATAACATAACCGTACAAGAGTGCGACCCCGAGTTCCGCTTCGCTCGTCGGGGTAAACTGCCACGCTTTTCACAGATGCCATGAAAGAGGAACTGTGAAACGAGCGTGGCAAGGAAAGTTTCATAGAATTCTTAATGCCGGGTACAAAAAATAACCAGCATTATGCTTTAAAAACTTCTTCTTCTATAAACGGCTGCTTTCTTAAACGCTTGCCCGTTGCTTTAAAAATAGCGTTTGCAATAGCGCCTCCTGTGGGGGGCAATGCAGGTTCGCCCAGGCCGGTTGGATCAATACCATTATCTACAAAATACGTTTCTACTTCTGGTATTTCTTTCATGCGGATAAGGCGGTAATTATTATAATTTTTTTGTTCACTGGCGCCATCTTTAAAAGATATTTTGCCAAACATAGCATGGCCCATACCATCAACAATTGCACCTATTACCTGCTGCCGTGCGCCACTTAAATTAATTACCTGCCCACAGTCTGAAACTGCATAAACTTTTTTAATTGCAGGCTTGCCAGACTCCATAGCTACTTCGCAAACCTGCGCTACATAAGACTGATGAGAGAAATAAACACTAAAGCCCTGCGACACATTTTTCTTTGTTCCCCAGCCCGACTTTTCGGCGGCCATTTTTATTACCGCCTCCATCCGGTCGATATTATACTTTATTGCACCAGTTGGTTTACTTTTTGCTTTTGCCAAAAGACCGAGCCTGAATTGTACAGGATCTTTACCAGCCGCCGCAGCAATTTCATCAATAAAAGACTGTTCTGCAAAAGCAAGAAAATTAGTGATGGGCGCACGCCATGCACCGGTAGTAATAGGCGATATATGTTCCACACTTTCTATCAAAAGATTATCTACAGCACCGGATGGAAAATTATCTTCCCTTGTGCAATTGCCTGCATTGATACCAACGCCTTTTAATTTATAACCAACCAGGTTTTCCGATGCATCCAATGCTGCTTCAAAACGGTAACGCACAGCGGGGCGGTAACTGCCGCCCTGCATATCATCTTCTTTTGTCCAGATTACTTTTACAGGAGCTTTAATAATGCTGGATAATTCTGCCGCTTCGGTGGCATAATCAGATTTCAAACGTCTGCCGAATCCCCCGCCAAGCCTTGTTATTTGCAGCGTTATTTTTTCTTCCGGTATGCCTAATAATTTTGCAGTATCGGTACGTGCTCTACCCGGGGTTTGCGTTGGGCCAACAAGTTCAACGCCATCGGGCCTTACATGCGCAAAAAAGTTCATGGGCTCCATCGGGCTGTGCGAAAGAAAGGGGCACTGGAATTCTGCTTTGATTACTTTGGCTGCATTTTTAAAAGCTGCATCCACATCGCCGTCTTTTCTTTGTACAGTGGCTTTGCCGGTATCCAGTAAACCGCTTAATAATTTATCATGATCTGCGGTGCTTTCAATGGCTCCGTCTTTTTCGTATTCAATTTTTACAGCCTTTCTTGCTTTGTTCACTTCCCAGGTTGATTTGCCTACAATGGCCACATTATTTTTAAATGTAACCACATCAATAATGCCGGGCATTGCTTTAGCTGCAGTTGCATCAACGGATTTAATTTTTGTACCAAATGCAGGAGGCCTTTGCAGCATGGCAAATAACATTCCTTCGCGGTAGAAATCTAAACCAAACAGGGGTTTGCCGGTAATGATATTGTTATTCTCTACGTTTTTTACTGCTGTGCCAATGAGCTTAAAATCTTTGCGGTCTTTTAATTTTACATCCGCAGGTAAGGCCATTTTTGAAGCTTCTGCCGCCAGTTCTCCATAAGTTAATTTATTACCTGTCGTGGTGTGTATTACAACGCCATTGTCTGTTGTGCAGGTTTCTGGTCTTACACCCCAGCGTGCAGCAGCAGCCTGAATCAATAGGTTTCTTGCCGTAGCTCCCGCATTTCTTAAACGCATCCAGGAATGAGGCACAGCGCCACTTCCGCCGGTTAGTTGCCGGTCATATTTGCTGGTATCTAAAAGGGCTTGTTCTACTTTTACCTTTGTCCAGTCTGCATCCAGTTCTTCTGCAACGATCATCGGGAAGGAGGTCTTAATGTTCTGCCCAAGCTCAGGATTGGGTGAGAAAATAGTAACGGTTCCATCACCTGCAATAGACAGGTAACTGTTGAAAGCGCCATTGCCTTCCAGGGGTGCAGAGGTAACTGCAACCGCCCCTTTTGTATCGCTGCTGAATAAATTAAATCCCAATATCAAACCTCCGCTGGTGAGGGTAGATATTTTTAAGAAATTTCTTCTGCTGGTTGTATTTGTTGTTGACATAGATTAAATTTTTGTGCTGGCTAATGTTACGGCTTCGCGAATACGGTGATAGGCGCCACAGCGGCATATATTGCCATTCATGGTGCTTACAATTTCTTCACTTGTGGGATGCGGATTCTTTTTTAGAAAAGCGGCGGCGGTCATTATCTGGCCTGCCTGGCAATAGCCGCATTGCGGCACGTCCACCTCATCCCAGGCAAGTTGAACAGGATGATCGCCTTTTTCAGACAAGCCCTCGATCGTAGTAACAGCGGCATTTTTTATGGCTGATACCGGTAATGAGCATGATCTTACTGCAGTTCCATTTAAGTGCACCGTGCAGGCCCCGCATTGTGCAATACCGCATCCATATTTGGTGCCTGTTAAACCAAGATGGTCCCTCAGTACCCACAATAACGGAGTATCTGCTGCAACATCTGCCTCGTATGCTTTACCGTTGATCTGAAGTTTGAAAATAGCCATCGTATTTTATTTTTTTGTAGACAATAAAGTTAGATAAAATAGTTTGCCTCCGATGGATATGTTTACCGTATTCCGAAGATAGAATCAAAAAAAGCAACAGCTATCTGCGTTGAACTTTATAAATAATTTTTTTGGCCCTGCAGAGGAAACATCATGAGGCTTTAGTTGCGTCGCACACTTGTACGTTCGGTAATGCTATTCAGCTTTTATCGCAGCGTAGATTGAAGCGAAGATTCCGTAGCATGGAGGCACGCACCGGGGCATCTTTTTATTTTGCGGGTACGAACCAAGACGAGAGAAACATTACTAAGGGTGGGGCTATTTTCTAAAAGTGCGCATTAATATTTTTTCCCATGCTAATTCAAGCTTTCGCCGGTCTTTAATCAGTATTGCTTCATCGGCATGTACAACACTTATATGGCTTTTATCCTGAAAGAAAATTTTGTATTCATTCAAACCATCTTCCAACGTTTGTATGGGGCCAATAAAATGGATATACCCTATAAAAATAGTTTTACCGTCTGCTGTATTATATAAAAGGTAATTTGACAAATGACTTTGAATTTTGTAAGATGAAGATAAAATGTTTGGTTCATTTATTCAACTTTTGCAACAGTCAAATTCTCCATTCGCAGTATAAGTTTGGTAACGTTTTATCTCGTGTGCATTTGAAGATTATTGATAACAACACAGGGTGCTGCAAAAAGTGTGGTTCTATTGGCAACACATCTGTCGTTGGTGAAAACACACAACGACGGCTCAGCTGCAGAGAACACCAACAGGGGTAAAAATATAATTTGGGTTACAACTCCAGTCGCAGACTGGCATTTATCTTTAGTTCGAAGTGCCCTTCGGAACACTTCGAACAACGGGGACTGGTTACAACCCCCTTGCCAGCTTTAGATTGAAGCAAAAGCTTTGCGTGCCGGCATCTTAAGCCTTTCATTAACTAACCTGCCCAAGACCCTTAACCACAAAACTCACGCCTCTGTCTTCAGCTAGCGTTGCATTTTTATTATGACGTACTTAGGCCAACTGGGGCTCGTATTACAAAGTCTTTTTTAACTCAGATATAAGGTTATCTAATTCTACAAATACATTAATATTTGTATCTGGCTCTGATACGTTTTGAAATATAAGTTTTGCTGCTTTGTCAAAATAATTTTCCGTCAAAAGCAGGTTTCTATAATCCCCAATATTGTAATTTGAATTATTAGTATAATAATCATTTATCTTACCTATTACTTCTTCAAATGGTAATAATACTTTATTTGTTTTTTCAAAATCGCTTGCATCTTCGGAGGTATAATCAAGCTCTTGTTCAAACAGATCTTTTACTTTCCCTATATATATTTTTCTTTTTTGGGAATTGATATTGTCAATATTTAAAAAACGATTTATAGCATCCCATACTGTTTGCGTTTTTTCGTGAATATTATTAGAATCCATTATTGAAAGGAAATCATTTGTAATTGCTTGTGGATTTATTTTCAATTTTAGAAGTGAATAATGATTAATAAATCTCGCCGGATTAAATAAATGGAAAGAAAGAGCACTATTTCTTTTGTACTTTCTGATAAACTCCTTTCTGAAATTTGTGAATGCTTTATCCCATGTCAAAAAGAAAGGCTCAACAACATGAATATCTCCATTACATAAATGACACATCATAATGGCATCATTATCCACAGAATGTTTTGGTCTAAATTTAAAATTATCTGAAGCTAAAACTTGATTAAGTATTTCAACTGCATCATATTTATTATCGTAAGTAGGAATAGTTACAACTTCAATATTAAGGTCAGAACCGGTTAGAAAATCATACAAATTGGAATAAGCAATACTAAAAAATTTGCTGTCATAGGCATCTTCCTCATATAGTTTAAACCATGTATACATAAAATCAGCGAAGGATTTATCCTCCTCATCAAGCATTCCTTTTTCTTTTAAATGCCAATAAAACTGATAAAATACATTTGATGACAATTTCCCTTTACCCATTTCTTCGAATGGGATTAAAAGTAAAGCAAGCTTTAATTGATAAGCAACTTCTTGCAAATAAAGTCGAGAAACTTTCAGCTGAATATTTTTATTTTTATTCGCAAGCTCTATAAGTTCTTCTGTTGTCTGGTAATAAAAATTATCATAACTAGCTTTGGGAACATAATTCAAGCATAGTGCAAAAAGAATAATCTGTGTATCAAGATAAACAACTCGGGTTTCTTGATGCATGTATTGCTCAAATCTATCAGGATTGGATAAAGTTGCAAATGCTTTACTAGCGCACATCCTAATAAGAAAATCGCTGTCTCTTGAAAGCTCAATCAAATCTTTAAATAATGTGTTAGCTTGATCTTTGTTTTCCGTAATGCTTTGCAAATAATTAATAAAACTTTGATATGTTTGATTCTCATCCTTCTCAATATCTACACCTTTATTGTAGGCTTCGGCCATATCGATATTATAATTATTTTCAATAAATTCTAATAACTTATCAAATAAATCCGACAATAAATGGTGAATATTATATTTCTTAGAAATATCTTCTAAAAACAGAAAAAATATACTTCTATTCTCTTCGAAATTATTCTGTACGTCACATATTCGTTTATATTCAGCGGGCAGAAGCTGAATTAATTTTTGTTGTTTATTTAATTCAATTTTCGATTCTCTTTCCAATTTCTGAATCAAATTTTGATAATAATTAATATTCATTTCATTTGCAAAAAAGCTATTTGCAGCCATTTGTATTTGTTCGATTTTGATTGGCTGATTCTCTTTTAAATAATTTAATATGTAAGAAGTTACAATTTGGTTTCGAATTTTATTGGTAGTTGAACCGAACGAAATAAAATAGTACAAATATTTTTGGTCAGAATTAATTTTTTCCTTTATAAAGGTTGAAGTTGGTTGTACATCTTGTAATCTTTCTATTTCTAACTTATACTTTAAAGCAGCATAAACATACACCACAAGTAAGTTGGTTAACTTATTTATAACTTGTTTTCTATTCCAATCAGGAGAAGTGTGAACTTTATTTCTTGTCAGATAAGCATCGCATATAAATTCAAGATATTCTTGACTCCCATGATAACTACTCAAATTTATTTCAGTGAATTGAGGATATCCACCACGGCTTTGATTTGTGAGTGCAGTATTAAGATTAAGCATTTTGAGTAATGGCATTAACTCCTTAGTCAATGTAGCATTTACTGAATCTAAACCTGCGATTAAACAAATTTTTTTTAGGTATGGTTCCATGCAATCGGCAATTACACGCAATGGGCCGATTTGCCCAATTTTGGAAGTGTATGCCTCATTTAATGCTATAGGCAAAATTCTATGAAGACCTCCTAATTCAAACTGAATTATATTTGAATAAATAATTTTTTGAAACAACAATATACCCTCATCGATGTTAGGATAACTTGGATTATTTACTAAGAAAATATCCTCAAAATCTCTTTTCATTTCTTCTTTTATCTCGGCCCAATTTATATCCATAAAAAATATTAAAAATGAATTGAACTTATTGTTTTTCTTTTTTGTTTCTTATAGCTTTATCGGAAGCAGAAACACAGCAATTCGCTCTCCTTCAACTTCAAATATAAGCCAGTTCCCCTTGCCGTCGACGGTGTTGTCACCGTTAATCTTCGCTTTGCTAAAAGACCCTTCCTAATCCAACCGTACAAGTGAGTGATCCCGAAATGAATTCGGGACAGGCTGCCACGCTTCGCTTAAATGCCGCTATGAAAGGGGAACTGTAAAACGAGCGTGGCAACAGGCGATGCCATGAAACACTAAAGCTGGCAACCTAAACATTCCCCTTCTTCATTTCCTTCACCGCATATTCACAAGCCCTTGTGGTAAGCGCCATATAAGTAAGCGAAGGGTTTACACAGTTGCCGCTGGTCATGCAACTGCCGTCGGTGATAAATACATTGGGTACTTCGTGCATTTGGTTAAAGGCATTAAGCACTGAGGTTTTCGGGTCGCGGCCCATGCGGGCAATACCCATTTCGTGGTTGGCATTGCCGGGGAAAGAGATGCTGCCATTTACCTGCACATCTTTATAACCCGTGGCTTCCAGCATTTCTTTGCCGGTAGCGGCAATGTCTTTATGCATGGCTTTTTCATTGTCTTTAAATTCGCAGTCAACCGTAATGGTCGGCCTGCCCCAGGGATCTTTTTTATCGTGGTTAAGCGTAACGCGGTTCTCAGCATAAGGCAGTGTTTCGCCAAATGCATACATACTAATACCCCATGAACCGGGTTCAGTAAGGGCTTCTTTAAGATCGGCACCAAGCATCGCGTCATGTTGCTGGCGGCCACGGGAAGCACTTACACCAAAATGATAACCGCGCAAAAAATCAGGCGACTGATCTGTGATGTTCGTAAAGCGTGGAATATATGCTGGCGTTGGCCTGCGACCATAATAATAACGGTCTTCAAAACCGTCAATCGTAGCGGAGAAAGAAAGCCCTTTGTGGTGATCCATCAGGTTGCGGCCCACCTGATCGCTGCCATTACCAAGACCATTGGGAAAACGGTTTGAGGTGGAGTTCAGTAAAATAAATGCAGTGGCCACTGTTGCTGCATTAAGGAAAATAATGTTGGCGTAAAACTCCTCTGTTTGTTTTGTTTCTGTATCGAGAATTTCAACGCCGGTAGCTTTTTGTTTTTGTTCATCGTACAAAACTTTATTCACCAAACTATATGGCCTGACGGTTAAATTGCCAGTTGCATAAGCCGCGGGTAATGTGCTGGATTGTGTACTGAAATACGCACTGAACGGGCAACCCCTGTGACAAAGATCACGGGCCTGGCAATGATTACGGCCCGGCAATGGTTTGGTTAAATTGGCTGTGCGGCCAATGATCACTTTTCTGTCTTTATAAACAGATTCAATCTTTTGCTTGAAAGATTTTTCCACGCAGTTCATTTCGAACGGCGGCTGAAAAATGCCATCGGGTAACTGCGGTATTTTTTCAACAGAACCACTTACGCCAATAAAGCGCTCAACATAATCGTACCAGGGCGCCAGATCTTTATAACGTATGGGCCAATCCACCCCATGACCATCTTTTATGTTCGCTTCAAAATCAAGATCGCTCCAGCGGTAACATGCCCTCGACCATAACAGCGAACGGCCGCCTACGGTGTTGCCACGCACCCAATCGAACCGCTTGGTTTCGTCGTATGGATTTTCTTTATCGCTGATGTAAAAATGTTTATTGTCTTCTTTAAAACTCCAGTGGCGTGCCTGCACATATTTATCTTCTTTGTCTGCTTTGCTTAAACTTAAGTGATGCTCAAACTCCCACGGGGCTTTGGTTGCAGTGGGATAATCTTTTATATGCTCTACATTTCTGCCGCGTTCCAGCAGCAATACTTTCAGGCCTTTTTCACAGAGTTCTTTGGCGGCCCATCCGCCGGTAATGCCGCTGCCTACAATGATTGCATCGTAGGTGTTTTGTTTTTTTGACTTTGTGTTTATGTTGAGTGTATCGCCCGGCATGGTTCGTTATTTGAAAGTGAGTTTTAAAATTAGGGGAAAATATTTTTATGGGCTTAACTGTATTGCTGCTATTAAGCT
>DGQT01000073.1 GCA_002390845.1 Chitinophagaceae bacterium UBA4407 | reverse complement strand
CAGGAACAGTAAGTAAAACCGGGCCGGCAAACCCTGCACCAGCCAGCAATACCCAAACGATTAAGGGGCCGCTTGCAACGATAACACAGACCCATCCCACGGCAGGCTTTATCAACCAGAATTCAACGAATAATATCATTGCATCATTCAGTGTGGTTCCATCGAATGCAGCTATTACACCCACAGGATTAACATTCACCACAGCGGGAACTTATGCAGCCACAGCGGATATTACGAATTTTAAATTATACCAGAACAGTTCCAATAATTTAACTGGTGCCACACTGATTGGAGCAGTAACAGCAACGGGTACAGGCACAACCATGAGTATCAGCGGAACGGGAAATTCAATTGCAGCAGCAGCAACGGGATATTTGCTTCTAACAATAGATGCGGCGACCATTGTTACTGTAAATAATACAGTAAGTATTACCACAACAGCACTTGCCAATTTCAATTTTACAAGTACAGGAGCCGTAGGTAAAACCGGGCCAGTAATACCTGTACCAGCCAGTAACACGCAAACATTAATTGGGCCATACATCACAATATCAGCAGCGCATCCTGTAGCTGGCTTCATTAATCAAAACACATCCAATAATATTATAGCATCATTTAAACTGGATGCAACATCAGGAAGTATTACTCCATCTGGTGTTACGATTACAACTGGCGGTACTTATACAGCCACAATTGATATTACTAATTTTAAATTATATCAGAACAGCAACAACAATTTGAGTGGAGCAACTTTGGTTGGAACAGTTACCGCTTCAGCTTCAGGTTCCAGCATTAGTTTTAATTCAGGCTTTAACAGTATTTCAAGTGGCACAACAAATTACCTTATTTTAACAGCAGATATAGCAAATACAGCAGTGGATGGAAAAACAATTACTATTACTTCTACTAATTTCAGCAATTTCAGTTTTACAAGTACAGCGGTTGTTACAAAATTCGGAACCGATCCTGTAATATCTCCGGCTGCCCCTGGGCAAACAATAAAGGCACCATTGATTACAATTGCCGGAATACATCCGGCAGCAGGGAATATTATTGCAGCTACTTCTAATAACATTCTTGCTTCATTTAGCCTTAATGCTGCTAATGCCGCAATTACACCAACGGGTTTATCCTTTACAACTGCGGGTAGCTATATTGCCACTACGGATGTGACCAATTTTAAGCTTTACCAGAATACTGCAAATAATTTATCGGGCTCACCTGTATTAATTGGAACTGTAACAGCAACCGCATCAGGAACTACTATTGTTATTACAGGATCGGGCACATCAATTGTTGCGGGTGGAACCGGATACCTGTTGATAACCGCTGACGTGTCTTCTGGTGCCACATTGAATAACACGATATATACACAGATTATTTCACCGCTATCTAATTTTACTTTTTCAAGTACAGGCTCTGTTACTATCACAGGTTCAGGTTCTGCAGGAAATATTCAAACGATCAAGGGGCCTCAGGCAGATATCGGCGCAGTGCACCCCGTAACGGGTACAATCAACCAAAATTCAACTAATAATATTGTTGCTTCTTACAGCGTGATTCCTTCAAATGCGGCAGTAACTCCAACTGGTATAACATTCACTACTGCTGGTACATATTTAGCAACTACAGATATTACCAATTTCAAACTTTATCAGAATACTTCCAATAATTTAACTGGAGCTACTTTAATTGGAACGATAACAGCTAATGCCTCAGGAACTTCAATATCTATAACTGGCTTAGGCAACTCGATTGCTGTTGGTGTAACCAATTATCTCATTGTAGTAGTTGATGTAGCATCTACAGCAACAAACGGCAACACAGTAAGCATTACTGCTATAACTCCGATTTCTAAATTTACTTTTTCTGCTTTAGCTACAGTTACTGTGACAGGTACGGCAATTGCAAGCAATACTCAAACAATTAAAAGCCCGCTTGTCACAATTGGATCTTCTCATCCTGCAGCCGCAAACATTCTTGCAGGCACAAATCAGAATATTATAGCTTCCTTCAGTATGGTGCCCTCAAATGCTGCAGCAACGATAACGGGAATAACATTTACGTCTGCCGGTACTTATATTTCAGGTACAGATATAAGTAATTTCAAGTTATATCAAAACACTACAAATAATTTATCCGGTGGTAGCCCAACTTTGGTAGGAACTGCGACAGCGACTGCGTCAGGTACTATAATTTCTATTAGTGGTACAGGAAATTCTGTAGCAGTTGGAGCAACTAATTATTTAATTTTAACAGCAGATGTTGCAATTACTGCTACAAATAATAATACAGTAAGTATTGCTGCTATCACGCCCCTTTCAAATTTTTCATTTAGCAGCACTGGCACAGTAACAGTTACCGGATCTGCAACAGCGAGCAACACTCAAACTATTAAAACCCCACAGGTCACTATTACTGCTGTACATCCCTCCGCCGGAACCATCAGTCAAAATACCAACAAAAATATTATTGCAACTTTTAAACTGGACGCTCTTTATAATTATGTTATTCCAACAGATATTACAGTAACGACAGCCGGAACATACATACCTGCTACAGATATTACTCAATTCAGTTTATATCAAAATAATACAAATAACTTAACCACGCCTACATTATTAGGATCTATTACTATTACTGGCGGCGCTCCGGACATATTAACTTTCACCACAACAAGGGGGAATGCAATAGCTCCCGGCTCGTCTCAGTATCTTTTGCTTACTGTAAATGTGCCACTTACAGGAACAGATGGCAATACAGTAAGTATCACTACAACACCGATCGCAAATTTTGGATTCGAAGGTCAAAATGGGGAATCAGTAACAGAGGTAGGAACAGATCCAGCCACTATTGGCCCGGTAAAAACAATAACAGGACCAAGAGTGAATATACTCCAGGTACATCCGTCAACTGGTAATATTACACAAGGCACTAACGATAACCAAATTGCAACTTATGAATTAAGTGTAACAAATTTATCTTCAGGTTTTGTAAATCCGGTAAGCATTAGCCTCACCACAAGCGGGTCTTATGTGGCGGGGGATATTGCCAGTTTTAATTTGTGGCAAAATAGCGCGAATACACTAACCGGAGCAACACTTGTTGGAACAATTAGTAGCTCTGCCTATGGGGCGGGGCAGGTGCTTTTATTTAACTCAGGATTCTCTTCGATTGCAAACGCAGGCTACAGCTATCTTATGCTTACTGCCAACGTAAGTTCTACTGCCACATTAACCAAAACAGTAAGAATCAATGCTAATGCCTATACTAATATGAGCTTTCTAAGTTCAATAGGCGGGAGCGTTAGTAAACTGGGAACAGATCCTTCTCCACAAAGTAACCTACAAACCATCGTTGGGCCGATTGCTGCAGTTTCTACTGTACATAATCTTGCTGGAAATATTAAGGTGGGCAGTACTGATAATCTTTTAGCATCTTTCCAGGTTGTCGTTAGCAATGCAGACATTACTCCCGACGCCATAAAGTTGACTACCAGTTCGGGCTCATACACAGGATCTTCCGACATTAGCAATTTTAAGTTGTATCAAAATAGTTCAAATAGTTTAACCGGGGCTGTTTTAGTGAACACAATTACAGCAAGTGGTACATCACAGACACTAAACTTTACCAGCGGATTTACTGCCATACCGGCAGCAACTACAGGCTTTTTAATTCTTGTAGCAGATATGGCCGGAACTGCAACACCTTCAAGAAATGTAAGTATTACTTCGACAGCACTTACTAATTTTACTTTTACAAGTTGTGCCGCAGTTTCAGTTACAGGTATTTCCTCACTTGCCGCGTCAAACGCTCAGACAATTGTAGCCAAACTTGATACATATTCCAGCGGATCAAAGAATTGGGACAACACTACGGCAAATTGGGGGCAGAATGCAGGAGGATCTTATGCAAATAGTGTGTGGATATCCAATGGTATTGCTCAACTAGAAGGAACAGCAGGGCAACTAAGTATAACCAGTACAGTAAAAGCCCATACTATTAAATCGATTGTCAACAATTACAAAATTGATGCCAGCAGTAGTTCCAATGGTATTACGCTTACCTCTCCTGAAACAATTAATATTACAACAGGTATCACTTACACAGGTTATACAAATACAAACCCCGTTATTTACGGAACAAATGGGTTCACAAAAACAGGTTCTGGTGAACTACAAATTGGAAGTGATTTCGCTTCTACATTTACAGGAACGGTTTATATTAATGGGGGTGAATTGACACTTGGTAAAAAAGCCGGTGGTTATAATGCCTTAAGTTCATTGAACAATAATCCAATAAGTATAAATAATGGTAGTCTAACACTTGTGGCAAGTTCAGGTGCTAATGCGTCCTTACAGAATTTAACATCTGTAACCTGCACCGGTAACGACACTATAGGTTTATATTCCACTTCTACCTCAAGTGCTTACTTAAATGTTGCACCCGTTACCAATAATTCAGCCTTTAGCTCAACTAATGCAGTTCCCCTAAGTATTAGTGGCAGGTTAACAGTTGATAATGGTGGATCCGCTAACACCAAGGGAGATTTTGCAAATGCTACGAACCAAAATTTCATAGCTTTTGGTAGTGTTAATTATACAGGTGATGTTACTTTTGAGGCCTATGCCAGTAATGCCAGTTTAAAAAAGAGAACGGGTGACATGATTAATATTAACCTTGGTGGATACGGTCATTATATAACAGGGGTAGCAGTTGCATCTGGTACAATTGATGATAACGGTTATTCTACCACTTTTTTTGGGCGTGGAGGCACTGCTACCGATGGTGGTGAGATCGGTTTTAATGCTGCCGCCAGTAACATGACTGGTGATTGGATTATAGGTGACGCAGCAGGCACGAATGCAGCATGGGTTGTAACAAATACTTCTACTTGCCTTACCAGAGGAGCAATTACCATAAATAATTACAGCAAACTGAATTTGCAATTATCAACACCAGGTAATTCTACAATTACCTATTCTCCAAGTATTATAAATGTCTATGGCCTGGGACCTTATAGTACTACTAACAGTTATACCTTTGGCTCAGCACTCGACTTTTATGATTTCGCAAGAGCAACTGATACAATCACACTACCCTGTAATGTGACATTAAATCCTGTTTATAATTCAAAGCTGGCTTCAATAGGTGTAATGATTGGAGATGATTCCACAAGTTCATCTTCAGGCTCTTTAGCAGCTTTCCAATTAAACGGTACTTTATCCGGAACTGGTGGCCTCGAGAAATCAGGCCCGGGTATACTAATACTCAATGCTCAGAACGGTTCTGGTTTAGTAAATACTTATGCTGACAGTACAAGAATCATAAGGGGTACTATTTGTGTAAATGCTGGCTCTAATTTGGGAACAGGACCAGTTGTAATGTATCAAATCAAAAAAAATAATACAGTATTAAATTTTTATAACACCGATCAAACAATTGCGTCACTCACTTCTCTATGGAATGATAATTCAGGGCAAAGCCAGGTTGTTACATTAAATGGAACCGTTTTAACTGTTAACCAATCTGCCTCAACTACTTTTGGTAATGGCACCGGCACTTCGGTTGGATATATTGCAGGTACAGGTAGTTTGGTAAAAGATGGTACAGGTACCTTAACACTTACCGGTGCCAATACTTATACAGGTTTAACACAGGTAAAGGGTGGTGTTCTGGAATTAAAAAATGCTTCTGGTACTACATTGCCTGTTGACAATGATGTAGATGTTATTGGTGGTACCTTACTTGCTTCAGTTAGTCAAACATTGAATAATGTTACTTTATCTTCCGGAAACCTAACATTGGCAGACAACGCAATTCTTACGATAACAGGTACTTTTACATTAGTTCCCGGTGCATCAAATATTACATTGGGTACAAATGCAAAAATTGTATATGGAAGTGAAGGCACACTTAATTATGCAGGTAATTCATTACAGCAAACAAGCGTTAATGCAAAAGAGTTACCTTCTACAAACCCTCCGAAAAATATCACGTTCAGTAATTATTCCGATGCAGGTGTAAAATGGACAACAGATCTTACATTAACCGGGGCGGCAACTGTTTATGGCTGGGTAGATATGAATGGAAAAACGATCAGCGGCACAGGGAGTTCATTTGCTTTATATGGCTTGTCAGGAAAGTCTCTGATTGTTAATTCTACGGCCGGCTCTGCTGTTCTTACAAATGTTAATACAGCTAGTTTGGCTATAGGTATGCAGGTAACAGGTGCAGGTATACCTGCAAATGCAACAATTATTTATATTGATCCCCTTGTATATAAAACGGTAACTTTAAATTTACCTGCAACAGCAACAGGTACCAACTCATTAACCTTTGGTTTTCGTGGGGGCTTAATGGTAAGTTTTCCTTTGGGCATTGATGCGCATATACAGGTTGCTGGCACAAAAACATATAAGCCTGGTGCAAGTTATATTTTTAAAACACCAACTTCAGGAACAATTATATCGCCGGCATTCCCAACTTCAGGTATACTTAATTATAGCCCCGCATGGGATGTAACTATTGTTTCCGGAACAGGTAGCCGGGTAATAATGGGCACACATCAGGACCTTACAATCAGCCATAACCTAACTTTAACAACAGGCGTCTATGTAAGTAATAAAAACCTCCTCACCTGGGACAATGCGAATGGCGGTGTTTTAACAGCCCCCAATATTCCTTTTAGTTTCAATATTGATAGTTCAGTTGTTAAACAAAGTTTTATTGCCTTATGCGATGAAACGGGAAGCCCTATTGGGGATACAAGCGGCAATAAAGGTTTTCGGATAAATAACGTGGGTAGTACAGAAGTATATTTTCCAATTGGGCACCATTTCAATAATACGCCAAACCGAATGAGTCTGCAGAATTTTGGAACCATAGATAACTTTACTGTTACCCTTGCCAAAGGCGACATCGGCAACACCCCTTATCCTGTAGTTCGGCGCATATGGCATGTAAAAGAAAGTGTTGCAGGGGGTAGCGCTGTAACCATGAAATTATTTTTTATAAAACAGGATAATACGAAATATGGCGTTTCGCAGGACGAAGTTGAATCTGCTTTTGATTATAGCGATATACATCTTGTTCATAAGCTGGGCAGCTTATTTCAGAATAATGCCAATGGTGCAGATGTAAAGAACTATATCTCCGGTTATAATTACGGAACAGAATTATATGGTATCTATACAAAAGGAATAAGTTCAGATAACGATCATTTATCTAACGGCATAACAAGTTTTTCACCTTTCAGTATTGCAAATACGCACAATATCATTCTGCCTGCAACTATAATAAATCTAAAGGCTTACCAGGTTGGCACTGCGGTTAAGGTTGATTGGACAAGCCTTTCCGAAAATAATGTTGCATATTACCATCTGCAACATTCTGGCAATGCAGTTGATTTCATAGACATCGGGCTACTTCCGCCAACATCGGGTTCATCTCAGGAAAAAGATTACACGCTGCCCGATGCCACACCATTTTCCGGTGATAATTATTACCGTATCGCTATGGAAGATAAAGATGGTAAAATAATATACAGCAACATCGCTCTTGTTTATATAAGTAACGCCAAACAGGGTATTACCATTTATCCCAACCCGGTAAAAGGTAAAGTAGCTATTCTTCAGTTTGCCAATATGGAACGGGGGAATTATTCTGTAATACTGTATAATGGTTCAGGCTTAAAATTGATGCAACAAACCATAGAGCATCAGGGTGGCTCGGCATCGTACCAACTTACTTTACCGCAGTTTTTTGCAAACGGACTTTATCATGTTAACGTTACAGGCAAAAACATAAAAATGCAAAAGAATTTACTGGTTGAGTAACGATTAAAGTAGCTGCAAAATTATTTTCAAATTTGTTTTAATAATTCAGTTTTTTTTTGTACCCGGCTACATTTATTTAATCAACCTGTTTTGCGTCGCACACTTGTACGGTTGGATATTCTATTGAGCATTCAACAGCCATCACCGCTTATGAAATTAATTTGCAGCAAGCCAGGTGAAGTAAAGTTTTTAAGTTCAGTGTCCGGCTTTATTATCTATTTTTTTAAACCTGAAATCACATTTTTTTGCACCTAATGCAATAGTGCCGGTTCTTACCAGTATTAAACCAGCAAGACCTGAAGTTACTTCATCAACCTCGCAGAGTATAGAAACATATTTTTGGTAATTGTGTTTCATAAAGAGCTTACATATTCCACATTCTAAAATGTCGAAACCGTAGCCAAGTCCGAAGGTTTCGTTTTTATCTGTAATAATTCTTGCAATAAAACCATCGCTGTTTTCATTGTTGTTGAATTTTCTGTCTAAGACGGGCAGTAATATTTTTGCAAGCCATGTGTTTACAAGTTTTGCCGGAATTTTCTTTAAAAGCTTTTGAAGTTTATTTTTAGGCCTTACATAATCCAATACTGTTTCCAGGCAAATTATCCTGATCTTTTCGTAAGGCTCGTTCAGTTCATCAAGCGTTTTAATCAATGCCAGGAAGTACGCGCTGAAATCGAGTCGCCTGTCTATCGGGTTGGATGAAGTGGCGGCAAAAGCAGTGTCAACTGAAATGTTTTTAAAATGATCTTCAACATTTACAATAATTGTATCGGCATGCTCAGGATAATGATGCTTTATTGCTTTATGAAAATATTTTTTGTAGCTAGGCATGCAATTCTAAAATTACAACAGGATAAATTACAAAACAGATAAGCCAATAAATTTCCAGCCTTCGCTTTGCTAAATAACGTTCCGAACGTATAAGTGAGTGACACAACCGGCGATGCTATGAAATACATTAGCCGGACTCAAAATGGCTTTATTGAATAAACAATTTACCGGTGAATAATTTTTCATTGTTGTTTAGAATAACTACAATGTACATGCCCTTTGCCAGCCTTGCTACAGAAATATTTTCCTGTAAGTTGCTGATCTCTTTTTCCATTACTTTTCTTCCGGTAATATCATAGATCTGCAAAGTATTGGTTGTAAAATTATTTGAGAGTATGGTGAGTGTTTGATATTGCCGAACAGGGTTAGGGAACATTACAAATGTGTTGTTTCCAAAATAATATACCGAAGCTGTAGTGCTGTAAAGAATTGTACCATTGCTGAGTGTAACCGAAGCCCTGTAAGTATTTACGCCGTTGTGCAGGACTAGATCTTCGTAAGATATTGTTGCATTATTTACAGGTTGTACGGTTTGAATGGTAACCCAGCCTGTTAAAGTAAGCTCCTGGAATTGTACCGTTGTTACGTTGTAGGTTGTTCCTAATGTAAGTTGCATTAAAGCATTTTTATTTGCATTGAGGTCTGCAAGAAAATTACTGATGTAACAACCTGCCCCCTGTGTATCATAATTAAAAGTATAACTGTTTATGCCACTGTTCATCGCATCGAAAACTGTAGCAACTGCAATGTAAGGATTGCTGTTTGCTGTTGCATGAATAACTGCATTTGTATCTGAAACAACAGTGAGTGGTTCTAAATATTTATTACCCAACTGCTCAATTTTATACTGGGTTATTCCGGGAACTTTATTCCAATAGATTAAAACAGAATCCGTGCAACTAAAACCGACTTTTGGGTAAAGCTGTTTGGAGAAATTGAATGTGTCTGAGATATAAGTATCAGCACCTATCGTCATGCGTGCAAGGGCAAGAGAAAATGTATCAGGTGCATTCCATTGATAATATTTTTTTTCGAGATCAATATTTTCACTAACCAATTGCCAGTTATCGCTGTTGTTGAATTTGTATTCAAGTTTACCGGTTGTGGCTGAATCGTAACTGTTCATCCAGCGAAAGATACTGTTACCGCCACTGGTAAAATGATCGTCTTTCGCCGGTGATGTAAATTGAAATTTATTCAGTGTATCCCAACGGTATGCTACATAAAAAGGTTGCGTGCCTGATGAAACATCAAACCCTTTTACATGAATAATATAATTGCCAGGTTGTGGATCATCAATGGTAATTTGTTCAACAACATTTAAGCTATCACGTTTTCTTTGCGGCAATTGATTTAGAGAATCTGTATTGGGTGTACTGTTTAATACCCATGGTAACCACGTAGTGTTATTTGCTGTTTGTTCTAATTGCAGGTCCAGATCATTTACCAAAGCAGTGAACGCATTTGTTTGTGCAGGAGCATCGTTCCAGACTAAAGTGAGTTTTAAATTTTTTGTGTTAAGCGGAACTGTTATTTTAAAATTTTTTGTTTCGTTTTGTTGTACGCTGTCAGAAAAAAAAATTGCTGACAAGATATCTCTAACTGCTTTATAGGTATTTACATTTCCATAGCCGGAATAAAAATCAGGGCCTTTTGTAAACACATCATCTGCACTGTTTATGAGAATGGCTTTTACCAGTGCATTGGCTGGCAACAAACCACTGTGCTGCTGCGAATACGCGGATTGTACAGCCAGTGCAGTACCAGAAGTAATTGCTGCTGCGCCTGAACTTCCATCGTTGCCGTAAGCAACAAGTTCAGGCTTGATTCTTCCATCGTAAGCCGGCCCTTTTGAACTTAATAAAGGGACATTGTAAAAAGAATCTATTGAACCAACAGTGATGATATTTTTCGCCATTTTAAAACTACCGGTAAGGTTTGCAAAGCCGGGTAAATCTTTATACTGTCCATCAGTTGGCGCAAGATTACCTGAATTACCTGCGGAAAAAATATGCAGTAGCGATGGGTTAGCGATCATACTTGCATCGTATGCACCGGCATCGCTTCCATAAAAATTTTCTATGCCTACTCCGTAAGAATGGTTTTGAACAGAGATGCCATATTGCTGGTAAACCTGGTTGGTTTCAGGCAATAAATTTGCGAAGCTTGATGAAGATATGTTACAGCCCCACGCAATTCCTTTACCCGTAAAAAATGAGTTGCCACCGCCACCAATCAGCGTGGCCATAGTTGTAGCATGAGATGTTCTTTCGTTGCTGCCAAGCGTGGTTGGTTTATAGCGGCCGGTAAAATCTATATCGGTAGTGTCGAATAAATTTTCTTTTACTGAAACAGTAAGCCCATCGCCGTTTATTCCGGGATATTCTGCGAAAAAAAGATTGGTTGCATTCCCTGTATTGTCGTGATCGTTGATAACCGTTTCTTCTTTTGGGTTGTTCAATTTAAGATCAACTGATATAACTTCACCGCGATTGATGATTTGCTTTATAATATATGCTACAGTTGTTTTTATGCGAAAAAGATTTACATCTTTTTGCATTGATATAATTGTTACTTCTGTTTTTGAAGAACTGATGAATTGAAGAAATTCCGTGTTGTTATTTACTTCAACAAGAAATATAAATGTTTTGCTTTGTTGTAACAGGCTTTGATTGTGAAGCAGGGTAGGGGAGTACTTCCATAAATTGTTTGAAGTAAAGATTAATTCAATCTGATTGTTTTTTTCTATTGTTTCTTTGCCTGAATCAACTATAAACCAGTCTGCATTAACTTGTCTTTTTATTTTCGAATGAAATTGTTTTTTAAAAGCATTGGCATAACCGGTACGAACTTTTATCAATAATAATGAACTTGTGCCAGGATTGTTTTTTTTTAATGCATCATTTGCAACCGATGCAGTTTTGCTGTATAGATCAATGATTTCTTTATCTGGCTGTGATGTGTTTACCTGGGCATAAGTTGCAACAGTATAAACAACAGCAACAAATAAAATTAAATACCGCATTTATTTAAGTTGATCATAGTAATATTAAACCAGCGTTCAAAAATATAGCATTATAACAAATTTCGTGATGATAATACTTTTAATAAAGATTGTATTTTGTGAGCGGCTTCAGTATTAAGACTCTTGTATTTGACCCTTGTTAAACAAAAATTAGTTTTACGCCAATGCGCAATAAGTTCTTGAATGGCGGCCATCCTGAAACTTTTCTTAATTACACAAAAGGGCTTTGAGAGCAAGTTGTTGTTGCTTCCAAAGCCTTTTTTACAAATTCAATATCTACATTTCTTTTGGCTGCGTCATACTAAACCAGTTACCACAACCATCTGTTATAATGGCTTCTGTTCCGTAAAATTGTTCCTTCGGTTCACTCTTAAAAATAACGCCTTTTGCTTTTAATTCTTCATAAGTTGCACGGCAATCAGGTGTGTATAAAACACCCGCACCAAGTGCACCTTTTTCAAGCAATACTTTAAATGCATTCTGGGTTTCTTCATCATTATGCATTCCGGGGTGTAAAGGTTCCAGGATAGCAATTTCGAGATCAGGTTGTTCAGGTGGGTTCAATGTCAGCCACCTGAAACCATTCTCCATTTTTACATCAGTATTTACTTTAAACCCCAGTTTGGTTACATAAAAATCATAAGCCTTTTCCTGGCTGGTAACAAACAGCGATGTGTGCGATACTTTGGTTATCATATTTAAATTTTTAAGAACATGAAGCTACATTACTGCAACAAGAAACACTTCTTGAAAATTGCTATTATTGATCCAGTTTATAGGAATCAATAAAACAGTGCGGAATAAATTGTTTGGGTTGCTCTTTAGCCAATTTCATTTTAAGATAAGCAATGTTACGATAGTATTGCGGGGCAAAACCATGTTGTTTTTTAAACAATGAACTAAAAGAGCCCAGGCTCTCAAACCCAACGCAGTTACAAACTTCAGTAATGCTGATGCCTTCTTTGGCCAGTAATATTTTTGCATTTTCCAACCGCTTTTGTGTAACGTATTGATGTGGTGTTTTCCTGTAAATTTTTGTAAACAACCTGTGAAAATGAAACCGCGAAATAAAAGCCTGCTGCGAAATTATTTCCAGGTTAATATCTTCATGATAGTTTTCGTCTATATACATTTTTGCTGAAGCAATACGACTGTAAATATCATTGCTTAACTTAAGCATTCATTAAAAACTTAATTTGTAGAAGTAGTTAAATGTTTCTCGGGTTCTTCCATTTCTTTCCTAGCTTTTCTATAGTTTCTTTTATTCGTTGCATTCTTGTTTCTTCTCTTTTGGCAGTAACAATCCATTCAATATATTCTTTCTTATTGCTGAACGAAAGTGTATCAAAAAAAGCAGCTTCCTTTTTATTCTTTTTTAAAGCCATAGCAAGATCATCCGGCAGTTTTATGGTTTTTGTTTTAGGGTCAACCCAGTTAAATATTTCCCTGGTTTTGGGTTGGGCCTCTTTCATTTTATCTGCTTCTGTTTTAGCACGGCAACCAAAAACAGACCATGTTTCATCAAAAGAAATCAGGCTAATCCAGGTAAGTTTATCGCCGTGAGCCTGTAGACTTTCCCAACCCTTGTCACGGGTAAGGTCTGTTTGCATTTTGGAAGTAGCTTTTGGGTAATAGATCCACAAAATCACATCATCCTTTATTAGGGTGAGCAACCTGCCCATCTCTTTTTCCATCTGAGCTTTATTTTGTACAAACCAATGCACCTGGTTATAAACTTTTGCTTTTGCTGAAACTTTTACATTGCCGGGCAAAGGCTGTAAATGATCCTGGAAGTACACCGGCGCATTAAGCGTAAGTAAAATGTAACCTTCTTTTATCTTTAATTTCCGGGCAATGGCAGTTGGCATAAGCAATAATTAATTTTATTAAAATTATGAACTTTACAGCACCTGCCGTTATTGCATCTTGCTTTTGTTTGCTGGTATTTTTTTTGAACCCGGCATTAGTAATTCAATGATACTTTCTTGCGTCGCACTCTTGTACGATGGAATGTTTATTGGGCTTTACCAAAGCGAAGATTGAAGCGAAGATTGCGGGTATTTTAACGATAACGCTTTATTTCTGATTTCTCATTTTTTTTATAGATTCAATCTAAACGAAAACTCTAAAGCCTTGCGATGATAGTTGCCTGATGGCATTCCAGATATATTGATCTCGTAATAGAATGCAACACGGCTTACGCCAATATCAATAGCTGCACCGGGTATTAACGCATCACCAGCACGTAAACCAAGGCCAAAAGAAAGTGCGTTGTTCGTACTGTCATTCAGGTGGTGGCTGTAGCGTACCCCCATAAATTGTTCGCTCATATTTTGCTCATTCGTACCGGCTTGCCAGGTGAAATTTGCATAGCCGCTAATATCATTTGCATTATTTATGGGGGTGGTATAACCTGCCTGTATGCCATTGTTCGAAGGCAATCTTGCTGAATAGCTAAATTCTGTATAAGGATGGTTGAAATGGCGTATAGACCCGCCAAAATACCATTGTTTTCGTATTCCGCTGTGAAAAACAGAAACTCCGGCTCCTGCGGTAAAATATCCAAAATTAAAGCCAGACCCAAAAGGATCTATTGTCATTGCTGAACCCAATGCCCCGTATTTATCAAACCCAGCAGGAAGATTATATGCGTATGCAGTACCCACCCGGTTAAAAGAATAGTTGCCCTGTAAACCCAAAGCCAGATAAGTATTATCATTATTAAGTGGCATAGCATATGACAGGGCAAGCATTGCCGTTGACGCATTCATAAAATGATCACTGGAGTTGTCTGTGCTTATTCCGGCAGCCAGGTTCATAAAAAAAACGTTATCGTAATCTGTTATTCCCCTGCTAACAATGGGCAATTCAATTGTAGCAACTTTACTACTGTAAGAAATAATATTAGGATATTTAACACTGCGCATGCTTACATGTGTCACCGGAAATTTATTTGTTTTTATAGCAGGGTTGTACCAAATATTCATATCGTCCTTACCCGAAAAATGCGGATCCTGTGCCCTGATGAAAGGGGCTTTTAGCAGTAGTAAGGCGAAAATCAGAAGCTGTGTTGCTATCTTAAGCATAGTTTGGCAAACGAAAAAAACATATGTTTAGTGCATGATTAAATACTTGTTATAAAAAGTAAATTTAAATGGCGTTCATAAGTTCAATAATACGCTACAATAAAAGCTGCCATACATTGCGAACGTATAAGTTAGTGACACAACCGGCGATGCCATGAAAGATCAAAAGCCCGTTCCCCAAAAACTCAAAATCATAATCTACTTACTGAATACTTTTTTCGTCTGCCATTTTTTCACCTTTCACCGCAATGGCATAATGATTGACAAGAGAAACTGGTAAAATCTTGAATACTAACCATTAAAGCAAATAAATAATATGGGAAAAATAATAGGAATTGACCTTGGTACTACCAACAGTTGCGTATCTGTGATGGAAGGCAACGAACCGGTGGTAATTGCCAACGATGAAGGCCGCCGTACTACGCCGTCGGTGGTTGCGTTCTTAAAGAATGGGGAACGCAAAGTGGGTGATCCTGCCAAACGCCAGGCAATCACCAATTCTCAGAACACCATTTCCAGTGTAAAACGTTTCATGGGCCGCAGGTTCGATGAAGTGACTGAAGAAATCAGCCACTGGAGTTATAAGGTTGCCAAAGGTGACAATAATACCGTTCGTGTTGACATAGATGGCCGTTTATATACGCCACAGGAAATCAGTGCTATGATTCTTCAGAAAATGAAGAAGACTGCTGAAGATTACCTTGGGCATGAAGTAAATGAAGCGGTAATTACCGTACCTGCCTACTTTAATGATGCACAGCGGCAGGCTACAAAAGAAGCTGGTGAAATTGCAGGTTTAAATGTTCGCCGTATTGTGAACGAGCCTACAGCAGCGGCTTTGGCTTATGGATTAGATAAAAAACATACCGATCAGAAAATTGCAGTATTCGATTTGGGTGGTGGTACTTTTGATATTTCCATCCTTGATCTTGGAGAAGGTGTGTTTGAAGTAAAATCAACCAATGGTGATACACACCTTGGCGGTGATGACTTTGATAAAGTAATCATGGACTGGCTTGCTGATGAATTTAAAAAGCAGGAAGCAATTGATCTTCGTAAGGATCCAATGGCCTTGCAGCGTTTAAAAGAGGCTTCAGAAAAAGCTAAGGTTGAATTGAGTTCTTCCAGCGAAACAGAAATTAACCTGCCTTACATAACAGCAGTAGATGGAGTGCCTAAGCACCTTGTAATTAAACTTTCAAGGGCAAAGTTTGAGCAATTAGCCGATGGTCTTTTTGCAAGATGTTTAAAGCCATGTGAGCTTGCTTTAAAAGATGCAGGTTACAATACCTCGCAGATTGATGAAGTAATTTTGGTGGGTGGTTCTACACGTATTCCTAAAGTACAGGAACTGGTTGAGAAATTCTTTAATAAAAAACCAAACCGGAGTGTAAACCCCGATGAAGTTGTTGCAATTGGCGCAGCAATTCAAGGTGCGGTATTAACAGGTGAAGTAAAAGATGTGTTGCTGCTTGATGTTACTCCGTTAAGCCTTGGTATAGAAACTATGGGTGGTGTAATGACAACCATGATCGCAAGCAATACAACCATTCCTTCAAGGAAAACAGAAACTTTTTCTACAGCCAGTGATAATCAGCCAGGTGTGGAGATACATGTTTTACAGGGCGAAAGACCAATGGCTGCACAGAATAAGAGCCTGGGTAAATTTAACCTTGCTGATATTCCACCAGCTCCACGGGGCGTACCTCAAATTGAGGTAACATTCGATATAGATGCCAACGGTATGCTGCATGTAAGTGCAAAAGATAAAGGCACCGGCAAAGAGCAAAAGATCCGCATTGAAGCGGGTAGTGGCTTAAGCAAAGAAGAAGTTGAAAAGATGAAGAACGAAGCGAAAGCCCACGAAGCTGAAGATAAAATTGCCCGTGAAAAAGTGGAAAAACTGAACCAGGCAGATAGCATGATTTTCCAGACTGAAAAGCAGTTCAAAGAGTTTGGAGATAAAATTCCTGCTGATAAAAAAGCACCAATTGAAAGTGCTTTAAACAAATTGAAGGAAGCGCATAAAAGTCAGGATGTAGCCGCAGTAGATGCCGCAATGACAGAAATGAATACCGCATGGACTGCAGCAAGTGAAGAAATTTACAAAGCACAGCAGGCAGGTGGAGCGCAGCCGGGCTCTGACGGACAAGAAGGACATGGTGCGGCAAATGATGGAAACACTGAAACTGTTACCGACGCTGAGTTTGAAGAAGTGAAGTAAAATATTGATAAGTTTATAAGTAAAAGCCTTCACGTTTTGTGAGGGCTTTTTTATTGACCAAACTTTTGGAATTCCATGAAGCTTTACTTGCGTCGCACAATTGTACTGCATATCTTTATTCAACAACTTTAAATACTGAAGTGCTTAAACGTAAAATTATTTTTCTTCTTTTATTTGTGTTTTGCATCTGGCTGGCTTTAGCTACACGCCATCACCATGAATGGTTTCTTCCATTAATTGTAAAGTATGGCGGCGATACGATCTGGGCTGCTGCATTCTTATTTCTGCTAAGGATATTTTTTACTAAAATTAAATTGTGGAAGCTTGCGATGATTGCTTATTTACTTGGTGTAATTGATGAAATATCCCAACTATGGCATACATCAATACTGGTTGCAATACGCGAAACAACAATAGGTAAATTAATGCTTGGGCAGGGTTTTGTATGGAGTGATCTTCTTTGTTATGCCGTTGGGATTTTGATGGCTGCTGCAATAATTTGGACAATAGAAAAGTACAACTGAAACATTTTCAGAACGTAGATGAGTGCGATTGCAAAACGATTTGGCAGAGGTTACAAATCTTCGCTTAACTGCTGCTATTAAAACAGAACTGTTAACCGATCCAGAAAGCATTCGGGAAAGAGAAGATCAATCAATGTTACTGCTGCCGGGCTCATCATTATCTATTAATTCTATCAGCTGATAACCTGCTTGTAAGTCTTCAAATGCTTTCTGCAAACGGTCTTTGTGTGTGTCGGTAATAAATACCTGGCCTTTTTCTTCCATACAAACTTTGTGTAAAAGGTTGTGCATGCGTTGCGCATCAAGCTTCTCAAAAACATCGTCCAGCAACAGGAGCGGGGCAAACCCTTTTTCCTCTTTTAGCACGCTAAACTCTGCAAGTTTCAATGCAAACAAAAGGCTTTTTCGCTGCCCCTGCGAAGCGATGCTTTTAAAAGGCATGTCGTTCATTTGTATCTCCAGATCATCTTTATGAATGCCGCTGCCAGTTCGCTGCAGATATAAATCGCGCTGCCTGTTTTGCAGTAACAAATCTTTGAAACCTGCATGGTTCAACTGGCTGAAATAATTAATGATGACGCCATCCTGTGTGCCGGCAATACCTGCATATTCCGTTTGAACTTTTTGCAGAAAATATTCAATGAATTTTTTCCTTGTTTTAAAAATCTGATCGCCGTGTTTTACCAGTTGCTCATCTAATGTATCGAGCAAGGTATCGTCAGTATAACTGCGTTCGGCTGCGGCTTTTAAAAAACTGTTTCGCTGGTCGAGTATTTTTTTATAATCGATTAGCTGGCGGAGATAGACCGGGTAAAGCTGCGAGAGAATTGTATCGAGGAAATTTCTTCTTGTTTCGCTTCCGCCGGTTATCAGTTCTACATCATCTGGTGAAATCATTACACAGGTAAATTTGCCTACATGGTCTGAAAATTTTTTATACACTTCATGGTTCAGCAAAAATTCTTTTCGGTTGGTTTCGCGTAAGATGCAAACAAGCTGATTCTCTTCATCATTTTTTAAAACATTTGCTTCGAGCCTGAAACCCCGCAGGTCGCTGTAAGCACTTTGTGCATCGGGTTTTGAAAAATAACTTTTTGTAAAGCAGAGATAATAAATGGCATCGAGCAGGTTTGTTTTTCCGCTACCGTTTTTTCCGCAAATGCCAATAATGCGTTTTGTGAACTGAAAGTTTTGAAATAAATAATTACGAAACTGTGTAAGCGATATTTCCTTAACCTGTATCATTGGTTGCAAGATAGCAATCAGGTTTGTTTTCAATTAAGAATGTAGTATAATGTTATAATTTATTTATTGACCAGGCTTTTGATTATCTATAAAGCTTTTCGTTGCGTCGCACACTTCCTCTGAAGGAACAATAATCGGCAAAGCGAAGATGGCAACATCGGTCTGACGAGTAAAAGCCGTCTGACCGTTACTCCTTCATTTGCCTGTGTGTTTTGATTTATAGATTTTTTCTTATAATTAATATTATGTTAAGTAATATATCTAATTATATTTCTCGATAGTATATGTCTGAATAGATTTCCCCATTAGGATATGCACTTCGCTCTTTTGCTGAGCAAGGCCATAATAGCCGCAGTGTGCGACGCAACAATGTCTCATAGATAATCAAAAGCCTGGTCATTAGAATAATAAAAAAGCCATCCTTTGGTAGATGGCTTTTTTATTATTCTATTGTAATTATATTATTGCTTGTACTTGTCGTGCTCGCCGTCGTACAATTTATATTTTGCATCGTAAGTATCGTAATCTTTAGCATTTGCTGTTCCCTTGGTTTTATCACGCTTCCAAACATAAAGGTTTGCCAGGTAATCTACTGACCTGTTTAAACTGTTGCTTTCACTTTTATCGCGTGGATCTTTAGTTTTAAGGGTATTGTATCCTTTCTCAAGCCACTCAATAGCTTTTGATGCTACTTCCTGCTGCTGTTTTACCACTGCCTCGCGTTGTGCTTTTAAATCAGCAGATTCTCCTCTAAGTCCATAAAAACGATCATCTAAATCACCGAAAACACTATAGTATAGAACACCTGCATTAAATGCATAAAGCCCTGCTTTGTTATTAAGGTTAAAGGCTTTCATAAAAGCATCTGCAGCAGCCATTTTTATTGTAGATTTTTGCAGACTGTCTAACTGGTTAAGCTGGGTTTTATCAGGCGATGCGAAAGATTCGGCGTAGGTTATATAGTCGTCTTCTTTTAATTTACCCGCTGCGTCATCTGATTTGTATTTAGCTACAATATCAAGTAAACTTGAATTAGAACTCATGTAATTCATATCAAACTGATTCCATAAAGCCATATCCTGAGGAAACAATTCTTTGGCAATTGCTTCATATTTTTTAAAACTTGCCTCATCTTTCTGTTTGGTATCATAATCAAGGATAAACTTATAGATATCTTCAAAATCTTTATCATTGATTTTCCAGTCGGCCAAAGATTTATAACGGGATGCGGCTTCTGCAGCTTTACCCGCATTTTGAGCTGCGTAACCAGCATACAGAACTACGGTTGTGTCTATTGTATACTTCCCACTTGTTGAAAGGCCGTGTTTACCAATAAACTCACTCACCTGCTGACACATACTAAAACTGTTAAATGCATTTTGCCAATCACTTTTCTGGAAAAAATTTCTTCCATAATTAAAAGATTGGCCATATAAAACACTCACACCTCTTAAACCATCATCCTTTAACTGTTTTAGGTCTGGTTCTTTTTCCACATATTGGTTTAGGGCATCAATTGCCTGTTTGCCAGCATCAGGGTATTTAATATTAAGACTAGAATCAGCAAAAAGCTCACTGTAAATTTTGTATTTCCACAAAAAGGTTTCTGCTTTAGTATTTGCTTTTGGGTCACTTATCAATTTATCAGCTTCTTTTTTTGCATCTTCAAATTTCTGGGTGGTATAATTTAACATTACCGCAGTATAATTTTGAGATAGTGCCAACAATGCGGCGGATGAAAGCAAAAAAGACAAAAAAACTTTTTTCATAATGGGGAATTTATTGTGGATTGTTTATTGTTTCTGATTCGTTATCAGAAATTTCATTAATATTATTTTCCGGTTCATTATTACCTGTTGTTTCACCTTCAACTTCTTTTTCTACTGCTTCATCAACGGCCTCTTCAATTTTTGATATAGCCGCAATTTCATCACCATCATCTAATTTAATCAGCCTAACACCTTGCGTAGCCCGGCCAGCTTCTTTAATACTTGATACTGCTGTTCTTAATGTAATTCCGGATTTACAGGTAATAATAAGATCTTCTTTTCCTTGAGCATCAAGCATTCCTACAAGTTTGCCGGTCTTTTCTGTAACATTAATTGTTTTTACTCCTTTACCACCCCTGTTTGTTATGCGGTAGTCATCTACTAATGTACGCTTTCCATATCCTTTTTCACTGATTACTAAAACGGTTTTTTCGGAATCATTTTTTCTGACACATATCATGCCAATTACTTCATCATTATCTGAGTCTACTTCAATGCCACCAACCCCAATGGCGCCCCTCCCGGTTGGTCTTACTTTATCTTCAGGAAAACGAATAGCCCTGCCACTCTTTATTGCCATCATGATCTCAGAATTGCCATCGGTCATTTTTGCCTCTAATAATTCATCTCCTTCAATAATATTTATGGCATTTACACCTGTGGTTCTTGGCCTGCTGAATTCTTCAAGCAAGGTTTTTTTAATAATTCCTTTTTTTGTACATAGTATAATGTAGTGGCTGTTAGTATACTCTTTATCCTCAAGGTCTTTTACATCAATGATTGCCCTTATTTTATCGTCTTGTGGAATTTGCATAAGGTTTTGAATCGCCCTTCCTTTACTCTGTTTTTCTCCTTCCGGAATTTCATAAACTTTTAGCCAATAAAGTCTTCCCTTTTCCGTGAAAAACATCATAGTATCATGTGTAGATGCCACAAATAAATGCTCCACATAATCTTCTTCACGGGTCTTACTACCAATAGCCCCTCTTCCACCCCGTCGTTGCTGACGATATTCGGTTGCAGAAGTGCGCTTTATGTAACCTAAATGTGAAATAGTAATTATAACATCTTCTTTTTCAATCAAATCCTCTATCCTCATTTCATCAGCCAGGTATTGTATTTCTGTTCTTCGCTTATCGCCAAACTTGTCTTTAACCTCAAGTAATTCTTTTTTGATTAATTCATAACGTAATGATTCACTATTTAATAGCTCTTGTAAATGAGTAATTAATTTCATTAATTCATCATACTCTGCTTTTATCTTATCACGCTCCATGCCTGTAAGGCGTTGAAGCCTTAACTCTAAGATTGCTTTCGCCTGAAGATCGTCTATACCCCAGCCTGCAGATATCAGGTTTTCTTTTGCTATTTCCGGTGTAGCTGAATTTCTAATCAACCTTATCACTTCGTCCAAATGATCTAATGCAATCAGGTACCCTTCCAGGATATGTGCTTTTTCTTTTGCTTTTTTAAGTTCAAAAATGGCGCGTCTTATCACCACTTCCATTCTGAAATCAATAAATTCACTGATTAAATCCTTGAGATTCAATATTCTTGGCCTTCCTTTTACAAGGGCAACATTATTAATACCATAACTTGTTTGTAATTCTGTGAATTTATATAACTGATTAATTAAAACGTTGGCTACTCCATCTCTCTTAAGGTCAATTACAATACGGGTTCCTTCTCTTTGGTTGCTTTCATTGTTCACATGTGCAATACCATCAACTACCTTTTCATTTACCAGTTTACCGATCTTATCTGTAAGTAAATCCCTGTCTACCTGGTAAGGCACCTCTGTAATAATGATCTGCTCCCTGCCGCTTGGCTTTGTATCAACATGGCATCTGCCTCTTAATACAACCCTTCCCCTGCCTGTTAATAAGCCTTGCTTTACACCCTCCATTCCAAAAATGATACCTCCGGTTGGAAAGTCAGGTGCTTTTACAAACTTTATTAAATCTTCTATTGAAATAGATTTATCATCAATAAAGGCAATACAACCATCAATTACTTCACTAAGGTTGTGTGGCAGCATATTGGTAGCCATACCTACAGCAATACCACTGCTTCCATTTATAAGTAACTGAGGAATACGGGTGGGCAGTACGGTAGGTTCTTCCAGTGAATCATCGAAGTTTAACTGAAAATCAACTGTTTCTTTTTCAATATCTTCCAGCATGGCCTCTGCCAGCTTTTGTAAGCGAACCTCTGTGTAACGCATTGCCGCAGGTGGATCTCCATCCGGGTTGCCAAAATTTCCCTGGCCATCAACCATTGTATAACGCATTGTCCAATCCTGCGCCATACGAACCAATGTGTCATAGATTGATGCATCCCCGTGCGGATGATATTTACCCATTACCTCACCAACAATACGTGCAGATTTTTTATAGGGCCTGTTACTGTAGTTAGCCAGTTCACGCATACCAAACAAAACCCTTCTGTGTACCGGTTTAAAACCATCCCTTACATCGGGCAGGGCGCGACCAACAATTACCGACATTGAATAATCAATGTAGGCGGTTTTCATTTGCTCCTCAATATTCACCTGGATAATGCGATCGTTATCAGTGGTTTCTTCCGGCAATAGATTTTCTTCCATACTTGTTTTGAATAATCCTTTTTGCCCGTTTTCAGCGGGCTTGCAAAGCTAACTTTTTGAAGATGAAATTCAGCAAAAAACCTTTCTTTTTTAGTGCCTTTTGTCCACAATGTTAATTAAGGGTTTGAGCCCGGCTTTCTGATTAAATATTGAACTTTTGTTGCGTCGCACTCTTGTACGGTTGGATTGTATATTGCGCTTTTACCGATGCGTAGGTATAAGCGCAGGTGTTGCATAGACACACGCACTACGGTGATGGCTCAAAAAAAATACGCTATAATAAAAGCCCGCAACTGCGGGCTCTTATTGTTTAATTAAAGTTCTATGCCTTCTTCTTTTTAACTTTCGGGGTATCATCTACCGGGTAGCCCCAATCTCCAAGTTTCTTCGGGTTTTTGCTGTATTTACCTTTAAGGTAAGCACTGCTGCCCCTTACTATGTCCTCAATAGGCGCAAGCAGGGCATCCCTGTTGCGGTAGGCTTCTTCCATTTTACTTTTAAAAGATTCTGCATCATCGTGAAAGGCAAGGCAGGTAGCGATAGTGGTAATGTATGTAACCCATAAAACCACCTGCACTAAAAAGTTAATGCATATTTACTTTTTATGGCTGGAATTCATTGCTCGTCCGCCCGGAACCGCTGCTGAATTGAAATTAGTTGACGTTTGTTTGTCAAACCACACTTGAGCAAAACCCTATCCTATGTTTGCAGCTGTCAAGCCGAGATTAGCGACATTAAAGCATTGTTATAAAATAGACTAAAAGCAAAACAAATATTAAAATATCTGTAACTAAGGCAAATTTTTCATTTACTCCAACTGGCTTCTTAAGCAAATGTTGAAGTCCCGCAATTCCGTAATATAAACCACTGCCAAATGCACTAACTATTCTCCATTGTGGTAAAAAAAGAGAAACTATACCGATAAGCCCGAAACAAATGTTCGCAAATCCTAATTCACGAACAATAGGTAACGCTTCTGTATTATTAATATGAAAAATTTCTTTTGCGGTAAATGCCGGATCAGATGTTTGTTTAATTCCTGCAACTAAAAGACGTAAACCAACTGCAGAAAAAATGAACCATTTGCCAAATAACACAAATGAAAGATTTGTTGCCCTGTTTAAAAGAATCTGAGCTACAGTACAAATAACTGGCAACGCGAATGTCAAAACCGAAACAGAGATGATGTATAGTTTATTTATGTCTGATTTTTTGCTTTCCATTTTTATAACGTTTCAAGTGCTAGCCGCTAACGTCCAAGCATTGAAGCGGTTGGGGAAAGATCTTCCGTCGCCCATGGCTTACCGTCACTGAATGAAGTTACAAAAGATCATGATATATTCTACTGCCGCTCAGAATTCCCTCAGCCGGAACTGATGCCGGGATTTTTTATGTAGTTGAAGAACGTTATTCGTCAGCCCCAATTGCTGCAATGCACTGTTAGCGGTAGTTGTTTTTAGTTCTTCGTTAATTTATATTTTAAATGAGTTGTCAAGTTTGAATGTATTACTTCTGCAATTTCAATATCATAAATATCCTTTATTCCGTCAAACAGTCGGATACCATTTCCTAAAAAAACAGGCGCAATGTGAATAAAAAATTCATTCACAAGTCCAGCATTTAGAAATTGTTGAATAGTGTTTGCACCACCTTGTATTCTTATGTCCTTTCCTTTTGCTGATTGTTTAGCTTTATCCAAGGCACTTTCTATTCCATCATTTATGAAGTAAAAAGTTGTCGTTCCTTCTTGAACCCAAGGTTCTCGTTTTTCATGTGTTAATACAAAGACGTCAGCTTTATATAGGTCATTTGGCCAACTGGCTTCTCCTTCCTCGAACATACGTTTCCCCATTATGAATGCACCTGTTCGTTCAATTGTCTCTTTAATAAATTTACCATCTTGTCCATCTTCTTTGCCTCCTTCAAATCCTAAGTATTCCCAAAAAGCTTTTTGATTAAACATCCAAGAGTGAATTTTTCCGGATACGCCGCCCATTGGGTTGCTTGGACCTCTGTTGTCGCCCGCAAAATAGCCGTCGAGAGATATTCCGCTGTCAAAGATAATTTTACTCATTTTTTTTGTGTTCATTAAAGCTAATTTTTGTCTGTCGGCTTGAATGTCAGAACCCTCACTCTACAATTACCGCTAACGAAAAAGGCTTGGCGTTGTTGGGGAATTAGTATTTCGTCTGCCCACAACCGATGCTAAATTTATAATTAAAAGTTCATTGTTATTGATGTTGCCAAATTTATATCGTCGCGCCGATTACTAAAGTTGAGGTAGCAAAACAAAGTTGATGTTGAGTAATGTCAGCCAGTTTTTTGCCAAACCTTTTTGTTGTAAGCAGTTCGGTAAAACGTTTTCTTTTATTTAACCATGTGAATAAGATTGGCTTTATGGTTTAGGAATGTCGAAATAAAATAATTCATTGAGTTTTTTCCGTTACCTACGTTATTGTAAAATCCCACAATTCTCGGTGTAACTCTAGTGTTACTTTGATATAATTTCGATCTTATTGCCCCAATAGCAACTAAGGCGTTTTGTATAGTCGTAGTATTTATTTGCGTTGGAATAGGCAGAGCTGAAGAAACTCCCTCGCCGCTTACTCCAAGTGTTTGAATAACCATAGTTCCGTTTAATCTTTTTGCCTCAGCCGCTGCTCCTATAGAAAATAAATTGCTTAATTCTACGTAACCAGAGTCTATTGTTACTGAAGCAGTAAGTCGTAAACCTACTCCAACATACACCGGAATGTAAGTATCAGCAGAATCATTTGACGATGCAAAAAAAACTGTGCTATCACCTTGAATTTGTTGGTCTTTGGGAACTCTAATTGGAAAAGGATATGTTTGGCTCTTGATGTAATCGAGTATAACTATGTAACTCTGCCCCTTGTAACCGCCTTTTACAGGGCCAAATGAAATATTAGCAGATGCGTCTATTTGACCAATGGCCAAGCGCATTGTTTCATCTGGTAATGAATTCAGTATCCTATTATTATAGGAGATATTTTTTTCCTGACTTGAATCTACTGTTACATCGACTGATAATGGGTCAAGCGGTTGGTATCCGTAATTAGGACTAGATTGAGTTCTTGAGGACGAATGGTCATAGTTTTGGTCTTGTTGAGTAACGGGCGGAGATTTAATGCTCTCGTTCATAGTTTTACAACCTGCACAAAGTATTAGTAAAATAAAAGCATTTAAGAAATTTCTCATTGTTTTGTATTTAAATATGTAGATATAGCATCTTTCGGAAATGGATGGTATTGAAAAAAGTATTTTCGACTTTGTGTCGAATTGCTTACAACGACCGAGTATTGCTGCAG
>DGQT01000050.1 GCA_002390845.1 Chitinophagaceae bacterium UBA4407 | reverse complement strand
AAAACATCAGCAATATTGCAATTATTGGGCTTCGGTTATGGGCTGACGGAATGCTAATTCCCCAACAACGCCAAGCCTTTTTCGTTATGTGCAATTTAACCGAGACGACCAACAATAACTGACATTCAGAGAAAAAAGTATGACGCCATTACAAAATCTATTTTACTACATAAGGGACTTGTACAACTCTTCGGACACTTGTTTTGACTTTGAAAAAGACAAAAACAATCCGAAGTCAAAGAATGTAAACTTTTGGGAAGTTGGAGAACTTTTGACACTTGCTAAAAAATGCGAGCAGAAAAACATTACAGAATTTAGTTTAGCGATTAACAATAATCTAAATCCACTTGACTTTTTATTGAAGTTAAGACGAATTGCAATACCTGACGAACCAAAACATCCTAAAGAACTTGAAAGTTGGATTGAAATTAACAGAAGTACCGAAATCCCAATACTTACAATTAAACAAGAAATTGAAACTATTGAAAAATTTGAACAATCAACACAAAGAATAAATGATTTAGAAAAATACAAGGAACAAAGACTAACGTCTTTGTTCGATTTATCTTTACCAAATTCTTTGGTAGATTGGATTGATTTAACAGACAACAAATTCTTGCGAAAACCAGAACTAAAAGTCAAAATAGTTCTTGCAGACAATCCAACAATTTTAAAAATAGCAAACCACTTTCAAAAAGAATTTTCCGAATTCTATCAAAAATTTGAACTGCCTTTTAAGACAAATCGAATTTACGATGCTTTACATACACTACATTATGAATTAAAAGGAAAAGACAACAAAAGAATTTATATATCGTTTGGTTTAGTTTGTGGAAAAATTGGAAACCAAGACTATAAAAATTTTCTTTTCAATGTTCCATTAAAACTATCTCTTAAAAGCCAAGAATTCAAATTAGAATTTGACACTTTTTCAAGTAAAATATTTTGCGAACAATTTTTTGTGGAGTTATTAGACAATCATTTTCAAAATGAAAATCAATTAATAATTGAAGAACGCAAAAAAGATGTTTTACTAAATATTGATAGTTTCAATTCACAGCAACGTGAATTTATTTTTGAAAGTGATTTTATAAGAACTGAATTCTTTGACAAAGGGTTAGAAATATTAAGCGTTTTTAATAAAAAGCAATATGCCTTTTTCAATGAAGAAACATTAAATTACTCTTTTCAAAAAACACCAATTGAAAATCAATTAACTTTTAGTTTTTCACCAATAATTCAAACCAAAATTGTTGAAAGCAAACTTGCTATTTCAAAAGATGCAAATAATATAATCAACAAAATAAATGAATTACAAGCAAGTGGAAATCTTCAACTAATTCCAGATTTTTTCAAAAAACTATTTTCAATAGATGGATTAGAAATTGAAATTGAAACACAATCAAACACAAACCAATTTCAAAATAATGAAAGTAAATCTCAATCAGCAGATTTTGGAGAAGTAAAACATCGTTCCTTGTTTCCGTTACCTTACAATGAAGAACAATTTGAAATTGCAAAACGATTAAACGAGCAAGATGCAGTAACCGTAAAAGGACCACCAGGAACAGGTAAAAGTCATACTATTGCGAACCTAATTTCTCACTTTGTTGCACAAGGAAAATCAATACTTGTAGTTTCACATAATGCAAAAGCATTAAGCGTATTAAAAGATAAATTGCCAAGTGGAATTCAAGAACTTGCTGTTTCGTTAGTAAACGAAGGCAAAGGAAATGAAAGTTTAAAAGGCTCTGTCAATGCTATTATTAGAAATTTAGCACAGAGATATGAAGAGACAAAAGTTACAGAATTAGAACGGCAATTAACTAATTTAGAAAGTAATTACGCAAACACGTTAAATCAAATTTACAAAGCAGTTCAAGCAAACACTTTAACGCTTAAGATTTTCAACCCAATAACAAATGAGCCTGAAAATAAATCAGCTTACGATTGGGCTGTTTACCATTTTGAACAAACAAATTACGAAAATCAATTATTAAAAGATACAGTTTCTTACGAAACTGAAACAAATGGCATTGCAGAAAAATTAGTTGATTTAGTAGTAATTGGAAACAATCTCAAAAGAGATGATTTTGATTTAATAAACTTTCAGTTTTTAAATGATAATGCTTTTATTGACTTAAATGAGATTAGGAAATATGATATTAAGCTAAAGGAAATTAATGAAAAAATTAATCCTTTAGATTACACAAACATTCCAACAAATTCAATAGACGAAAATCTAAAAAATATTATTCTTAATTATGAAAATATTTTTAGAAAATTCAAAATAAACTTAATTGCTGAACAGGTTTATAAGCATACTAATTTTAGGCTTGATGTATTAGTTAATATCATAAATGAAAATGATGGATTAAGAAAACAGATTGAAGTTGCAAATAATAAACTTTTGTCTTACGAAGTTGATTTGTCAGCAGTTCAAGATACAGACGCTGACATTTTACATCAACAAATAAATCAAATAATTGTAAAATTTGGTCAAAACAAAACACTTAATTGGTTTACTAAAAGTACATTAGAAAAACCATTAAAACGTTTTTTTGAGTGTAAGCTGAATTTCAATCCAGTAACTGAAATTGACCAATTCAAAATATTAGAAATCGAAATAAACAGATTAAAATGTTTAAAACAACTTTCTATAACTTTTAATAAATACCTAAATAGCTTTGGCATTACGAAGCAAAATAACATTCAAGAAACATTAAAAGAACTTGATTTTACAGTAGAATTTGCAAAAGAAATAATTGAATTTAATTCGCAATTAAAAACAAGAAATTTACCACAAGTTTCAATCACATCTGACGATTTAACAGAAAAAATTAGCTACATCAAGAATGTGAATTATTATGCTGTATTTGTTTCAATCTCAACCTTTTTACAAGAAACCAAACAGAAATTAATTACTCATTCAAAACCACATCCTGTAATTTATAAAATTGCAGACGCAATTGAAAATACGGACAGGTCAAGTTACGAACTCTATTTAGACGAATATAGAAAGTGTAGAGAAAAACAAAGTCAATCATTAGCGTTTGAAAAACTCTTAAACGAAATTAGTAAAACGCTACCTCAAACAGCATTGTTTGTAAAAAATAAATGTTTAATTGATGACCAATACACGATTGATAAAAAAATAATTGAATTGGATATTTTCAATTTAAAACTAAATGATTTTCTAACTTTTGTAACATCACAAACCAATGGTTCGGAAAAACTTTTAGCCAATCTTCAAACTTTGAAACGAAGTATTGAAAAACAAACAGCAGAAACAATATCATACAAAACTTGGTATCATAAATCAAAAAAAGTTAGTGATACACAAAAAGCGGCTTTAAATGCTTGGTTAAATGACTTAATTAATATTGGCAAAGGTTACGGAAAAAATACAGCAAGAAATATTGCATCAGCAATAACAAATATGCAAGTAGCAAAAGGTGCAGTTCCTATTTGGATTATGCCACAAGATACAGCAGTTACATTTTTTCCTGATGCTTCACCTGAACAATTTGACTTATTGATTATTGATGAAGCAAGTCAATGTGATATAAGCAGTTTGAATTTAGTTTTTCGTTGTAAAAAATGTTTAATAGTAGGCGATGAAAATCAAACTTCTGTAGTTGCAGACAGAAGTCTATTTACTATTGATAGAACAAATGAACTACTTGACAAATATTTAATATCACATAGATTTAAAACACAGTTTGACGTAAACAATAAAAACAACAGTATTTACACAATCAGTGGAGTTATTTATCCAAACATTGTAACACTTACGGAACATTTTAGATGTTTACCCGAAATAATTGGTTATTCAAACAAGTACGTCTATAATTCTGATATTGTTCCCCTAAAAACAGCGACTGAAAAAACTTTCGGAGAACCAATAGAAATTCATTATGTCGAAGATAATTTAGACGATGAATACAAACCATTAATTGTACAAAAAGTAATTGACGAAATCGAAAATTACATTAATCAGTTTCAAGCACAGCAAATTAAGAGATTGCCGACAATTGGAATATTGACTTTAGACAGCAGTAATATAAAACACCAAAATCAACTTATTCGTCAAATATCACAGAACGAACTAATAAAACAATTTGAAGACAAACTTGAATTATTAATTGGTACATCAAGAGAATTTCAAGGCGATGAAAGAGATATTATGTATATGACAATTACAGCCAGTCATAGCATTGTTGAAAAAGAAAATCGTTTTGAGATTAAACCACCAAGAGCTGCAACAACCGAAGAATATATGCGAATTTTCAATGTTGCTGCAAGTAGAGCAAAAGAAAAATCTGTTGTAATTCATAGCATTCATCCTGATGCAGTAGGCATTATGAACCAAGATTGTTATAGAAAAAAGTTAATTGACTATTACGCTAATATTCAAAATCAAACGAACAAACCTACTTCGACAAAAAATCTACAATCACTATTAAATAAGACAGATGCGAATTCAGGCGACTTTGAAAAAAGCGTTTGCAAATTACTTTACAATAATGGATTAGGAGATTATCTATATCCTCAATTTGAAGTCGGAAAATATTGTATAGACTTTGGACTTATTATAAACAATAAAAAAATAGCAATTGAATGTGACGGTTTCACTTATCATTCAGGCATTGTGAAAATTCAAGAAGATATAAATAGACAACTAATATTAGAAAGAGCAGGTTGGAGATTTTTTAGAATTCAAAGTACAGATTGGTTTTACAAAAACTCAAAAGTAAGTTCAGACCTAATACAATGGATAACTGACAACACAACAGAATGAAAAATAAACTGCACATAACAGGGGTTTGGCAAAAGTGGGGCTTTAGTGCTGAATTGAACATTTGGAATTCTAATAAACATTTGTGCTAAATTGAACATTTGTGCTTCGATTTCCCCACCTTCGCCAAGCCCCAAAACGTTAGCAGCAAACTTTAATTTTAACATCGTAAATCTATGGGCTATTTCGGGACAGGAATTTCTGAAAATGATACCTACTTAGATGTTTATACAGAATTTGTAACCCTGTATAATAAGGGAAAAAACATTGTTGATATTTCAAAACATTTAATAGAAACAAATTCGGATTATATTAATGATACATCTTCCCCTGATTTTAGCAGTTTTTGGTTCGCCCTAGCTAATGCTCAATGGGAAAGAAAAGAACTAAATCCTGATGTTTATAGAGAAGTAAAAAAAATTATTGAAAACAATTTTGACTTGCAGTTCTGGGATGGTTCTGATAGACAGAAAAGGAAAAAATCATTAATTAAATTCCTAAATAAACTATCGACTGAAAGAGCAAAAGCAAAATCCAGGACGAAATCTAAGTCTCCATTATTTCGAAAAGGCGATTGTTTGACATTTAAATTATCAAATGGAAATTATGGCGGAGTTATAATCCTTGAAGTTTCACTTGATGAAGAAAGTGATTTGGAGCTATCGTTAGCTGCTGCTACTAGAATTAATAGCCCTACAAAACCTAGTTTAAATGATTTCGTAAATTCTGAAGTGCTCATAACAAATTTTCAATTTGATAATGATAAACAGGCTTTTCAAATAATAGACTGGCTATTCCCATACAAACCCTCCAAATTGAAACAAATTATAGAAGTAATTGGGCAAATAGAAGTGGTATATAGATTTTCTCCATCAAAAAATTATGGAAGTAGTACCGGCTCTTTTCAATGGTTTACAAATGTCGCCAATGATGTTCCCTTACAATATAAATCAGAAAAAATCAAGCCAAGATATAAGGATATTAAAACTATTAAAGAGCTCACTCAAAGTGATTCTTGGAGATATTGGTAATAAAGTCTGGTGCTAACAAAGCATACCCGCAATTTGGGCAGACAGTCATACTCTCAGCATCATTTCTTTACTCTTCTTTGGTTTTCGGGTTGACCGAATATTAATCCGCCTGCACATTTTGCTACGCTCCTTGTGCGCAGGCTTGGTTTGGTTTTATCAATAAAGTTTACGTTCTTTAATAAGCAACAGCACCGGGCAGACAAAGCATCAAATTCCCAAACTGACGGGTATGCTCGACGTTAGCGGCAAAACTCTTTAACATTTTCCTTATTCATATAATTATCGGGCCTTTAGTGCAGCTATCGCTGCAAAAGATTGTGCTGCGTAAAGTACCCGCTCCGCATTACAAATGTGTTGCCTGTTTTTTTAGCCCCTTCGATTGCCGATGTTCTTTTACCGATTCAATCGGCGCTTTGGTAAAGCTCAATACATAATCCAACCGCACAAGTGAGTGACACAACAACTGATGCTATGAAAACATAAAAGCTTGTATCAAAAAACTGTTACTGAAATAATTAACCACTCCTGAAACGCAATAGCAGCAACTGCCCCAGCGGGACAACCTATTTGTAGAAAGAGGATATTTTTGAATTGCGCTTTGCGCCGGAGGAGCAACCTTACAACGAAATAATAATGAAGCAAATGGAATTCTACGGTTAGCAATATAGATAAACAGGTTGCCCCCTCCGGGGCAAGGATTATATTTTCATTTCACTATCTACAAACAGGCTACGCCTCTGGCGTAATTAATTTTCGCCAGGTTGTTGTTGTGCGCTGCTCAACATCAACTCCGCTTCAATCTTCGTTTCTATACAACTCGGTACCAGCTAATTGAAAATCAACAAAACCGTTTTGAGTTGTTTTGCCACATGAAGCAACGTACTGGTTGTTGGGAGACTTCGGGAAAAGCTCAACAGAATTATTACCGTACAAGTGAGTGACACAACGAAAGCTTAATGGTAGCAGTGCAGTTTGGCTAAAAAAAAGTATACAGGGTTTTTTTCAGTTAGATTTTACAAGCCTTTTAATGGTTAGCCCCTGCACTAAAATGCTGAACAGTACGCAACAATAAGTTGCAACCAGCAGTATGTTTTTTGTTTCGCTTTCGGGCAGCGATAAAACCATTGCCAAAGAAAGTCCGCCACGCAAGCCACCCCATATAATAATTTTTGCTTCTTTATTACCAAGCTTCAGCAGTTTTGGAAAAACTAAATGTGGCAGGTAAACAATAATTATTCTTGAAAGTAAAACAATAAAAACGGATATAACTCCCAACAATATATATTGACTTTTGAAGTGGATTACTATTAATACAAATGCGATTATGATGAAGAGTATGGCATTCAAAATAACATCTGCCAGTTCCCAGAATTTTTGTACGTACTCCTGGGTTATATCGCTCATTGTTACATGCTTTTTGAAATTACCTACCATAAGCCCCATAACTACCATTGCAAGCGCACCGGAAACATGCAGGTAATTACAAAAGGCATAACCGCCCATTACAAAAGCAAGCGTTAACAATATTTCAGTTTCGTAATGGTCTATCGATTTTAAAAATAAATGTAAACAGTAGCCCATTATCAATCCCATCACAATTCCACCAACTGCTTCACGAAGAAACAACAGCCCAAAATTTGAAAAACTAAAAGTTCCATTATTGAGTGTATCTAATAACGCAATAAACATTACCACACCAATACCATCGTTAAATAAACTTTCGCCAACAATAACCGCTTCTGTTTTCTCAGGCACATTTGCCTTTGTTAAAATACCCAATATCGCAATGGGATCGGTTGGTGAAATCAATGCCCCAAAAAGTAAACAATAAGTAAAATCGACCTGCAGGTTCAACAAGCCCGCTAACCCGTAAAACATAGATGCAATAAGTAACGTTGAAATGAAAACCCCACCCAGTGCAAAGATGGCAATAGGTTTAATTTGCGCTCGTAAACTGCTCCACGACGTATGCATTGCACCGGCAAATAATAAAAACCCTAACAGAACATTCAGAATTATTTTATCGATGCCCGCATCATTAATTGCTTGCCTGATGTCGTTATAAGGCAAATTGAGCCATAAGCCTGAACTTAAAACAACGAGCGATAAAACAGTAGAGAGCAGAAAAAGGCCTATAACAAAAGGAAGCTTTAAAAGCTTTTGATTGATATAAGCAAAACCTGCTGAAAGGCAAATAAGTACAATTAAGGCTAAGTAAATATTCATTTTATTTCAAGGTCTCTATTAAGCCGTTGAAAAATATTTTATGTTAATACCAGCCAGGATTTTTCATGGCATCTTCGTTGCGTCGCAAGCACTTTATCGCCTGTACCTGTGGCATCTTAGGTTCATAGAAAAAATATAAAAAAATAATTTTAAACAGGTTTTTATACATGTTGGGTATTTGAATTTAGCTGAATTGTAAACGAACTAAAGTTATACATTTTGAATTGTAGTTTATGTGTAAGTGTGCGTTTCAAATTTTCGCCTCGGTAAAAGCTAATTCAGTGCTGTAAAGATGAAAGTAATGTCCCGAATCCCGAAAGCTTTCGGGACGGGATAAACTGTGCAACGAAGATGCCACAGGGTGGTGCTGCGGGTTTCAAAAAATGTATTATACTTATATCTAAAAAAAAGCCAGCAAATATTGCCGGCTTTTTACGTTTGTATGGTGATGATTGCCTTTTAATTTCCCCTGGCTTTTACACGGTTCTGTTCTTCTTCTGCACTGCTTTGGTGGCGTTGCTGGCTTACCGCTTTACCTTTGCTAAAGCGATAAGAAAAGCTAAGGTTTACTACGCGATTGTCCCACTGATTACGAATGGTAACATCAATGTTCTGGTATTTGCTGTAACCCCTGAACTGCTGTATATCCAGGAAGTCACGTACATTTAATTTCAGAGTGCCTTTGCCTTTGAGTAATGTTTTAGATGCACCAAAATTTACAACGCCCATTGGCTGCGAAACAATAGTTCCTTCTACCATTTTGCTTCTGTAAAAGCCACTCAGTTCAAGCCCCCAGCCTTTACTTAGCTGGAACTGGTTGCTAATGTTGGTCATAAAACCATAACCACCCACTTTAATAATTCCATTGTTTACAAAGCCTTCAAAAGAGTTGTGATTGCCCTGTGCGTAGATGTTGGTTGTCCACCATTTTGTTACGGGGAAACCAGCGTTAACACTAAGCGTAAAACTTTTTTGATTGGCAATATTGCTTTGCTTTACAAAAGTGGTATGCGTACTGTCTACCTGTTGCAACACCTGCTGAATAATGTCAGTGATATCGCTGTACCCTAAGGTTGTAGTAAGAAACCCGTGATAAGTATGCGATAGTTCTATATTATGGCTGAACTGCGGATTTAAATATGGGTTACCCACCTGGTAGGTGTATTTATCAAGAAAATAATAGAATGGATTAAGATCGCCGTAATCGGGTCTTTCAATCCTTTTGCCATAGCTTAAAGAAAACTGGTTTTTATCATTCATTGTATAGCCTAAATAAGCCGTAGGAAACAGTTGTGTGTAATCTCTTTTAAAATTCTCACCTGTTGTTAACTGGTTACCGGTTGAATGTGTATTTTCTAAACGTAAGCCTGCCTGTGCACTCCATTTCTTGCTGAATTGTTTGGTAACATTTGCATAAGCAGCATTGATATTTTCTTTATAAATAAAGTGGTTGGTGCGGCCTTCGTCAACATGCCATTCGCCATTAATCAAATTATCGTATTGTGCATTGTTATCTGTTTTTACATAGCTGCTCTTTAACCCTGCTTCAAATTTTACATCGCCTTTAAAAGGGTGTGTGAAATCAAGCTTACCGCTGTAAATATCAATGGTGCCTGGCAGTGTACCGCGTAAGCTTTCGTCTGGCTGTACTTTGCCGCCATGCTCGTTAAAAAAATAATTATCAAATAACTGGTTGCTGCTTGATGTGTAATTGACATAATCAAAGTCTCCGGTTAATTCTGTTCCGGTTGTATCGAATACATGACGCAGATTAAAGTTGCCGCCAAAATTGTTCCATTTGTCATTTGAAAGACTGTTGCTTAAAGTAACAGACTGAAGCTGGCTTTGTGCATTTAAAATGTTGGTAGTGTTGGTACTGTTAAAAGTGCTTGGATTGGTATAACCTTTAAGCACTACGCCAAGTGTTGTTTTTTTACTTAAATAATAATCAAGGCCAACTTTATAATTATGTGTTTGATTAACCGGCGACATATTTGTGTGCTGGCTAAAAATTGATTCCAGTTCACCAGTTTCCTGGTTCCTGAAATTACGGTTCAGATCAAGATTTTGCTTGCCTCCGTTATAGTTATAACTATAGTTCCCAAACACATTTACTTTACCTGTTCTGTAATTCAGGTTTACACTTTCGTTTGCTTTAGGCTTTATGCCTATTCCCCCTCCCACTGTAACACTTCCGTTGAAACCTTTGGTTTTAGATTTCTTGGTTTTTATATTAATGATCCCTGAATTGCCTGCGGCATCATATTTAGCAGGCGGATTGGTCATAATCTCAATTTGATCAAGGTTGGCACTGGAAGTATTTTTAAGCAGATTAGCAAGATCAGCACCGCTTAAATAAGTTGGTTTACCATCCAGTAATATCAAAACGCCTTGCTTGCCCTTCAGGCTCACATTGCCATCTTTATCTACTGTAACACCCGGAGATTTTTCCAATATATCCAAAGCTGTAAGCCCCGTATTGGTTGGTGAAGCATCTACATTCACAATAGTCCTGTCAAGCTTTTGTTCTATAAAAGGTTTTTTGCTTGTAACAGTAACACCGGCCAGTTGCTGGTTTACTGCTGCCAGAACAATCGGCTTAACTTCATAAACCGGGTTACTTTCGCTTATTTCAAAAACTTCGCTGCGATAGTTTTGAAAACCAACAAACTGGATGGAAACAAAATAAGCAGCACTCGAAGTTTGCTGAAAACCAAATTTTCCATCTTTATCTGTAACAACACTTTTGATCATTAACGAGTCGGCTGAACGCATTAGCGCTACAGTCGCTGATTCTATTGGTTTTTGCCCTGCTAAAACGCTGCCGGTTATATTATTTACCTGGAACGATTGGGCTTTGGTTGTTAAAAAAAGGGCGCTCAACCCTAAAAAAGTCAACAGAGTAATCATCTTTTTCATAAACATTTATTTAATTATTTAGTACTATCTTTTAAATATTACAGTCCAAAGCTATGTACTATGTAATACATAGTATAATGGTATAGCATAGATGGGTTAATAAGCTGATAAGTGGCAGAAAAAGTGGATGAGAAAAAATCTAGAGTTTTAAATATTGCCTGAGAAAAGCAATTTTATGATACCAGCTTTTGGTAATTTATGGCATCGCCTGTTGCGTCGCAATCCTTTCAGGGTTTGGGTTTTATGGCGACTGTAAGAATGTTGTATTAAAAAATAGGCAGCGAGAGAAGGTTACTGAGAAAGTATCAGGAGAAATCGTATTGGGTAATTGACTAAAACAAAGTCTGCACACCATGTTTTATCCTGAACTCGTGCTGCAGCAGCCATTTTTTACGCCACAAACCACCACCATAACCAATTAAAGTTTTATCACTTCCAATAACCCTGTGGCAGGGAACAATAATAGCGATCTTATTTTTACCGTTGGTACTTGCAGCGGCACGAATCACTTTTGGGTCGCCGAGCTGTTTGGCCATGTCAAGGTAGCTGATGGTTTTACCAAATGGAATATTCACCAGTTCGCCCCACACTTTTTGCTGAAATACAGTGCCTTCCTGGTGTACCGGAATATCGAATTCCCTGCGTTTGCCATTAAAGAATTCAATAAGTTCTTCTGTGCATTGGTGCATTACTTCGCTGATGCCGGGCTCGCCATGCGTAACCTGTTCCTGGTTGTCTATAAAACTTATCTCAGCTATATAGTTGTCTGTACCGCCGATCTTTAATAACCCAACGGGGCTTTGATAATATGTATAGTAAATATGATCCATAAGCTACTACAGCAATTGGTCTTGAAGGCTAAGCAGAATTTGCTTTGCGGTGTGAAAGTTAATTATTTTTTCATCGCTGGCAACTTAACAGTTTAGAGCGGGTGGATTATTATTTTTGCAGGTGGCAGATAAAAACTGATATTTAAAAAAAATCCCCATGCAAATAGCGATCATTAACGGACCCAATTTAAACCTGCTTGGCACCCGTGAGCCAGATGTTTACGGCGCTCAAACTTTTGAACAATATTACCAGGAGTTGCAAAATTTATTTCCAAACGTTACGTTCAGTTACTATCAGAGTAATGTGGAAGGTGAGCTGATCAATGAATTGCATCGTGTTGGTTTTACAAGCAATGGAATTATTATAAACCCGGGGGGGTATACACACACTTCGGTTGCAATAGGCGATGCAATTGCTGCAATTAAGGCACCGGTGATTGAAACACATATCAGCAATGTGCATGCAAGAGAAGATTTCAGAAAAATCTCGCATGTATCAGCAAAATGCAAAGGCACGATCAGTGGATTGGGCTTAAGTGGCTATGCCCTTGCCGTTAAATGGTTTATTGATAACTTAAAATAAAGCGGCAGCATTATTGTACCCACTTTGTAAGTAAACGCGGTTTGCTTTTTGGTGATGAGGTTTGCATTGTGCCGATAACTGACCTGAACGTAAAAGAGTGCGACGCAACAAAAGCCGATAGTAGCAGGAAGCCGGGTACACAATTAAAAATATTTTTTATGCGATGGTTGATCTTATTAGGAATAATAATAAATGTTTCCGCAATTGCGCAATGCAAAACATATAAGATTGGCGCAAAGGGCGACACATTGAACTGCACCGATAACAATAACCTGAAACAAGGAAAATGGGTGGTGCATATGGAAAGCCTGCGCGGCGAACCCGGGTATGAGCAGGAGGGCATCTATAAAGATGACAAGAAAGATGGCACATGGCGCAGCTACACGTTGATGGGAGATATTATGTCGATAGAGAATTTTAAGTGGGGTTTTAAAAATGGCAACTGCTCTTATTATAATATTTATGGTATTGAACGCAAAGAAAGCTGGAAGGCAATTGACCCAAAAAATCCATACGATACCATCGATGTGCCCGACCTGCACACGGATGCAGTTTATAAGCGCATCGTAAAAGTTGAGGCTTCAACAGTTAAACACGGCACCTGGAATTATTACAATTCTGAGAACGGTGCTATTATTAAAACAGAAGAATATATACTGGATCAACTGGTTGATCCCAATAAAAAGAAAGCCACATCGTTGGATAATATTATCGACAGTACCGCTGTTGCAAAGCTCGATTCTACACGAAAAGCCAAACCAAGAGAAGTGCTGGACTACGAGAAAAAGAATTCGGGCAAGAAAAAAATTAAAGTACGGGATGGCGCTGCTGGTGTGCCATAATCACTAAAAATCAAACTCTCTCACTTCTGCATCGGTAAGTAAAAGCTGTATAAATTTTTCATGATTTTTTACAGAACCCTGTACAAGCCAGTGGCCCGTTATTTCATCATTCACTTTACTCTGGTTACCACGTAATGCATTTAAATGGCAGTCTTTAAACAATTGCTCATATTTACTTAATGTCTCCCGCATGTAGGGGCAAACAATGCGGTAATTGCGTAACTGATTTCTTTTACCAATAATATTTTGCAAATACACCATTGCGCTCAGAACCATCAGCATTATTAAAGATCCAATACAGGCAGTTTCAATATAACCCGCACCCACAGCCATTCCCAGTGCTGCGATCATCCAAATAGCAGTGGCAGTAGTAATACCATTAACGCGGTTATCATCTTTGAAAATTACCCCTGCCCCAAGAAAACCAATGCCTGTAATGATATTGGCGGCAATACGATCGGCATTATTCGGGTTCCCGATATGCTGCGAAAGCAACGTAAACAGGCAGGAACCTGCACACACTAAAATCATGGTTCGCAACCCGGCAGATTTAGAGCAGTATTCACGTTCTGCACCAATAAGGCCGCCAATGCAAACGGCGATCAGCAGGCGTATAATATCAGTAGAAAAAATATTCATACACCTAATTTACGAAATAGATTTTGGTAGTCGATGATTGGGTATTTTTATTTTGAGCCGGACTACAGAATATGAATGAGGCTTCTCTTGCGTCGCACTCTTGTGCTGAAGAATCTTCGGTTGACCGTCGACTGTCGACCGTTTTTCCAACCGTACAAGTGAGTGACACAACAGCCGATGCCATGTAATACTGAAGCTGGTATTAAAAAAAACAAACTCAACCAACTTCTGAGCTGCTGTAGATAAAGATCGTATCAGGTTATCATCTTTTCGAAATGTGAAAGATTGTATAATCGTTGTACATACAAAGAAGATTCGGTTTAAATTGCCTGCTTATATTTTCACCCCCTGCAATATTTTTTCATGGAAGCAAACTGTACTTATCTTTCTTATAAACAAACCGGGTATTTTTCGAAGCTTGTTGTTGATTATCTGAACGCAGATGACAAGTTAAAACCCTTCTATAAACACCCTGTTAATATTGATGGCATTCAACAATCCATTAATGCGAGAAAACAATTTCCACAGCAGCGTGAAATACTGGTGCAGCAATTACAGCAGCAATACAACAACATAACTGTTTCATTAAAACTTTCAGAAAATATAGAACTGCTTTTACAGGAAAATACTTTCACGGTTACTACCGCACACCAACCCAATATTTTTACAGGACCCTTATATTTTATTTACAAGATATTACACACCATAAAACTTGCAGACACTTTAAAACAGCAATTGCCGGAATATAATTTTGTTCCAGTTTACTATATGGGCAGCGAAGATGCAGATCTTGATGAACTGGGCAGCATCAGCATTGATGGTGTATTGTACACCTGGCAAACAAAACAGACTGGAGCAGTTGGCAGGATGAAAGTAGACAATGCGTTCATCAGTTTAATGGGCAGTATGCACGGGCAGTTAGGCGTTTTGCCTTTTGGTAAAGAGATCGTGGATTTATTTACCAAAGTTTATACAAAAGGTAAAACCATTCAGCAGGCAACATTGGAATTGATCAATAGTTTATTTGGCGAATACGGTTTGGTTATAGTAATTCCCGACAATCCTGAATTGAAAAAACTTTTTCATTCAGTGATAGAGAAAGAATTAAAAGAACAATTTTCTCATAAAGCTGTAAAGCCTACACTTGATGCATTGGACCAGCTTTACAAAGTGCAGGCCGGTGGCCGTGAACTAAATCTTTTTTATTTGATTGATGACAAGAGGGAAAGAATTGAAGTTGAAGGTTCAGCATTCAAAGTTTTGAGTTTGGGTTTAAGTTTTTCATTAGAAGAAATACTAATTGAACTAAATAACCATCCCGAGAGGTTTAGTTCAAACGTTATACTGCGCGGTGTTTTCCAGGAAACTATTTTACCAAACATTGCATTCATTGGCGGCGGTGGCGAACTGGCTTACTGGCTTGAATTAAAGAATGTTTTTGACGCTGCGGATGTCCCCTACCCTATGCTTGTTTTGCGTAATTCTTTTTTGCTTGCAGATGAAAAATTAAAACAGAAAACCGAATCAATAGGTTTGCAATTGCAGGACCTGTTTTTGTCTGAACACGAATTGATGAATGCAGTAGTTGCCAAACAAAGTACCAATCAATTTTCGCTGAATGGTGAACTTAAAAAAGTTGAAGACTTGTACAATGCCATGGGCGCAGTGGCGGGCAATGTTGATACCACTTTACAAAATCATGTTACTGCCCTGAAAGCTAAAGCCATAAGGCGTTTGCAGGAACTTGAAAAGAAAATGCTGCGTGCAGAAAAAAGAAAATTCGAAACAGAGCGCAGCCAGTTAGTGAAAATTAAAACCGCACTTTTTCCCAATAACAATTTGCAGGAACGTGTTGAAAATTTATCGGGTATCTATGGCCGTTATGGCAAAGAGATCATCGATATTTTTCTGCAGCATTCACTTTCTTTAGAACAGCAGTTCGCAATAATAACGCTGTAAGAAATTCAATTTATTTTGAGCCCAACTATTGTATTTCATGGCGTCGCCTGTTGTGTCACTCACTTGTACTATCAATTCATAAATTAACGGATTAGCGAATTATCGGATTGATTAATTCACAAATTCGCTAATCCGTTAATTCGTTCAATGTTGTACAGAAAGTACAAATGTGCGACGCAAGAAAAGCTTCATGCTTATTCTTTGCCTGGTTCATGAATGTATTAATTCTCTTTCTTAATAAATACAATACGGCTGCGGTCGGCTTTGTAAATGTCGTCGTAAAACTTAACAAGATCGGGGTAATCGCTGGCGGGATAACGTGCCCTGTCTCTTATCTGTACACGCAATACTTCTATCTGATCGCCTGTAACTTTAAAGCTGATACTATAGGTTCCAAACTTATTACTGATGGAAGTATTGGAAGGAATGGCTTCGGGAATATATCCCGCAGGAATGGTAATATTAATGGTATCTGCATCTTTGTATGCATTGGGATATTCAATTGGGAACTTTCTTACAGAATCTTTCGAAAGCTTTGTGGTTGACTTATTAAAAAGATTCGGCTGCACAAACAAACGCTTACCCGAAACCGTTGCGTAACCGGGTGAAGTGATATGCAGGTATTCATCTATTGCCGGTATAATGCCGGGCTGTTCTTTGTAATCGTATTTGTCAACATTATAAGTTGGCAGATTGATTACGCTGTTGAGGTATTTGGTTCTTTGTTCTTTACTTGCATTGTGAATAAGTGAGTGCTGCAGTTCCTGCTGTATGCCGGTGAAGTGTGTATTTACATCGGAAACTAAATTACCGGCTTCATCAATACTGGCATTGATCTTACGCAATTGGAGGTTATCATTCGAAGTATAGGTAGGTGTGTTTACAACATGCCCGCCATCTTCGGCGATTAATAATGCTTTTCTATCGCCTGTAAATGAACCCATAAAACCTGCAGCTTCGGTTTGACTGGTGCATTCTAACCAAATGGTGTCTTTCCCGTTTGGCACACAGGTAACTGCATGATTGAAGTATGGAGAGGGGAAATCTTCCCATAAACCTTTGGAAACATGGCTACCGGCTTTTATTAATACATAGTTTGCTTTTATGCCAACCTCTTTTAACAAGCTTACCATGTAATTAGAAAGTGCTTTACAATCGCCGTACCTTTTGGTAGCAACATAATTTGCATCGAAAGGCTGCCAGCCACCAATGCCTAACTGAATGCTGATGTACCGGGTATTGTCTTGAAGATATTTATATAATGCTGCTATTTTTTCCTTTGTATCGGTAATACCATCTGTAAGCTGATGCACTTCCTGCTTTGTTTTGTCAGGCAAAACATCTTTGCCGTTATTGAGTTCAACAATAAATTTGCCAAGGTTTAGCCAGCTATCCATATTGCCGGTATAACCACCAACAGAAAATTGCGATGGGGCAATGTAAACAGATGGAACAATTTCGCTGTAAGAGGGATGGAAAGTTTCGTAATTAACAGGAACTGTATTTTTTATTTCCCACGTATAGGTATTTCCGGATGCATTTTTTACAATGACCGGCTCTCCGGGATAGTTAAACTGTTTATAATGCAACTGGTAATCCGCAGGAGTTTCAACAACAAATCTGCTTTGCTGTACGCCATAATTTTCATCTTCAACGGGTTGCCAGCTTGGTAAATGAAATGTGCCGCTTAACTCCTGCTCGTCTTCGTACTCGACTGTGTATGGATATTGCCGCCAAAAAAAACTGTGTCTTTTCAAACGGTCATCCAGCATCAGGCTCATACCATCATCAACTGAAACATCAGCTATATCTCTTTTTTTTACGGTCCTTAATTTTTTTCCGAACGCATCAAACAACGTTCCTGAAATGTCACTAAGATCCTGAAGTTTATCATAATAATTGCCGTATTCTGCATACTCATCGCCCTGTTCATTTAAAATGGTAACGGCATACTTATGTTTAATTACAGCCTTGCCAATTGACTTAATAATGATATGTAATTCTTCATACCGTTTTACCGCATCGGCCTTTTTTGTAAGAGAATCCGGGAGAAAGAGCATGCTATAATCCTGTGCCTGCAAAGTATAGAAACAGCAAAAAAGCAGAAAGCTGAATAGTGTTTTCATAAAAAGGTTATTTAATTTTTTTGAAAACGATCTGTTCGCCTTCTTTCTGTACAATAAATGCAAAGAAATTCCTGAGTGTTTCGTAATCTTCAGGTTCAAATGTTGCTTTTTTTATCTGCGTGCGGCAGCGCAACTGTATATGATCTGCGTTTGCCTGTATAATATATTCAAACATCCCTTCATCTTCGTTAAGCATTACCCTGGTAGATTTTGGAAGCTCTTCAACTTTATAGCCTGCAGGAATTTCCATATTAAGCAGGTAAGTATCATCGGTGCAGGCCGGCATTTCTACAGGATAAAAACGCTCTGCAGATTTAAAGGGGTTCTCTTTCACTACGTCGGCAAACACAGGATTAAAATATACAATATCATCGCTAAACGAAAATTTCAGATCATACTTTACGCCAAGCGGCTGCTCTGGTATTTTCAGGGAATCAATTTCAATATTGCTGAGTTCAGGATCAAAACTGTATGACTGCTTTACTTCTTTAAGATAATCATCAGGTTGCATTTTCGAAAGTTTTTCGCGCATCTCCCTGGATTCAAAATCCCCGTATTGAGTGGATAGTGTTGCTGAAATTTTATCATCTTCATTTACAGCAAACAACGATGTAAGCTTTGTTTCTTTTAAAGAATCTGGTGAAAGTGTTATTAAGATAGGGATTTCGCCTATTACCCGTGCCGAGCCATTGTAAGTTTCTTTGGGCAATTTACCAAACCCAATTTTATTATCCGATGCATCGAGCATATAAAACTGATCGCCTATTTTAACATGGCAAATAACATAATTGAACTTATTTATCAGCGGGTACAGCTCATTTGCGATGCCATTATCCCTTGTACTAAGTATTGCTGGTTCTGCTTCAAAATTCATGTGCTTTAGTGCGGCAATAAGCAGAAGGTTTATATCGCCTACGCTGCCACTTTTACCGTCGAATGCTTTTTTTAGTGTTGTGGTAGCAAGGAAACCTTCGTGCCTGGTGCACGTAAAGTTATCTCTGAAATATTCAAATATTTTTTTTGCTTTGCTGTAATCGTCAGTTGCTCCTGTCGTAATCTTTTTAAGGTCGTCACCCATCCATCCGTTGCCAGCATTAATAGCAGTGCCAAAATCATCGCGCTTCATTAGTTCTTCTGTTAATTTGTACCAATCGCTCATATATTCATCGTTATATGTGTCGTACATTATTCGTTTTAGCTGAAATTCCAGTTTCGCCTGATAATTATCCAGCGTCGTAATAAAACTTTCCGGCTTAAGTGCCGGTACATCCTTCATAGCCCAGCGGCCCGTAACGGTTTGAGAACGCTTCATATAAAAACCTCCACGGGAATTCATGTGGTACACTGCAGAAGACGAAGTAGAAGTATCAATTTCATAACGGTGGTAGCCCTGTCCTATCATTACAAAATCAAAAATATCGCTTGGTATAGTTACCGTATACTCACTCCATAGGCGCGGCAAAGCAGCCTGAAAATCCCAGGAACGCAGGTTGGTAAAATAAGGAGATGTAATGGTGTACCTGTACTCAATAATAGAGCCTTCTTTAATATTGGGAAACGTAAATTTCCTCATAATATAATTCTCATTGTATTTGTCTTTAAAAATGGAAGCTTTATCCAGTTTTGTAGCTACTACCTGTCCATTTTCGAGGTTGTAAGTAACAGCTTCAAGGTTATCCAGCGTTTCTCCGTTATTATTACTCACATGCAGCAGAATTTGAACGGTAGCAGCGTCAAAACCATTCTTATTCATTATTCTCATCCTTTTTTGCTCCTTGTATACAAGGCTAAAACTACTTTTCACACCATCATCAAATTCCGAGCTGCCAATATCGGTTAAAACAACTGCGTCGGCATTGCTGTCAATACTATAAACTGTTGGTGCAAAATCTTCCGGTTTAACTACGCCGTATTTTAGTGGTGATTGTGCCGTAGCTGATATAAAGAAGAATAGCGTGGAAACGTAAACCAGGGTGCGGATGTTTCTCATGAGCTCTTAGTGTTTTTGGGTGAAAAATAAGTTGAATCCAATGCAATTAACCAAATACGTTTAAATTGGCAAAAATTATTTATTGAAACAAGCGGCACATTATACAAACATCATTAAACAGGCCGCAACAAAACTTGGCTTTCAGTATTGCGGTATCGCAAAAGCTGTTAAACTTGAACAAGATGCAGTAAGACTTGAAAAATGGCTCAACAAACAGATGCATGGCTCCATGCAATACATGGAAAAATATTTCGAGCAGCGCATAAACCCTGCATTACTGGTACCAGGTGCTAAAAGTGTTATCACTGTTTTAATGAATTATTTTCCTGAAGAACACCAGCAACCCGGCACTCCAAAAATTGCCAAATATGCTTTTGGAAGGGATTATCATGATGTAATAAAAGAGAAGCTCAACCAATTGCTGCTTACCATGCAGCAGCAGATCGGCGAAATAAATGGTCGTGGTTTTGTAGATTCAGCACCGGTACTGGAACGCAGTTGGGCGCAACGTAGCGGCTTGGGTTGGATTGGCAAAAACGGCAATTTAATTACACGTCAGCAGGGCTCGTTCTTTTTTATTGCAACACTAATAACCGATCTTGAACTGGTCTATGATGATGCCTTTGCAAAAGACTACTGCGGCACCTGCACCAAATGTATAAACGCATGCCCTACGGATGCCATTCTTGGCAATAAGGTTATTGATGGCAGCAAGTGCATCAGCTATTTTACCATCGAACTAAAAGAAATGCTGATACCTGAAAATGTAAAAGGTAAATTTCAAAACTGGATGTTTGGCTGCGATATTTGCCAGGATGTTTGCCCCTGGAACCGGTTTAGCACACCTGCTACAGAAGCGGCTTTTAAGCCTATTGCCGAGATCCTTAATTTAAGCACAAAAGAATGGCAGCAGCTTAGCGAAGAATCGTTTAAAAAAATATTCAAACATTCCCCTTTAAAACGCAGTAAGTACAAAGGCATCCAACGCAATTTGAAATTTATCAGTGGAGAATAATTTTTGTCATGTCTTTATCAAAGAAGAATTTTATTGTAACCTTGGCTGCATTACTGCTGTCATCACCGGTTGTGTTATCAAAATTCCGATTAATCGGAACTCACTTATACGTCCGGAACAACGGTCGACAGTCGACCGTTAACTGTCGACCGAAGATTCTTCAGCACAAGAGTGCGACGCAACAGGCGATGCCATACAAGTCCATTGTTGGGCTCATAAGTGTATCAAAACAAAAAAGCCGTCAATAATTTTGACAGCCTTTTTAATATTTTAGTAGATAATTGCTCTATTTTACCACCTGAAACTTACCTGTTTCAATAAGTCTTCCATTTTTATCGCGTAATTGAAATATATAAATTCCGCGGTAAAAATCGTTACCAAGTGTAACACTTATTTTACTGGAATTTAAGGGCTGGTCGGCCATTTTCTTTCCTGTAAAACTGTAAATCTGTAAAGTATTGGTTTTGTCTGTAGTAGCGAATTCGAAATTGATTACTGCAGTTGCAGGATTAGGATAACATTTAACGATCCTCACGGGGTCGAAACCAAAACCTGCAAACACAAAACATACGCTCATCACCATCACTATAGTAAGCAATGATTTTTTGAAGTAGTTTATGTGTACAATTTTATTCATTTCAATTCGTTACGAGGTAAAGTTAGCGACTAACATCTGTTCATCCAAATGCTAATAAAAGTTTTTCACTTTATTAATATTAGTTTAAGCTTGCCAATGCTGCATTAATAGCCTCAAAGTTGGGCATATCTCCTGCGCTCTCCAAAACTTCAGCATATTTTACAATGCCTTCGCGGTCAATTACAAATGCAGAACGTTTTGAAACGCCTTTCATCCAGCCAATAAATGCCTCGTATAAACAGCCATAACTTTCCGATACATTCTTGTTAAAATCACTAAGCAAGGGAAAATTCAGGTGCTGCTCTTCTTTAAATTTAGCAAGCGTAAATGGCGAGTCAACAGAAATGCCGAAAACTGTTGCATTTGCATTATTATAGGCAGCAATATTATCACGAACACCGCATAGTTCTTTCGTACACACCCCCGTAAAAGCCTGCGGAAAAAACAACAGCAAAACATTATTCCCCTTTTGAGCTGATAGCGAAACTTCGGTTTTATCCGAAGCATGCAAAGTAAAATCAGGCGCCTGCTGTCCAACTTCAATTTTCATGTTCATTTATTTTTTTGATTTGCAAAATACCGGAATATAAACAAGAAAAAACAGGAATTGTTTACGCATACTTATTTTTATGAACCCGGCATTTGTACATTCATGAGGCATTGTTGCGTCGCACACTTGTACATTCTGCTGATCATTCAGCTTTCAACAGCCGCTTTATTGCAGATCAATAAATAATAAAAATTTGGCTGTATGGTTCCATCACTTATTTTTGCGCCATGAAAATTCAAATGCATAACCATCATCATCATTTCTTACCCCAAAGGTAGGCCGGTGTTGATTGTGCATACAGTCATAAAAACATTGAAAGGCTTACACTTGTAAGCCTTTTTTATTGCCCTTATTCAATCGTCTTGGGTAGAGCAAAAAATAAAAAGAATAAACAGGTTTTATGGAATTAAAAGAAACACAGGCGTTACAAACAGTGAAACTGAAAGTAGCCATACAAAAATCAGGCAGGCTGTATGACGATTCACTGCGTTTGCTTAAAGATTGCGGCATTGAGATTAGTAACGGCGTAAACAAGCTTAAAAGTGAAGCCAGTAACTTCCCTATGGAAGTTTATTTTCTGCGAGACGATGATATTCCCCAATACGTTGAAGACGCAGTTGCAGATATTGGTTTTGTAGGCGAAAATGTTGTGTACGAAAAAAAGAAAAAAATTGCAGTAGTTGAAAAGCTGGGCTTTGGAAAATGCCGCCTTTCAGTTGCTGTAAGAAGGCATGAGGAATACACGGATGCAACATTTTTAACTGGCAAAAAAATTGCTACCAGTTATCCTGTTATTCTACAGCAATTTCTTACCGGTAAAAATATCGTTGCAGAAATTCATGAGATCAGTGGCAGTGTAGAAATAGCCCCGGGTATTGGTTTGGCAGATGCTATTTGCGATTTGGTGAGCAGTGGTTCAACCTTGTTCATGAATGGATTAAAAGAAACGGAAACGATTCTAAAGTCAGAAGCTGTTCTAATTAAAAATAGCAAACTAGGTTTAGCCCAGCAACAATTGCTTGATAAACTCCTGTTCCGCATCCAGGCCGTTAAAAAAGCAAGAAACAATAAGTACGTTTTGCTAAACGCACCAAACCAAAACCTTCAGGAAATCATTTCACTACTACCAGGTATGAAAAGCCCCACAGTTTTACCGTTGGCAGAAGCAGGCTGGAGCAGCGTTCACAGCGTATTAAACGAAAATGAATTCTGGGAAATCATTGAAAAGTTAAAAGCCGCCGGCGCACAGGGCATTTTGGTGGTACCTATTGAAAAGATGATTGTCTGAATACTAACCTGAACCTCTGTTAGAGTATGATCAAAAGGATTGAAGGGAAATAAATATTTTTATTTATGAAGCTGATAAAATACCCGGTTAAAGAAAATTGGAAAGAGATTTTGCAAAGGCCTTCTATCAACTCAACCTCATTGCAGGATAAAGTAAAGCTTGTTTTAAATGATGTTAAGCAAAACAGAAATAATGCGATCAAAAAATATACTTTACAATTTGATGGCGTTAATTTAGAGGATTTTACTGTGACCGGTTACGAGATCACTGAAGCCATAAAATCACTTTCTGCCGAACTAAAAACTGCCATTCAAACTGCGGCAAATAACATCAAAACCTTTCATCAAAAGCAAGTTTCAAATACAGAAGTTATTGAAACCATGCCCGGTGTTCAATGCTGGCGCAAAAGCATAGGCATTGAAAGAGTTGGACTGTATATTCCAGGTGGTACAGCGCCATTATTCTCTACCATTTTAATGCTTGGCATTCCTGCGCAAATAGCTGGTTGCAAAGAAATCATTTTATGCTCACCACCAAATAAAGAAGGCAAGCTGCATCCCGCTATTTTGTTTGCAGCCCAGTTGGTGGGTGTAACGAAGATGTATAAAATTGGTGGCGTGCAGGCCATAGCCGCCATGGCTTACGGAACGGAAACAGTTCCGCAAGTGTATAAAATTTTCGGCCCCGGCAACCAGTATGTAACCTGCGCCAAGCAATTGATACAACAGGATGGAATCGCAATCGATATGCCCGCAGGCCCAAGCGAAGTTTGTGTGCTTGCCGATGAAACAGCCCAAGCATCTTTTGTTGCCGCCGATCTTTTATCGCAGGCAGAACATGGCGCAGACAGCCAGGTTCTGCTTGTTACAAATTCACAGTCACTGGTTGCAGCTGTTGAAGAAGAAATAAACAATCAACTACAGTTATTGTCAAGAAAAGATATTGCCGCAAAAGCTTTGGAAAACAGTAAAATAATTCTTGTAAATAATTTAGAACAGGGAATTGAACTGGTAAACGAATATGCGCCGGAACATCTTATAATTTCATGCTCTAACGATGAAGCTATTGCAGAAAAGATCATCAACGCGGGTTCTGTTTTCCTCGGAAATTATTCACCCGAAAGTGTTGGCGATTATGCCAGCGGCACCAACCACACATTGCCAACAAATGGTTTTGCAAAGGCTTACAGCGGTGTAAGTGTAGATAGCTTTGTTAAAAAGATAACCTACCAAAAGCTTACACAGCAGGGCTTACAGAATATTGGATCAACAGTTGAGTTAATGGCTGAAGCAGAAGGTTTGCATGCACATGCCAATGCAGTATCAATAAGGTTAAGGAAATAGGGTTTTTATGAACCCGGCAATATTTCTTTAGTCATCGTTCCTTGCGTCGCACACTTGTACTGAAGAATCTTCGGTCGACAGTTGACCGTCGACTGTCGACCGTTGTTCCGAACGTACAAGTGAGTGACACAAGGGACGATCAATAGAATTACCAAAGACAGTCAACAAATATTTATGGACTTCAATTTAAACAGTTTAGTAAGAGAAAATATTAAAAAGCTGGTGCCGTATTCATCGGCACGCGATGAATTCAGCGGCGAGGCAAAAGTATTTTTAGATGCAAATGAAAACAGTCTGGGTTCGCCATTAACAAAATGGTACAATCGTTATCCCGATCCGCATCAGCAAAAATTAAAAGCAGCCATCAGCATGGTAAAAGGAATTTTACCGGAGCATATTTTTATAGGTAATGGCAGCGATGAATGTATTGATCTTTTGTACCGTTGCTTTTGTAACCCGGGAAAAGACAATGTAATTATCTGTCCGCCCACTTACGGCATGTACGAAGTAAGTGCGAATATCAATGATGTGGAAATTCGTAAAGCTCCGCTGCTCGAAACTTTTCAATTAGATTTAATTCACCTTGAAACGTTGGTTGATAAGCACACAAAACTTATTTGGATTTGCTCACCAAACAATCCAACAGGCAATTCGTTGAACAGAACAGATATTGAAACGGTATTAAACAATTTCAATGGCATCGTTGTAATTGATGAAGCCTATATTAATTTCTCAAAACAAAAATCTTTTATCCAGGAATTGGTTGATTACCCAAATCTTGTGGTAATGCAAACATTCAGTAAGGCCTGGGGCCTGGCAGGATTAAGATTGGGTATGGCTTTCGCATCAACAGAAATTATTTCAGTTCTTAATAAAGTAAAGCCTCCTTATAATATTAACGAGGCCACACAGGAACTTGCTTTAAAAGCATTGGAAGAAGTTGGCCAGGTAAATGATATGATAAAAGAATTGGTAGATATGCGGGATGCATTGATGGATGTGTTTGAGCAAATACCTACTGTAGAAAAAGTCTATACTTCTGATGCAAATTTTATTTTGGTAAAAATTAAAGATGCCAGGAAAGTGTACGAATTTCTTTTAACAAAAGGTATTGTGGTAAGAGACCGGAGCAATGTAAAATTATGCAGCGACTGCCTGCGCATTACCATTGGCACTGAAAAAGAAAATACCGAACTGGTAGATGCCATTGCCGGTTGGCTGCAGTTAAAAACAGCTTGATTGAAAACTTTTATAATCATTATTTTTACGCATAAACAGGCGAACATGAAAAAGACTTTACTATTTTCTTTTATTACAGTATTTACGCTTTTATCAAGGGCGAATTTCAATACAGACACTTCAAAGTACAAAGCGGAAACATCCGTTATTAAAGCTGATGCTGATAATGCCGGTTTAATATTGCCCGGCGGTTTCGGTGCCTTAAAAGTTGCAACAGGCCTGGGTGAAGCAAGACATATTACCGTAACCCTACAGGGGGATATTTATGTAAAACTTTCAAACGTATATAAAGGCAAAACAATTTATTACCTGCACGACAATAACAGCGATGGCAGAGCTGAAGTACAAACAGGCTTTGGTAATTATACGGGCACAGGCATTGCTGTTAAAAACGGTTACCTGTACGCGTCTTCAGATGAAGAAGTCTTCCGGTATAAATTAAATGCTGGCAATAAAGTAATCAATCCCGAAAAACCTGAAAAAATTATTACCGGTTTATTAAGCCGCCACCAGCACGAATCAAAATCAATTGCATTAGACAACGAAGGGAATATTTATGTAAACATTGGCGCCTATTCAAACTCATGTCAGGAAAAGGATAGATCAAAAGGTTCTATGGGTATCATGCCTTGCCCCATACTTGATTCTGCAGGCGGCATCTGGAAATTTAAAGCAGATAAATTAAATCAGACTTATGGTGATGGAACCCGATATGCAACAGGCTTACGCAATGTGGTTGGTTTAGATTGGAACAATACCACCAATAGTTTATTCGTAATGCAGCATGGCCGCGATGGCCTGCACGATCTTTTCCCGGACTTATACGATACAAAGCAAAGCGCAGAACTTCCCGCCGAATGTATGTACGAATTAAAGCAGGGTGTTAACTGCGGGTGGCCATATATTTATTACGACCATATTCAGAGAAAGAAAATTATTAACCCAGAATATGGTGGCGATGGCAAAAAAACTACAACCGAAAATATTATCGATCCTGTTGCAGCATTTCCCGGTCACATGGCCCCCAATGGGTTACTGTTTTATACCGGTAATATGTTCCCCGAAAAATATAAGAACGGCGCATTCATCGCATTCCATGGTTCATGGAACCGCTCACCAGAACCACAAAAAGGATACTTTGTAGCTTTTGTTCCATTTAAAGACGGAAAGCCAAGTGGCGACTGGGAAATCTTTGCAGATAATTTTGCAGGTGGCGAAGCGTTTGTTTCTCCTTCAAAAGCAAAACACCGCCCATGCGGTTTGGCACAAGGTCCTGATGGTTCTTTGTACATCAGCGACGATTCTGGCGGCACTATTTACAGGATTATTTATACTGGCAAATAAAATTATTTGATGAAGAAGATTGTAATCAGCATTTTCATTTTTTGTCCTTTCGCTGTGCTTGCGCAAACAAATATTAAACCTTCTATAGAGCGCGGCAAAACATTGTACGAAACGTATTGCCTTACCTGTCACCAGGACGATGGCGGCGGCGTGCCAAAATTAAATCCACCGCTCATTAAAACTTCTTACGTAAGCGGCGATAAAAAGAAACTGATTAAATGGGTGTTACAGGGTACAACCGATAAAATTGCAATTGATGGAAAATTTTATTCAAATAATATGGCACCGCAAGACAATCTGAAAGACGATGAAATTGCAGATGTATTAACTTATATCCGCAACAGCTTTGGTAATAAAGGATCGGCGGTAACACCTGCCGAAGTAAAAACAGTAAGAGCAACAATTAAATAATTTTTTTTTGACCAAAGCTGCATTGCTACTATTTAGCAGCAGTTGCGTCGCACGTTTGATCATTCTGTAATTCTATTCAGCAAAAAATACAACCTCACTAAATGTCTTTACCTGAAAATATTCAACATCAAAATCCAGTTCCGGCAAACCTGGGAAAAAGAATATTATTTATAGATCGTGACGGAACGCTCATTAACGAAGCGCCACCCACTTACCAGCTTGATTCTTTTGATAAGCTTACCTTCTACCCAAACATGTTCGAGTTCATGGGCAGAATAGCAAAGGAATTTGACTACGAATTGGTAATGGTAACCAACCAGGATGGGCTGGGCACAGCATCTTTCCCGGAAGATACTTTCTGGCCGTTGCACAATCTTGTAATGAAAAGCCTTGAAGGCGAAGGCATACATTTTACTGCTGTACTTATTGACCGGACTTTTGCAAATGAAAATGCACCCACACGCAAACCCAACACGGGATTGCTTACAGAATATTTAAACAATCCTGTTTACGATATAGCCAACTCTTATGTTATTGGCGACAGGATTACCGACATTCAGCTTGCAAAGAATCTTGGTTGCAAAGGCATCTGGCTAAACAACGATCCAACTTTAGGCGGTGGTGAAATAAAAGATAAAGCTGAAGAATTGCGGGTAACAACAATTGCTTTGGAAACAACGCATTGGAGTGAGATCTATACATTCCTGAAACTTGGTTTACGTCATGTTATTCATGAACGCAATACAAACGAAACAAAAATAAAAGTTGAATTAAATATTGATGGCAGCGGTAAAGCCAGCATTCATACAGGTCTGGGATTTTTCAATCACATGCTCGATCAGATTGCACGCCACGGAAAAATGGATTTGATTGTTGAAACCAAAGGCGACCTGCATATAGATGAACACCACACAATTGAAGACACCGGCATTGCCCTGGGCGAAGCATTTGCGAAAGCATTAGCCGATAAACGCGGCATGGAACGCTATGGTTTTGCATTACCGATGGATGAAGCTGAGGCAAAAGTGCTGATTGATTTTGGCGGCCGTAACTGGCTTGTTTGGAACGCTGAATTTAAAAGAGAAAAAATTGGAGAAATGCCAACCGAAATGTTTTTTCATTTCTTTAAATCATTCAGCGATGCAGCCAAATGCAATTTGAATATTGAATGCAAAGGCGATAACGAGCACCATAAAATAGAAGCTATTTTTAAAGCGTTTGCAAAAGCAATCCGCATGGCTGTAAAGCGTGATCCGCTGAACAATTATTTACCAAGTACAAAAGGAGTTCTGTAACAGTCATTAATAATAGCTTATAGCATCGCCATCGGGTCTTCAACAATTCTCAGGTTCTCGTTAAAATGATCCATCTTAACCATGTCTTCTGTAGAAATTTCAAAATCGAAAATGTTGAAGTTTTCTTCGATTCTTTTTGGGTTAGAAGATTTTGGAATGGCTGAAACGCCATGTTCAATTATCCAGCGCAAAAGCATTTGCACGGGAGTTTTATGATATTTTTCTGCCAATGCTACAAGTTTGGGGTCAGTGTTTTTCCTGCCACGCACAATTGGTGAGTATGCCTGCAGTTGAATGTCCTGCTTATTACAATACTCCATCAGATCCTTTAAAAACAAATAAGCTGTAAACTCAACCTGGTTAACAACAGGAACCACACTTGCATAATCTTTCAACTCTTCTAAAAAAGGAATCAGGTAATTGGCAACACCAATAGCCCTTACTTTTTTATCAAGATATAATTGCTCAAGTGCCCGCCATGTATCTTTTCGTTTTCCTTTTATGGGCCAGTGCACCAGGTAAAGATCAATATATTCGATATTCAGTTTTTTAAAACTCTCATCAAAAGCTTTTAACGTTAAATCGTAACCCTGGCTTGGGTTTGCCACTTTTGTAGTCACAAAAATTTCACTGCGTGGTATGGCGCTTGCACGTATTGCATTGCCAACTTCGGTTTCATTATTGTAAGCTGTAGCAGTGTCAATTAAACGATAGCCTGTTTCAAGTGCTTTTACTATTGCGGTTTCTGCTTCGGCTGCATGCATATCATAAACACCCAGGCCCAGCAGGGGCATTTGCATTCCATTGTTGAGCGTTACGATTGGCTGTATTTGGTGATTCATGTTTAAATGTATTAATTTTTTACAGAATAGAATTACTTGGGTGCATTTCAAATTTTCGCAGCTTTTTTTCAGCGCAGAGAACAAGAGAACGCTAAACTTACGTTGAGCATCTCTGCGATAACTCCTTATCTCTTGTTCTCTGCGTTATAAATCGCATGACATGTGAAAATACTTTAGGGGTAATTTTAAATGCTCCATAAAAGCCTGATTGCTATTGTAAACCAGATCGCTTATGCCGAATAGCACTACAGAAAGTACAAGGGAGTGACACAACGAACGATTATAGTAGCAATGTAGCTGGTAAACAAAAGACTTTTTACAAATAGCAGATAGTGATTAAAAATTTCAAAAATATAGTTCTGGGCCGCAGCTAATTTTAACCAGTTGCAATAACTGTTTTACCCCTATCTTCGCAGCCTTAAAAAAAGTTCTTTTAAGGAATGATCAGCAGAAGAAATATACGTGTTAAGGTAATGCAGGAGTTGTATGCACAGCAGTCGGGCCAAGGTGTGGCGGCAAATCCTTTAAAAAATCTGAACAACCAGTTAGAGCAATGCAGGGAGCTTTTTGTTTACCTGCTTTATTTTATAACCGAAGTGGCGCGTTATTCAGAAACAGATGCCAAACTAAGGGCAAACAGAAATCTTCCTTCGTTTGAAGACAGGAATGTTAATACAAAAATGGCCGGTAATGAAACCCTGTGGGCCATCATGGAAAACACCTCGTTTAAAAAAGAACTTTCCCGAACGCTCAATTTTACCGATACTGCTGAATGGGTTAAAAAGATTTACAACCAGTTGCAGGTTTCAGATATTTACAAGAAATATATTCTGCAAAACAGCAGGGAAAAGAAAGACGACAAAGAACTGCTGGTTTTTATTTTTACCAACCTCATGCTACCTTCAGAAAATTTTATAGAGCATTTAGAAGAGCATTTTCCCAATTGGGATGATGATGGCGAAATGATGGACCAGTTAATGATTAACTATCTTCAAAAACCCGGTACTTACAACCTGCAGAACCTGATCGATGATGAGAAAGCTAAGTTTGCAAGGGATCTTTTCTTAACGGTAACAGATAAAGGTGCTTATGCCATTGAACTGATAAAGCCCAAGCTGAAAAACTGGGATTCGGAAAGAATTGCCGTACTGGACATGATACTGATGCAGATGGGCGTTTGCGAACTGCTTTATTTTGAAACCATACCTCCAAAAGTTACTATAAACGAGTACATAGATTTAGCCAAAGAATACAGTACACCTCAGAGTGGCCAGTTTGTTAATGGAATTTTAGACAGCATTCATAAAGAACTGGTAGCCGAAAACAAGATTCATAAAATTGATTTCCGTCGCAAACCTTAAACGGAATCTATTACATTTGCACTTCGAAAAAAGTATGAATAAGACTATTTTATCATCAGCCATTCTGTTAATCCTCTTCTCGGCATGCAGTAGTAACACCAGCAATGTTGCAGCACAATCCGAAAGTGTGGGAAAAGATTCTGCAAATTTTACCAGCGTGCTCTGGATTGACAGTATCGTGAATTTTGGCACTGTTACCAAAGGCCAAAAGGTACACATTACTTACAAATGTAAAAACGTTGGCAACAAACCATTGTTTATTTATTCTGTACGCCCGGGTTGCGGTTGCACCGTTGCAGATTACACAAAAGCAGCGATAGCGCCAGGCGGCACCGGTGAAGTAAATGCCGAATTCGACAGCAATCATGGCGTTCCCGGAGAAGTAAGAAAAAGTATTACCGTACAAACCAATACCGTTAATCCTTCGCCACTGCTGATTTTTACGGGGACCGTTACACAGCCCGAAACATCTGCCGATAGTAGCAAAAAAAAGTAATTAATTAAAAATCACAATAAAACAAATACAGATGAACTTGATGAACACATTTTTTTTAATGGCACCGGCTGGCGGAGCAGATCAATCTCCATTGCCAACATTCCTTATGATGGGCGCTATTATTCTTGTTTTTTGGTTGTTTATGATACGCCCTCAGGCCAAGAAAGCAAAAGATCAAAAGAAATATATTGAAAATATGGCAAAAGGCGATAAGGTAGTAACCATCGCTGGTATACACGGTACCATTAACAAAGTAAACGAAGATGGCACCATACAACTTGAAGTAAGCCCCGGCAGTTATATAAAAATCGAGAAATCTGCCATCAGTCTTGAGTGGAGCCAAACTGCTAATAAAGCTGTTGCAACTGATAAAAAATAATAAGTCAATTTTTTTACAGCAGTAAAAAAAAGCGGCAATCACTAAACTGGTTGCCGCTTTTTTGTATAATACAATTAGGATTTTTTTAGCCTTGGCTTCATTACTACTATTAAGCTTTGGTTGTGTCACTCACTTGTACGTTCGGAACAACGGTCGACAGTCAACGGTCGACCAAAGATTCTTCAGCATAAGTGTGCGACGCAACGATGCTTCATTCCTGTACTTCAGTCCGGCTCATAAAATACTCCTCATCGCATAACCTGCAATATTGCTATACAAATAGATGTTAGTTTATTATTTAACTTGCGCCCTCATTACTCATGTATAAATTCTTTGTATGAACCTAGGATACTTCAGTTACCCGTTACCAGCCAATGAACCTGTATTGCAGTATGCACCGGGCTCTCCGGAAAAAATTGCTTTAAAAAAAACGCTTGCCGAACTTAAGAAAAAGCCCATTGATGTACCCATGTATATTGGAGGCAAAACTGTAAAAACAGGTAACAAAATTGCCATGCATCCGCCACATGAAATAGCGCATACACTGGGCTATTTTCATGCAGGGGAAGAAAAACATATCAAGCTTGCAATTGATGCCGCACTAAAAGCAAAAGAAGGCTGGGCCAATATGCCCTGGGAAGACCGGGCACATATTTTTCTAAAAGCTGCCGACCTTATGGCAACAAAATACCGCAGTTTTATGAACGGCTGCACTATGCTGGGCCAAAGTAAAAATGCTTATCAGGCCGAGATTGACAGCGCCTGTGAACTGATCGATTTCCTTCGTTATAATGTACATTTTTTAAGTGAGATTTATAAGCAGCAACCTGTTTCTGCACCGGGCATTCACAACCGCATGGAGTGGCGGCCACTGGAAGGTTTTGTGCTCGCCATTACACCTTTTAATTTTACCGCTATTGCAGGTAACCTTCCTACGTCAGCAGCCATGTGTGGCAATGTAGTGGTTTGGAAACCTGCTAACACGCAGGTGTATGCGGCGCAAATGATCATGCGTATTTTAAATGAAGCAGGGCTGCCCGATGGTGTTATCAACCTCATCTATGTTGATGGCCCGCTACTTGGTAAAGTTTGTTTCAACCATACCGATTTTGCCGGTGTACATTTTACGGGTTCAACAGGCGTGTTCAATAATATGTGGGAGACCATTGGCAAGAATATGGCGAAGTATAAATCATATCCGCGTATTGTTGGTGAAACAGGCGGGAAAGATTTTGTAATGGTGCATAAGAGCGCCGATCCTGATGTGGTAGTTACAGCATTGGCCCGTGGTGCATTTGAATACCAGGGACAAAAATGTTCTGCGGCATCAAGGGCTTATATACCCAACAATATTGCCGAAGAAGTAAAAACAAAATTAGCCGCTACTTTAAAAACTATGAAAATGGGAACGGTGGAAGATTTTACCAATTTCATAAACGCGGTAATTGATGAAAAAAGTTTCGACAAAATCGCTGCCTATATTGCCGCGGCAAAAAAAGATAAGAAGGCAACCATTATTGCCGGTGGCAACTGCGATAAAACAAAAGGCTATTTTATAGAGCCCACCGTTATTGAAGCAAAAGACCCCAAATATGTAACCATGTGCGAGGAGATCTTCGGTCCCGTGCTCACCATCTATGTGTACGATGCAGATAAATTTGAAGAAACACTTGCACTGGTAGATTCCACTTCGCCCTATGCGTTAACGGGTTCTATCCTTGCCCAGGACAGGGATGCGGTAGTGCTGGCTACACAAAAGCTACGCAATGCTGCGGGTAATTTTTATATCAACGATAAACCTACCGGGGCGGTGGTGGGCCAGCAACCATTTGGCGGCGCAAGGGCCAGCGGAACCAACGATAAAGCAGGAAGCATGATCAATCTTTACCGCTGGTTAAGTGCAAGAACTATTAAAGAAACATTTAACCCTCCAACAGATTACCAGTATCCTTTTTTGCAGGAAAGCTGATAAATTAAAAAGGCCCTTTTGAAAGGGCCTTTTTAATTCCAGGATTGATATTGAAAAAATAATTTTTAAGCATAAACACGCAATGAGCTTCCGGTAAGCATTGTGTTGAACTCCCGCAAATTACTGTTCGCTGGGCCATTAACTACTACACCGCTGTCATTGAAAACAGAACCATGTGCGGGGCAATAAAAACGATCTCCGGTGCTATCGTAAGTAACCGTAACACCTTCGTGTGTGCAGGCTTGAGAAACCGCAATATACTTACCTGCAAGCGTTTGGGCAACAATGATACCATTCGTGTAAATGTAGCCGCCAAGACTTTTCAAAGCGAGACTGCTGGCGGCATTAAGGTCAATTGTAAAGTCCGAAGATGCTACCGGCGTTGAACCCGATTTAGAGCAGCTGCCAAGGCAGCTTATTACAAATAAACCTGCGGCACCTAAGCCCATTTCTGAGAGAAATTGTTTTCTGTCCATAAAGTGTTTTTTACAAAGGATAATTTGATAGTGATTACAAACTTGCTGTTGCAATTAAAACACGAATGTGATTTATTTATTTTCCGCATATTTTGGTTTAACAAAATCTTGGAGTGAAGCTCAATAAAATAAAAGTCAGCAATTATGCATTATTATGAACCAGGCAAATGAACGGTAATGATGGCTTCCTTGCGTCGCACACTTGTACGTTCGGTAGTATTATGAGCTTTTATCGCAGCGAATCAGTATTGGTCAGGCGACCATTACTGGCGAAAAATTTTTGCCAGTTCGTCTGCAACAACAGGTAAAAAAATGATCATTGTCCCGCTTCAATAAAAGCTCAATCTATGATCCAAACGTACAAGTGTGCGATGCCAAAACAAGTTCGGCACAGGCTGCCACACTTCGCTTGAATGTCGCCATGAAAACAGAACTTCGAAACGAGCGTGGCAAGAAAAGTTCAATTCATATTCTGTAGCCTGGCTCAAAAAATGTATTCAAAAAAAAGCCTTCCCAAATTTGAGAAGGCTTTTATTACTTAGTGCCGAAACTCAACGTGCGTCGGCCATATCGGGAATCACTTCTGCTTTATAGGCACCTTCATCAAGTTTTGCTTTTGTTTCGCTGAAGGCTTTTAAAGTGCGTTCAATATCTTCATCGTTGTGCGCTGCGGTGGGTATTAAACGGTAAATAATATGCCCCTTTGGAATTACCGGATACACCACAATTGAACAGAAAATACCATAGTTTTCTCTAAGATCCATTACCATTAAGGTAGCTTCTTCTACGCCCCCTTTCATGTAAATAGGTGTAACAACAGAATCGGTATTTCCAATATCAAACCCACGTTCTTTTAAACCTTTCTGCAATTTCATGGCATTGCTCCACAATTTCTCTTTTAACTCCGGCATGGTGCGCAGCATATCCAAACGTTTAAGATTGCCAAATACTATTGGCATTGGTAAACTCTTGGCAAATATCTGTGAGCGGATATTGTAACGGATATAATCAATGATGGTTCTTGGCCCTGCAAGAAACGCACCGATAGAAGCCATACTTTTTGCAAAAGTTGAGAAGTAAAGATCGATACCATCCTGGCAACCCTGCTCCTCTCCTGCACCGGCACCCGTTTTACCCAACGTTCCAAAACCATGCGCATCATCAACCAGCAAACGAAAATCATATTTCGATTTCAGTGCAACGATCTCTTTCAATTTACCCTGGTCGCCTGCCATGCCAAATACGCCTTCAGTTATTACAAGAATACCACCAGCTTTTTGCTTCTTTATCAATGCAGTTGAGCGCTCCATTTGCTTTTCAAAATCTTCCAGGTCGTTATGTTTAAAAACATAGCGGTGGCCGGGATGTAAGCGCAAACCATCAATAATGCAGGCGTGGCTTTCGGCGTCGTACACAATGATGTCGTGGCGGCCACAGAGTGCATCAATCGTACTCATAATGCCCTGGTAACCGAAGTTCAGCAAAATGGCATCTTCTTTCTGTTCAAACTCGGCCAGTTCTTTTTCGAGTTGTTCGTGGTGGTTGGTGTTGCCGCTCATCATACGTGCACCCATGGGCGATGCAAGCCCGAACTCTTTTGACGCATCTGCATCCATCTTTCTTACTTCGGGATGGTTGGCTAAACCCAGGTAATTGTTCAGACTCCACACAATTACTTCTTTACCGCGAAAGTTCATGCGGCTGCCAATTTCGCCTTCCAACTTGGGAAACGCAAAATATCCATGCGCCCTTTCACGGTGTTGGCCAATTGGGCCGTAGTTCTTAATTAAACGCTCAAAAATATCTGCCATACTATTTCAGATTTTAGATTTCAGGTTTGTTTTTGTACCGGGCAACTGAATTACTATGAGGCTGCTCTTGCATCGCACTCTTGTACGTTCGGAATATTACTGAACATCCCTGAAGCAGCCTGGTTAAGTAATAGTGTAAATTGTAAAATTTAAACGCGGCAAAAATAACCCATTCCTGCAATGAGGCAAATGGTTTTTATGCACGTTTGTTTCCTTCACCTTTTGTTAACGGAATTTACTTCTGCTCAAACACTACATTTGTCACATAATTTATTATCTATGAAACCTTTCATATTGTTATTGATCGCTCTGGTGTTATCGGGTAATTTATTCAGTCAAAAAACAACACCTGCCACCACAACAATTGCAAGACCTAAGTTGGTTGTGGGTATTGTGATTGACCAAATGCGTTGGGATTACCTGTACCGTTACAACGATCTTTTTAAACCGAATGGAGGTTTCAAAAGATTACTGGGGCAGGGCTTTAGTTGTGAAAACACGCTTATTCCTTATACACCAACTGTTACAGCAGCGGGGCATACATGTATATATACAGGTTCAGTACCGGCAATTCATGGAATTGTAGGTAATAACTGGTACGATAATTTTCTGAACAAAGTTGTTTATTGCACCGATGACGATAGCGTGCAAACAGTTGGCAGTAATACTATTGCCGGCAAAATGAGTCCGCGTAATATGTTTGCAACCACAATCGGCGATGAGCTAAAGCTGGCTACCAATTTTAAAAGTAAAGTAATCGGCATTGCCATAAAAGACCGGGGTGCTATTTTGCCTGCAGGCCATGCAGCAACTTCAGCTTACTGGTACGACTATAAAACGGGTGATTTTATTACCAGTACTTACTACATGAATACTTTGCCTGCTTGGGTGCAAGCCTTCAACGCCAGAAAAATCCCGGACTCTTTATATAAATTAAACTGGGATACTTATTTGCCAAAAGATGTTTATACTAAATACGCCACTGCTGATGATGAACCTTACGAAAACAAACCGCTTGGAAAAGATAAGTCTGTTTTTCCCTATGATCTTTCAGGTTTTATTGGAAAAGACTATGGAAAAATCGCTTCCACACCTTACGGAAATTCTTTAACTGAAGCCATGGCTGAAGCTACCATAAAAGCAGAAAACCTCGGAAAAAATGGTGCTACCGATCTTCTAGCGGTAAGCTTTTCTTCACCGGATTATATTGGCCATTCATTCGGGCCCAATTCGTGGGAGCAGGTTGATGATTATGCACGCCTTGATGAAACACTTGGTAAGTTCTTTGCATTTCTCGATGCCACTTTAGGTAAAGGGCAATATACAGTTTTCCTTACCGCAGACCATGGTGTGGCGCATGTTCCAAATTTTTCAATTCAAAACAAATTGCCCGGCGGCGCATTTGATGATGGTAAAGTTGTGAATGAAATGAATGCCGCACTCAAGCCAATATTCGGGAGTAATAAACTAATAACCGGCACATTCAATTACCAGGTTGTGTTCGACAACAGGATCATTGATTCAATGAAACTTGATAAAGAAAAAATATACAGTTGGGTAATCAATTACCTGGGCCAACAGAAAGAAATAGCGCAGGCTTTTAAAACCAGCGACATTATGAATGCACCGGTTACCGCTACGCAAAAACAAATGATGGTAAATGGTTACTACGCGCCACGCTGTGGCGATGTACAGTTTGTTTTAAAACCCGGATATGTGGAAGGTAACGGCAACGGCACTTCGCACGGGCTTTGGAACCCTTACGATTCGCATATTCCTTTGCTTTGGTATGGCTGGGGTATTAAACATGGTGCTACCAACCGGGAAACTTATATGACAGATATTTCATCGACCCTTGCCGCATTGCTGCATATACAAATGCCAAGTGGTTGTGTAGGAAAAGTGATAGATGAAGTAATGAAATAAACCAAGACAATTTTAAAGCTGTTTAAGTTAATTAATTTCAGATACCAGCTAAAGTTTTTATGCCATCAACTGTTGCGTCGCAATCACTTTATCAGCATATTTTCATGGCAGCAGCAGGCGGCACATTAAATGTCTTGTGGTTAATTCAAAGAGCTTTTTAGAATGATGCTATTTATTATTTATTACCCGCAATTCTACATTTTCAACGGCTGCTTCTTTGCTGCCATGAAAGAGGAACTGTGAACCGAGCGTGGCAAGAGTTGCCTCATAGATATTCTTCAGCCCGGCCAAAAAAATTGTATTAAAAAATCCCCCGGAATTTTCAGTTTTCCGGGGAATTTTAAATAAGAGGTTATTCCTTTACCAGTTTCAGCATCTTCATTTCCTTTCCATTATTCACGGTTATTAAGTAAATGCCGTTGGCAAATTTCTCTATTGGCAAATTCACCTGCTGATCTTTTACGTTCAACGATTTCCACAAAACTTTACCGGATATGTCGGTGATAAAAATTGTTACCCCGTTTTCATTTCTGCTAAAACGCAGCGTTGCATTATTTTTAGCAGGATTCGGAAATACCATTGCGCTGAAACTTTCCTGCGTTTTTAGTTCATCGAAAACTACGGGTGCATTTATTAGTGCCATTGTAGCTGCCGTAGTAAAATTGGTGCCGGCAGTGTAAGCGCTTAATATGAGAGGACTGTTTTGACAAACTGTTGCTACCTGCCATTGATAAGCAGTACCTGCTAAGAGACCTGTAATGGCAGAGGTAGTATCGGTAAGGTTTACTGTTGTCCAGGCAACAGCGCCAACCTTCCTGTATTGCAACTGGTAACCTACGCCGCATGTAGCTGTATTCCACTTAAGTGTTGCAGAAGCAGCAGATGTTACCGTTGCCTTTAATGCCTTTGGTGCAGGGCATGCTACATAAGTGACTTTTGTAACAGCAGATGTTGCACTACATCCGCTGGCATTGGTAACTGTTGCAGTGTAAGAACCTGCTGCATTTACAACAATGCTTCGCGTAGTAGCACCATTACTCCATAAATAACTGTTGGCAACGGATGAAGTGAGTGTAACTGTTGTACCGGGACATAAATTGGTAATTGGCCCCGATGCTGTAACAGTTACTGTTGGTAAAGCATTTACAATAACTTTTGTTACAGGCGAAGTGCCGGAACATCCGTTGGTTGTAACAGTAACACTATAATTACCCGCTGTAGTTGCGGTAATCGTTTTTGTAATGGCACCGTTACTCCATAAGTAAGTGCCATTTACCGATGCGCTAAGTTTTACACTATTGCCATTGCAGAAAGTGGTAGGGCCATCTGCGGTAATTGTTGGCTGAGGCAAAGGATTTACCGTAACTTTTGTTATGGGTGAACCGCCCGAGCATCCGTTGGAATTGGTTACAGTAACACTGTAATTACCTGAAGCATTTACATTAATACTTTGTGTTTTTGCTCCTGTGCTCCATAAATAACTGCTGGCTGCTGATGCAGTGAGTATAACATTGCCGCCCTGGCAAAAAGTTACAGGACCATTTGCCGAAATGGTTGGCACAGGTAATGGATTTACGGTAACTGTTTTTACAGCAGAAGTGCCGGTACAGCCTGTTGCAGCATCTGTAACCGTTACCGTATAATTACCCGCAGTGTTTACTGTGATTGCTTTTGTTATTGCACCATTGCTCCATGCATAACTGCTATAACCATTATTTGCTGTAAGCTTTACATTGCCACCCTGGCAAAAAGCAAGTGGCCCGTTTGCAGTAACAGTTGGAACCGGCAATGCATTAACAAAAACAACTATTTGATTTGACGTTCCTGAACATCCATTTGCATTGGTAACAGTACAAGCGTAATTGCCATTTGTGTTTACGGTAATACTTTTTGCAGTTGCTCCATTACTCCATAAGTAACTGCTATAGCCGTTTGGCGCGGTAAGTGTTACACTACCACCCTGGCAAAATGTTGTTGGCCCTGATGCTGTAACCGTTGGTTCTGGTAATGCATTTGTAGTAATTGTTGTGGCGGTGGAACTTCCTTCGCATCCATTGGCATCGCCAACTGTTACATGATAGCTACCTGAATTGGTTGCTGAAAAATTTTGCTGGTACCATACAGGTTGGTTAAGAGCATCGTACCAGGTATAATAACTGGCAGCAGAAGAGGAAAGTGTAACGCTGCCGCCTGCACAAAATGTAGTTGGGCCGTTTGCCGTAACAGTTGGTGCAGGCAATGGATTTACGGTAACATTTGTTGCATCAGAAGTGGCACTGCACCCTGATGCGTTGGTAACAATAACGGAATAATTACCCGAAGTATTAACTGTAATACTTTGTGATGTTGCACCATTGCTCCATAAATAACTGCTGGCAGCAGATGCAGTAAGTGTAACATTACCACCCAGGCAAAATGTAGTAAGGCCACCGGCAGAAACTGTGGCAACAGGTAGTGCATTAACCGTAACTGTTTTTACATCAGATGTTCCTTTGCAACCATTGCTATTGGTTACTGTAACACTGTAATTGCCCGCTGTATTTACAGTAATACTTCGTGTTGTTGCACCATTGCTCCATAAATAACTGCTGGCTAAAGATGAAGCAAGTGTAACACTTCCACCCTGGCAAAAACTAAGCGGCCCGCTTGCTGAAACAGTTGGTGCAGGCGCTGCATATACCTGGGCTGCAATCTTATTACTTATAGCGGTATTGCCAGTTATACAATCAGCATTACTGGTAAGTACACAGCTAATGGTATCGTTATTGGTAAGCGAGGTTACAGACATGGTGGAGCCTGTTGCCCAACTGATATTTACACCATTCTTTTTCCATTGGTATGCAGGGCTGGTACCGGCAAATGTTGCAGTTGCAGTAAAAGAGATTGGTGTACCCGGGCAGGCTGCACCCACTGCATTGGAAGTAATAGAAATAGTTGGCGTGTTGCTTTGGGTGCAGGCTGCTTTAGCAGGCAAAGGAGTAACAAAAGGTTCTTCTCCGTAATAATTACCCGTAAAATTTTCAATGGCTGTTGCAAAGATGATTTCCTTATCGGGATACAACAATACTTTGCCGGGCTTTAACGTACACCCGCTTCCTGTTTCTGTAATTTTTATAGTGCCGCCACTGGTGCCATCGCTTTGCCATAAGCCATAATTGTTACTGCTTGATGCGCCCCATCCTGTATAATACATCAGGCCATTTGCAACAGAAATAGTTTCAGGGAAACTGCCATCAAACTGTGAATTACTTCTTACCCTTGATGTACCGGCAGGCGTTGCATCTGTTTTCCATAATTCATAATAACCGGAACTGTTATCATAAGCCATAAAATAGTAGCGGCTGTTATATTTAGTAAAGTTTTGCGGAGGAAAGCCCACCGAACCATTAATGTTATTAAATGATTTAACAAGTGTGGTACCTGCATCTGTACCATCGCTTTTCCAAAGCTCGCAACCCCATGGATTGGTTTCCCACGAAAATGTATAGTTACAGGTAAAGATTAATGTGTTGTTATCATAAGCAAACATATAATACGGGCTGAAGGTTCCGCCATTTGAAACGGATTCCATATTTTTTACAAGCACTGTTCCTGCGGCAGTGCCATCACTCTTCCATAATTCTTTGGTACCCACTTTGAAAAAAATATTATTGCCCACAGTAACCGGAATATTAATACCTGAGCCACCTGTTACAGAAACAATATCTGCAACTTTAACCGTACCCGCTTCTGTGCCATCACTCTTCCACAACTGGGTACCACCTGAAGTTCCCGGAAAATAAATACTGTTATTCATGGTAGTTGACCCCGCACCGATAATGTTATAGACATTCATTGTCGGGCTGATCATTTTCGTTCCGGTTGCGGTGCCATCCGAAGACCATAACCTGGAGCCAGTTACGCCATCAGTAGCCGTAAAAACTAATTTATCATTTACAATATTTAAAGTTGTTGAAGAAATGCCTGACGATCCCGTTCCAGGGTTAATATCTTTTACAATCTGTGTACCTGCAGCAGTACCATCACTGCTCCACAACTCCGATCCATAAGTTGGATGATCAGTAACAAAATAAACTTTATTGTTATAAACCGTCATCTGTAAAATAAAAGAACCGGTGGCACCGGGGTTTATATCGGCCACCATTTGTGTGCCTGCTGATGTTCCATCGCTGCTCCATAATTCCATGCCATTTGCTGCAGTGGTAGCAGGGAAATATATTTTGTTATTCATTTTTACGGGATAAAATCCTATAGATCCGTCAGCAATACCGGGGTTGATATCTTTTACAAGATAAGTACCCTGGGTTGTTCCATCAGTGCGCCACAATTCAAACCCTTCATTAGAGGTATAGGCGTTGAAATAATAAATACCGTTCATTTCTATAATACCACGTGCATTGGATGAACCTGTTGGGTCTATATCTTTTAAAAGGCTTAACTGGTAAGGCTGTGCATGTACATGCAACAGAAAAAAACAGGATACGAAAAGTGTAATAATTGTTTTCATTGTTTTTAATTTTATGACTGCGTTAGTGGTGTTTTTTGCAGGCCGGATGCTTAATTTTTTTGAAGAAATATTTTAGTTTTGGTTTTTGAATTTATGAGCCGGGCTTTGATAACACTGCTGATCGTCTGTTGTGTCACTCACTTGTACGTTCGGAACAGTGGTCGGCAGTCGACGGTCAACAGTCGACCGAAGCGTCAACAGTATAAGTGTGCGACGCAACAAAAGCTTCATAGATAATCCAATGCCCGGCTCATAAAAAGTCTTTATTGTATTTTTTATTTTGCCAATACCATTTGTTTACTGCTGATTATTTTACCGTCTGCATACAAACTGTAATAATAGGTACCTGATGAAAGTGATGAAGCATCTACAGTTACACTGCCTTTGATTTTGCCTGTAATATTTATTTCTTTCAACGACTTACCGGCATTGTCTGTGATTACAATTTTTGCATTGCTGCATTGCTGTGTCAGCGTGTAATTAATGGTTGTTGAATGATTGAATGGATTGGGAATATTTTGCTCTAAAGCAGCATTATTTATTTTTACAGTTTGTGCATTAGATGTTGCTGATGACTGAACATTCATCATTGCTTCTAACTGCTGCATTCTTTTTTCAAGATCTGTATTTTGTTGTTGCAGTGCATCATTTGCTTTACTGAGTTCCTGTACAGCTTTTACCAACGGCACCACAAAATCTGCATAGCTTAAACCATAAGGATCTTTATCGTTTTGCGGTTTGTACACACCACTGAAATCATAGCCCATTTTATCTGCAACTTTTTCTACGTCCTGCGCCACAAAACCTGTATAGACTTTTTTCTCTTTTGCTGCAATGGCATCTTCCTGTATTTTTTCGGCTTCCGGGTTTACGGGTTGTTTAGGTTTTTCGTTCCTGTCTTTTTCTGCAACGTTATTTAAAATAGGTTTTATATAATCGTTGAGTTTATGAATATCATAATTATAAGTAACAGGCTTTAGCTGGTTAATAAACTCGAGACCGGGTACATTTTCTTTCAGGTTCTTTTTAAAGCGGCCATCAGATACAATGATAATATTGTTGCCTGCTTTTACGCTTGTTACAGAATTATCGCCAAGTTGTATAGAATTATTGGCTGTTACTTTTGCATAACTACCTAACGCTGTTGTATTGGTCAATAAAACTCCATAATTGTTTCCTGCTCCATATCCTAAGGCAGAATTATAACTACCCGTATTATTTACAAGTGCATTATATCCAACTGCTGTATTAGAACTACCTGTTGTATTATAATAAAGCGAGGAGTTTCCTATGGAAGTATTGAATGAACCCATGGTATTAGCACTTTGCGCATTATTACCAATGCCAATATTAAAATTTCCTTCGGTATTAGATGCTAAGGCAGATTGACCCATCGCAGTATTGAAAGAACCGATTGTATTAAAACGTAATGCGTAAACGCCACAGGCAGTATTTGAACTTCCTTGTGTATTTGCATAAAGAGACCAATAGCCTAAAGCTGAATTAAAATATCCATGCCCATTACTGAATAAAGATTTTGATCCAATTGCCGTATTTGCCGCAGCTTCCTCCGGATAAACAAGTCCGCCCCCATTATTATACAAAGCAGAATCACCGATTGCAACAAGATTGCTTGCCGTAGTATTTAAACGTAATGTGCCAACACCAATACCTACATTTGAGTATCCCGTGGTATTGTCATGCAACGCTTCAAACCCATTAGCCACATTAGCAGAACCCGTTGTGTTTGCAAATAATGCATCCACACCAACTGCAGAGTTAAGTCTTCCGGTAGTATTGTTGTACATGGAATAACTTCCATTCGCCGTATTCCTGTCGCCAGTGGTGTTTTTATTCAACGCATAAAAGCCATTAGCTGTATTAAACTCACCGGTTGTATTTGCATACAATGCTTCTGCACCATGGGCTGCATTCCAACTACCTGTTGTATTTGAATACAATGCAAGATGACCTGTAGCAGTGTTGCGGTTGCCATTTGTTGTAAGGGCTAATGCGCTGTTGCCCACAGCGGTATTTCCATATCCTAAGCTTAGATTATAGAGCGTGCCAAAACCAACTGAACTGTTATTGCCATTTAAATTCAAAATACGGCTACCGCCCAGGTAAATACCCCCCTGCAAATAAAGGTTTCTCCAGTTCAATGTTGGTGAGCCAATGTCAACTACATTATCTGCAGCAGGAACCAGCGATTGGCTAACTGCAGTTGGCGATACAAGATTGCTGAGCGCAGTGTTTACGCTTTTAGGGCTAACTGCATTCCATGCAGTTCCACTGTAATAATAAAAACCGGGTGTGTTGTTGGTTTGATAAATCATCAGCCCGGTTGCAGGCGATACAATGGCATTGCGTTGCGCAACCGTCATTCTGGGTATCAGCAAACCTTTCGAGGTACTAACCATTTCTAATAACGAAGAAGCATTGGGTGCAGCAGTACCAATACCGGCGCTGCCAGTTGAAGGAAATGTGTTTTGTGCGTGTACACAATTTGCAGTAAGTGCTGCTGCAAAAAAAAGTGTAAGTGTCTTTTTCATTTTATACATTTTTATAGGGTAATTGTTTTTGACAACAGTTTAGCATCACCCTGGCAAAAGCCAGGGTGATTTTTTTATTTTATTTTGTAATGCCTGTATAAAATTTATTTGCTCAGCAACATTTGTTTGCTGTCAGTCATATGGCCATCTACATATAAACTGTAGTGATAAGTACCGCTTGAGAGTGAAGCTGCATCTAGTTTTACAGTTCCTTTACCGTTGCCACCCAGGTTGATTTCTTTTACGGTTTTACCGGTTTTATCGGCAATGATCATTACTGCTTTACTGTAATGCTGTGGTAGTGTGTAATTAATTGTAGTTGCATTTACAAAAGGATTGGGTACATTTTGTTCTAAAGCAGCGCTGTTATTCAGTTGTACTGTTTGTACATTACTACCTGCAGAAGTTGACTGGCTGCCCAAAACCATAGAAGCCTTGAGATCATTGATTTGTTTCTGAAGATCAGTATTGATTTTTTGTTGCCCATCATTCTGGTTTTTTAAATCATCGTTTTGTTTAGAAAGTTCCTGTACAGCTTTCACCAAAGGCACTACAAATTCTGCATAACTTAAGCCATAAGGATCTTTATCATTTTGCGGTTTATAAACACCACTGAAATCGTAACCCAGTTTTTCTGCAACTTTTTCTACATCCTGGGCTACAAAGCCCGAATACAAAATTTTTTCTTTTTTATTTACTGCATCTTCATACTGTTTTGATGCTGCATCTGAAATAGATCTATCGTTTGCATTTACCTGTTGTGCAATAACACCTTTGTATTTATCAAGACCCTTGATATCGTAGTTATAAGTAACAGGGCTAAGTGCATTAATGAAAGAAAGGCCGGGTACATTTTGTTTAACGTTCTTCTTAAAACGTCCGTCAGAAACTATTACCACATTATTAGCAGCCTTCACACTGGTAACAGAATTATTGCCGATCTGCACACTGTTACTGGCCGTACCCACAGTTAAAAAACCCAGCAGTGTAACGTTTGATAATGTGCTGTCGCTTACATTGGCACCCGAGCCAATGGCGGTATTACCACTTCCCGTAGCCAATGATACAAAAGCAAACCTGCCCACAGCAGTGTTATCGTTGCCTCTGGAGCCGGATAAACAAGCCTGTCCAACGGCAGTATTGTAAAATCCTGCAACATTGCCGGCAAGGCTTTGGCTGCCAAATGCTGTATTGGAAAAACCAGTTACATTTCTGTTCATACTATTAAAACCAACAGCAGTATTTGCATTGCCAGAAGTATTTACAGGCAATGCCAGGTAGCCAAACGCAGAGTTGCCACCAGCAGTATTTACATTGAGTGTCTGAAATCCGAAGGAGGTATTTGCTTTTGTTACGCCTGTAGAATAATCAATTCTGCCCGCTGCCTTATTGTTTACTTTAAAAATTAATGGCACAGGATCAGTTGTTCCTAAAAAATTGCTTGCTGTTAACCCGGCATTCCCCGTAGTTAACCAGTTTTGTGCGTGTACACAATTTGCAGCAAGTGCTGCTGCAAAAAAAATGGTAAGTGTCTTTTTCATAATTTTTATTTGTTGTTGTTGCCTACTCTGTAATCCGGTTTTCGGCAGGGCCGGTTTTGTTTTTTTAAATTTGAAAGACCAGTGTTTTTTGGTAATTAATTACTGCACAAACCTACCACCAACCACAATGCAAGACAATCGGGGAAAAGTGTGGTTTTTAGAAATACCGTAAAACAGTGAGTTTTATAAATGCCGCTTTGATACAGTGTGTTAAAAATATTTTTTACTGATTTTTTTGAGACTGGCATAAGTAATTCTATTATACTTTTCTTGCGTCGCACACTGGTACTTTGTGATTATATATTGAGCTTTCTACAGCCCCTGCACATTGCCATTGTTGCTTACATAAAGGCACAGAAAATTACCTTAGCCACTTTTGCAGCTTGTTTACTTTGCGTGTTTTTATTTGCTGAATAATGTTATTAACGAACAAGAGTGCGACGCAAGAATGCTTTACCGGAGTTACTACTGCCGGTTAACCAATAAAATTATTTTTCAAAAAAAATAGTATGCGTTTATTAAACAGATAAATTATCAGCTCAATTGCTAAGTAAGAAATCGAAAAACTTTTGAAGTAAAACCAGAGTGGTTAGAACTTAGTGCGATGCAGCAGCGGCGGGTACAACCCCTAACTGTTCCATCAGGCTCATCTGATCAGCAATCAGCCAGTGATTTATAATTTTTCCATTTTCAATTTCATATCTGATCACAAAATTATACTCCACGGTTTTATGTGTTGGAGGTATGCCGCCAAGATCACCCTTGTGCGTTCCTTTAAACCTTGCACGAACTACCACAAGATTACCTTCAGCTATTAATTCATTTATATAAACTTCGTACCTGGGGAATGCGGCATCGAAATATTCAATTTGACCAATCAGCACTTCATCGGTCATATACTTTTCCGCCAATGCCCTTGTTTTAACAATACCACTGATATCTGTTAGATAATTAATGATAAACTCTTTATTTTTTCTTTGCTGATCCATAGAATGGTTTTTATCAAATTTATTAATGTGCGGCTTCGGGTATAACACCCAATTGTTCCATCAGGCTCATCTGATCAGCAAGCATCCAGTGGCTGATGATCTTTTCGTTTTCGATCTCGTATGCAACTATAACCGGAAAATCTACTTTTTTGTAGGTGGGAGATATTCCTCCAAGATCGCCCAGGTGAGTGCCATTGACGCGGGCTTTAATTATTATACGGTTACCTTCTGCTGTCATTTCATCAATAAACAGATCATATTTGGGAAAGGCAGTTTCAAAAACTTCGATATGGCTAATTAAGGCTTCATCGGTTATATACTTTTCCAGAAGTTCTCTTGTTTTTCCAACACCACCAACGGCAGTTAAATAATTAATGATGAACTCTTTATTTTTTCTTTGCTGTTCCATAAAACAATTTTTTATAAAGGTATATTGATAAGAAGCCTGTATGTTATCGCATTTGTTGCAATTACTTATTTATTTGTTGCATTGGAGTTTGTGCGTTGGAATTGAGAAGGTGTAATGCCATATTTTTCACTAAACACTTTTGTAAAATTACTCGGCGAGTTAAAACCTGTTTGGCTTGCTACTTCGCTAACGGTAACATCTTTTGTTTCTAATAATTCTTTTGCTTTTTCAAGGCGGAAAGTTTTTATATAATAACCGGGAGAATTTCCGGTTAATGATTTTAACCTGCGTAATAATTGGGCACGGCTCATTGCCATTGCATTGCTTAGTGCATTTGCATCAAACTGTTCATTATCCAGGTTTTTTAAAAGGCATTCATTAATTTTTATAAGAAAAGCTGCTTCTTTTGGTCTTGTTTCCGCAAGGCGTTCAACAGGGTTTTTCAATTTTGCGAAATGAGATCTTATACCCCTGACAAGGTTGATATAGTTAAATGGCACGTCATTCATTGGTTGTTTTCCTGAATCAATAGCAACATCCTGCGATAAAGAATAGCAAACCTCATAAACAGTTTCTTTTGCAGAATATGAAAATATGCGTGCCGGCAACCCGCAATTATTTGTAATGGCCGGCACTTGTTTCAGGTTGATGCCTGTGTTCCGGATCTTCACAGATGCATATTTGGCTTCATCTTTTTCAATTACCTCTGTTGTTATATAAAGGGTGTTGTCATCTGGCATGTAATCTATAACAGCGCTACATAATTTATTAAGTCCTGTAAAAAGTTTACTTTCAGCACAATCTATCTTAATCTCATTTTCCGTACCCGTAAAGTCTAATCTAATATTCCTGTTATTGGCAAAAGGTTGTAATACAATATATAGATGTTTTAATAAGGGGATTATATCTGTGTATTCTTTTTCCTGCATGTAATGATAAAATTCAAAAATAATTCTTTGTAAAAATGATTTCTTTACTGGGCTGTGCACATGGCTGCAGGTTTTGCACATGCCTTTTTACAAATGGCACAACGCCAAATTCAGAAGCGTAGATCATCATTTTTAGTTTCACGGGGTTGTAACTCCGGCTTTTCTAATTGCTTACAAATTACCCAAATCATTTCGTAGTAACAACTTATTTAAAGGTTCTGCAATAGAAAATGGCTCCTTGTTTATTTTTTTCTTCGATACAATTGAATACATCGAACAGGTGTGTTCAGATGTATTAGCACTGCCATACCTGGAATCTTATGCACATTTTTTTAGATACATTTTTGGATCCCGGCTTTTAACGATATGGCATCGTCTGTTGCGTCGCACTATTGTACGTTAGGAAATTTATTGAGCTTTGGTTTTAGTGCCAACCGGTCACTTTTTTTCATAATTAATTACCATACAAACATACCCGCAACTGCAATGCAGCACAATCGGGGGAAACTGTGATTCTTAGAAATACCGGAAAACTGGTATTTATTGAGTAAGTGATTTTTCTATGCTGCAGCATGTCTATTTTTATAACTCTTTAAAAAAATTATTAAACCCAAAACAAGATTTTATGAAGAAAGTATTTCCTGTAATTAGTATACTATTATTGATTGCTGCCGGGTATGAACTTTTGAAAATAAATACCCTTACAGAAGAAAACAGCAGCCTGAAGGAACAAGTTGTAAAAGCAGCACAAAGCGGCTGCGATGTGTGCGCACCATCGACAACAGGTTCTGTATTTACCATGGATGTAAACACACTAAAACACATGAGACATGAATATATAAGTCATATGCCGAATGCAACGTCACAGACCGATGCCACCGCAGTTTGGTTTACTTTAGATGATATTAAGAACTTTATTCTTGAAGTACAAAAAGATACCTGCGGAAAATCATGCAACAGCAAATTGGGTATTCGCATTTACTATGCAAGATACCCGACATCAATTTCAACTTTGTCAACACAGTTCCCGGGATACAACGGTGTGAACCCCAATTACGCAGGCTATCAAACTGTATTTATGGTTCCTACGATTGATGTAAACGGAAATCATAAAGATTTTAACCCGCTTGATAAAACCCATTCAATTTGTGATAAATCAGCCATTAATTTTGATGATCCAAACAACGGCATTATTCGTGTATTGGCGGGCAAAAATCATGGAGAACTATGTCCGCCAGTGTGTAGTCTAACACCTCCAACCGGGTACGCTGCATTTTATTGAAACTAACAAAATAGAAGTTGACTATTTAGCGTAAACGGTAAATAGTAATTGCAAAAGATATGCAGATAGTGTTTAAGCAAACAAAAAGTCAGTAATCTGAATTGCTCTAATAAAAAAAAGTGAACCTCGATTCTTTGATATTATTCTCAAGGCTGCTGATATTGGCAGAAGCAGCCGCAGCTATTGCAGGCTTGATAACCTGGAGAAAATGGCGCGGCACTTATTTAAAATGGGTGCCCCTTTATCTGGCTCTGATTGTTTGCCTTGAGCTCTCAGAAAGGTTGCTGCGGAATTTTGGAGAAATACCGGTTGCGTCAATAATATTCAAAGTAACTGTTGTAACTGAAATGATTTTCATCCATTGGTTTTTTTACAAAACGCTGCACAAAAAAATTATCATAGCCGGTGCGTGCATTTATTTGCTGGGTTTTTTAATGGAGAATTTTTTAATACAGGATCATGCTTATTATTTTCAATCGCTTTCTTATACCATTGGCAACCTGTTTATTCTTGTTTACCTGTTAATGTTTTTTATAGAACTTGTAAAAAGTGAAAGAATACTCGTCTTTAAAAAGCTTACTGTATTTTGGATAGCGCTTGGCATGCTGGTGTTTTACCTGGGTACTTTTCCTTTCTACGGATTGTATAATGAACTTGCAAAAGACCTTGATCTGTTTGTGCCTTTGGCCTGGATTTCAACTTCTTTAAACTATAGTATGTACCTGCTTTTTACAATTGCATTTATATGGGGCAAACCGCAATAATTATATTTATCGCAATAGCGAGTATCATTTTTTTGGTCTTTATAACAGGGTTATTCCTGTTTATTTTTCAATACAGAAAGCGGCAAATTATGCATGAGAACGAAAAGCAGTTACTCGCCATGAACTATATCATCCAGGGCCAGGAAGCAGAACGCAGCCGCATGGCCAAAGACCTGCACGATGGGCTGGGTGGCATGCTTAGCGGAATAAAATTAAATTTATCATCTATGAAAGGGAACATGATTATTCAGGAAACAGATGCGCAACTGTTTACCAAATCTATCACACAACTCGATAATGCCATTGCTGAAATGCGCCGTGTTGCACACAATATGATGCCCGAAGCTTTGTTGAAATTCGGCTTAGGCGAAGCCATACAGGATTACTGCGACGGCATTAATGAAAGCAACACTGTAAAAATGAAATTCACACAGTTGGGATTACAACAGAATTTGGAAAAATCAACTGAAGTAATTCTCTACCGCATTGTGCAGGAGCTTTGCAACAACGCTATTAAACATGCAGCAGCCAAAAATATTTTTATACAGTTAACCAAACATGAACGCGGTTTAACACTTACCGTTGAAGATGATGGTAAAGGTTTTGATGCCAAAAACATTTCAACCTTTAAAGGAGCAGGCTTGCAAAATGTACAATCAAGGGTAGATTATTTAAAAGGCGTTTTAAATATTGAATCAGAAGCAGGTAAGGGCACTTCAGTTAATATAGAAATACCTGCTAACAACTGATACCTTTATCAGGTGTGTGAAAAGCAGATTTTATTTTATAATACAAACGACTGTATTTCATGGCAGCATCGTTGCGTCGCAATCACTTTATCTGCAAATCATTTGGCAGCAATTGAAGCGAATGTAAGCCGGTGTATTAAAAGCTTCATTCATGATCGGAACGATGAACGTAATGCGACGCAACAAAGCTTAATAAGGGAACCAAAAGCTGGCGACAAAAATTTCTTAATTATTTATACCAATCACACATTAAAATTTGAAACATGTACAAAGAACATTTGCTTAACAACATAGAAAAAGAAATGAATGTTTGCCGCAGGCTTTACACAAAAATTCCACCTGGTCAAATGGATTACAAACCCGGCGAGGGAGTAAGAACTACGCTGGAATTATTGCAGTATTTAAGTATTGCCGGAACCCTAATGCCAGATTATTGGCTACAGGAAAATGACACAGATTTTGGTGCTTTTTACGGATCAAAAATTGCTGCTTCCAAAACAATAACCCACGAACAATTTTTAAATGCTATGGATGAGCAACTCATAATAATTAAAAATCTTTTTGGCCATTTAAGTGAAGACGATTTGCTTCAGAAAGAAGTAACTTATCCCTGGAGCGGTGCAAAAGCTCCTTTGGGAGAAGCGATGATTGCGACAAGCGTTAAATGGCTGGCTGCTTATAAGTTGCAACTTTTTTTATACATCAAACTATGTGGAAATAAGCAATTAGCAACTGCGGATGCATGGATGCTTACAGACCTGTAGTTATAATAATTAATTAAGGTTACTATGGATGATGCACTTGATTCACAGGTTCTGAAAGATAAAATAGACCAGCTTAACATACAGGCTTGGGAAATTAGGGTAAATAATTCTACCCAGGCGCATGTGTTAAGCAGGGAGGCTTTTGAACTGGCAGAAAGTATTGACTATTCAAAAGGAAAAGCCGAGGGGTACCGAACATTTGCATTTAGTCTTATTCGTTTGTCTAAGCATCATGAAGCGCTTGAATATTGTGAAAAGGCGCTGGCTTTATTTGAATTTATAAATGATGTGGATGGCCAAAGTTCGATATATGGCTATTATGGCATCATTCAACGTAGTTTGGGCAATTATGCGGGTTCGCTAGAGTTTCTGTTTAAATTTCTGGAGATGGCACAGCAAACAGGCAACAAAGAAGCTGAATGTCTTTGCTATTATCATTTAGGGGTTACTTATAAATATTTAGGCGACAATGAGAAGGCATTAAATTATTCACTTCAATGCCTTTCTGCAGGCCAACCTAAATCCATTACTTATTGGATTTCTAAAGCACTCTCTTTAAAACAAATTGGTCTTATTTATTTTGAGACAGAAGACTTTGCCAATGCGCTGAAATATTTTAAGCAAAGCCTTCCGTTTACGCAAGATGCAGGTGATAAATGGGGTGAAGCTGGTTGCCTTGATAATATTGGCTTTTGCCATTTTAAAATGAAACAATATGAAGATGCGATTGAGTTTTGCTCGAAAGCTCTATCTATATCGAAAGATATTGACGATAAAAAGGGACAAGGAAATGCACTTTTTCATTTAGGGCATATTTACAAAAAAGCTGGTGATTATAACCAGGCTGCAGAATATTGTAACAGTTGTTTAGTTATTCGCAGAGAAATTGGAGATAAAAAAGGAGAAGCGGAAATATTACTGTTTTTAGCAACACTTTATATAAGGGAAAATTTAAGTGAGCAATCGTCACACCGGGTATTTGAGTTATTAAACAACGCATTACAATTGGGTGAGGAAATTAAAGCGGTAGATATGCTTGCTAAAATTCATTTAGGTTTTTATGAAGCCTGTAAATTTTTCAATCGTTTTCAGGAAGCGCTTACACATATAGAAAAGTATATAGGCCTTTCTAAAAAAATTGATAGTGATGCGATCAATGAAAAAATTAGAAATCTCGAGATTTCATTAAAAGCTGCGGAGACGGATAAAAAATTAGTACAAACATTACTCGAAAACCAAAAGATTGTAGAGGTAGAAAGAACCCGTATAGCAAAAGATTTGCATGACGGCTTGGGCGGTTTGTTATCAGGTATAAAATTAACCCTTAGCAGCATGAAAGGCAACGTGGTGGTATCAGGTGAAAATGCCAATACTTTTAATAGAGCCATCAACCAGCTTGATAATACGATTGTAGAAATGCGAAGGGTTGCACACAGTATGATGCCCGAGGCGCTATTAAAATTTGGGTTAAGCGAAGCTATTCAGGATTATTGCGATGGCATCAATGAAAGCAACAGGGTAAAAATGAAATTCACACAGTTGGGATTGCGGCAGAATTTGGAAAAAACAACAGAAGTAATTCTATACCGCATCGTGCAGGAACTTAGCAACAATGCCCTTAAACATGCAGCAGCCAAAAATATTTTTATACAATTAACGAAGCATGAACGCGGCATAACGCTTACTATTGAAGATGATGGCAAAGGTTTTGACGCGGCAAACCTTTCAACCTTTAAAGGTGCTGGCTTAAAAAATGTACAATCAAGGGTGGATTATTTAAAAGGAAGTTTCGAAATACAATCATCGCCCGGCAACGGCAGTTCGTTTACAATTGAAATACCTGTTTAATATGAATAACACATCAGTTAATATATTGGTTGTTGACGACCACAGCATGGTAATAGAAGGCATGAAAGCCATTCTTTCACAAATCCCTGCAGTAACATTGGCGGCCACTGCCTGTAATGCTTTTGAAGCCATTGCAACTTTAAGAAACCATGCTGTTGATGTTGCTTTTCTTGATATCAATATGCCTGATATCAGCGGCATAGAATTGTGTGCGAAAATTAAAAAAGAATTCCCCAAAGTGCACGTGCTGGCGCTAAGCACTTTTAAACAACGCAGTTATGTATCGCAGATGATTGCCAACGGTGCATCGGGATATTTATTAAAGAGTGCCGGTAAAGAAGAAATAGAAGAAGCCATACACGCTGTTGTTTCAGGCAAAATGTTTTTCAGTATTGACATCAATAACACCGCACCAGAACCGCCGGCAGACGATGAGCCACCCACACTTACACGCCGCGAAAAAGAAATACTCCAGCTTATTGCAGAAGGCATGACCAACAACGAAATCGCCGAAAAAATATTTGTAAGTCCATACACTGTAGACACACATCGCAAAAACCTCTTATCAAAATTCGAAGTAAACAATACCGCCATGCTCATTAAAAAAGCAGCAGGCTACCGTATGTTGTAGATTGTATCAATACATTTTTTTAACCAGGCTGAGGAATGACTATTAAGCTTCCGTTGCGTCGCACTCTTGTGCAGTTGGATCATATCTGAGCATTTATGCGAAGATGAATAAGCGTATACATAAATGCGCACATGTGGTAAATATTGTACAGAAGTATTTTAGAAAACAATAAATGCTGCTGTATTATAACTGGCACACTATTTCCAATTATGGTTAGTCAAAAAATTTAAAATCATTTTTATGAAAGTAACAGGTATCATTCTCGTAATAGCAGGAATACTAATGCTTGTATTTACCAACATCAACTTTACTACAGAAAAAAAGATTGTAGACCTTGGCCCTGTTGAAATAAATCAAAAACAAAACAATTCCATCGGGTGGCCGTCTTGGGTTGGTGGCGTTGCAATACTTGCCGGAATCGGCTTTATAGTTGCTGATAAAAAGAAGTAATAATATATCACGCTTTTTGTCGAACAATGTTCAAAACGCACAAGTGTTACAATCTGCTGCTTCGACACGCAGATTGCTCAACAGGCGATGCCATGTAAAACTTTAGTCCGGCTCATCAATATGGAGACGGACTTACAGAGGTCCACCCACCATCAATAACTAAGCTCTGTCCTGTAATATGCCTGGATAATGGCGATACTAAAAACAATGCAGCATTGGCTATATCGCTTACTGTTGCCGGCCTGCCCATTGGTGTTATGCGGCTCCAGGTTTTATCGTACTCAACATCTTCGCTGGTACGTTCTGTTACAGTAGCGCCTGGCGCAACTGCATTCACAGAAATTTTATAAGGAGATAATTCAATCACTAAGTTTTTAGCAAGCATTTCAAGACCCGCTTTTGTCATACTATATGCGGCTAAATTTTTATGAGCCTGGTGCCCTGTTACACTGGACATAAATAAAATACTGCCACCACTTTGCTGGTTGCGCATTTGTTTGGCAGCAGCCTGCGCAAGAAAAAAACTACCACTTAAATTAACGCTCATCACACGTTGCAGAGCTTCCGGTTTGTAATCAAAAAAATCTGCAAATAAAGTAATGCCTGCATTTGCAATTACAATAGTCAGCGCACCAAATCTTTGTACTGCTTCATCCACCATGCGCTGAATAAAAACCGTATCCGCTGCATCGCCAGCTATTGCATAACAAGTGCCGCCTTGTTCTGAAATCTTTGCAGAAGCCTGCTGCGCAAGCGTTTCATCCACATCATTCAAAATAACCGATGCGCCCTGCAGTGCCAGTTGCCTTGCAATTTCAAACCCAATGCCCTGGCCTGCCCCGGTAATAATTGCTGACTGCCTATCGAATAATTTTTGCATACAACCGTTTGATATTTTTTTAGCCCGGCTATTGTATTGCTATGAAGCCTTACTTGCGTCGCACACTTGTACGCCAACAAAATAGCTGCAAGTAGCGATACAATATCAACCTCTACAAAATAAATAATTATCCTGGCTTTATTGCTCCTTTATCAGGCTTTCCTTATCAATTGTAATCTGCGCTTTACCCTTAAAGGTTTCAACTTTACCCGTTACGCAAACTGTTTTGTTTTTCAATTTTTCTTCAGGTGCATAGCTAAAATTCTTCCGCGAATCTCCCCATATTACAACCGTTAACAACTGGTTGGGGTAAAGGGCACCCATATTTAAAAATGTGGGTTTGTTTTTTACAGCGTCTAAATATTTACCACCATAAATTTTGCCACATACCGTAACGGTTTGCCCAATATATTTCGGCGCATCTTTTGGCTGTATGGTGGTTTGTGCAAAGCCACCGTTAATAAAGATCAGGCACAGGCAAGAGAAAAAAAATTTCAGCATAACATCAGGTTTATTTGGTTAAAAAAAATTTACCACTTTTTTCCCCTGAGGCTATTTTGAGTTAAGCTGTAATACTTAAACCCGTTATGCTGACTGAATAATAAAGTTATTCTTTTTATTTTCTATTCCAAAATTTCAAGCAACAATTTGGCTCTGGTTGCGTGTTCTAAGTACAGCTATTATTACCTGAAATGAATCTATACCAATGCAATGGTATACTTAGCAACCAAATTATCATGCATATCCTTTGTTACATTCATAATTAATGTATCACGTCGTTTTGTATCTGTGTCTACGCTTAATTCAAAATCTTCTTTAAGCGTTGTTAGGTTTGGCCCTTTTGTATATACCGGATTTTTATACACCTCATTTTCAATTTCCTTTGGAAAAAAGAAATTCGTAATCAGTACATCTTCATTGTTCATGTGAACCTTAGCATGCAAATGCGTTATCCTTCCTGTGTACCAGCCAGGGAAAACAGACTTAAACCTGCACACCCCATCTTTATCTGTTTTTTGAAAGCCTCTTAACCAGGTTTGGTTTAAGGTGTTTTCTTTTTCAAAGTCAGAATAATGCCCATCGTTATCGCACTGCCAAATGTCAACTATAGCACCTTCAATAGGAATGCAGTGTTTATCTTCTACTCTGAAAATATATTCAATAGGTGTACCCTTTTTTGCTTCTGTAATATCAATACGGTTCAGCTTTTCATCTTTGTAGTACGGGCCAATTGGAACCGTTGGTGTAATTGGATCGTTACAATCTGTAAGCAGTGTTACGGCGTCTTTTTTTCTTGCTGAAAAGAACAATGTGCCAACAGATGAAAGCCCCAACAGTGAAAGAAATTTATTTCTGTTCATACTCGTTTGTTATTAAAGTTTGAAATTAAGATTTAAAATAATGCAACGGTTTGCTTTTCAAATTTGTCACAAATACATGAGAAAAATGATAACATTTTGCATGGCAGTTTTATTTACCACAACAGTGGTGGCGCAAGTTGGAAAAAGGGCAAGCTTTATTTTTATGGCTGGTCCTTTGTACACAACAAAAACAAATCTTCAGCATATAAATATTATTAATCCTGGCATAGGCAGCTATATTTTTAATGAAAAAGCAACTGCGGGTTTATCGTTCCAGGCGTTGATTTCTTTTTATCTTTCAAAAAAATGGCACATAAATACCGGTCTTGATATCGATGAAAAAGGATTTATTACAAAAGGTGGTGCTTCGTCTGGTACCGCTAGTGGCCCTGTGTCATTCGACTATCGTAAAACAGCTTATTATGCCGGAGCACCTTTATCAATAGAGCGATATCTATTAGGCAACAAAAAAATGCAGCTTACGATTGATGCAGGTATTTTGCCACAATGGAAAATCAGTTCTGCCCTGCAAAGTGCAGACTTGTTATCTAAACAGTTTTCACTTATGAGTGGTGTTTACGGAAAGTTTTCACTTAAGGGTAAAGGTAAAATTTTAGTACATCCTGTTTTTCGCTATTCACTTTCTCAAATACAAAGCCCATTGATCAATGATTCAAAATCGCCCAGCTTTAATGCTTATTCAATTGGATTGGAAGTTGGCTATTCATTTTAATTACTTCCACAGCTGCGCATTTGCCGAGTCATAATCTGAACGTTCAATTGTGCGACCCTTCGGCTGCGCTCAGGATAAACTGCCACGCTTCGCTTAAATGTTCCCATAAAAATGGAACGTTGAACCGAGCGTGGCAACAGTTGATGCCATGAAATACTAAGGCCGGGCTCATAAAAAAACTTCTAATTAAAAATCCCGTCTGAAAATTCAGAACGGGATTTCATTTCTCATGTGCGAAATATTATGCTAACTGTAAATAGCTACTTCGTCTAAGCCTTGGCTGTTTCTGGCACCGCGGTACATGCCGGCACTGTTAAAAACCATTGCTGCATTACCCTGCGCATCTACGCCAATCATGCCGCCTTCGCCACCAATTTTTATAAGCTTATTGTGCACCACAATATTCATTGCTTCGTTTAAGCTAAGCCCTTTGTACTCCATTAAGCAGCTTACATCGTAAGCGGCAACGGCTCGGATAAACATTTCGCCGTGCCCCGTGCAACTGATAGCGCAGGTATTGTTGTTTGCGTAAGTGCCACAGCCAATCATAGGGCTGTCGCCAATACGGCCGTATTTTTTATTCGTCATTCCGCCGGTACTTGTAGCGGCAGCAATGTTGCCTTTCATGTCGCAGGCAACTGCACCAACGGTTCCGAATTTTTTATCTTTCATCAACTCTTCAAGCTGCTGGTGTGTATGATCAAGTGAATAGTTGTCGGAATCTCTTATTGCCTTCCATTGATCGTAGCGAAACTGCGAAAAGAAAAATTCATCGGGCTCTAATTTAATGCCTTGTTTTATGGCAAAATCGTTAGCGCCTTTACCGCTTAAAAAAACATGATTGCTGTTACGCATTACTTCAGTGGCAAGTTCTATGGGGTTGCGCACATTGCGTACACCACTTACTGCGCCTGCATCGAGTGTGCTGCCATCCATTATTGCAGCATCCATTTCCTGTACACCTTTTTTGGTAAATACCGAACCGCGGCCTGCATTAAAGAGCATATTATCTTCAAGAATAACCAATGCAGCTTTTACGGCATTTACTGCAGAGCCACCTTCTTCCAGACTTGCAAACCCTGCATCAAGTGCTGCTTTTAAACCCAGCAGGTAAGCCTGTTCCAGTTCGGGTGTCATGTCTTCTTTAAGAATCGTTCCTGCACCGCCGTGTATAACCAAAGTAAATTTTTCCATACGTGTAAGTGGGTATTCGCCAACCCGGCGAAAGTAAATAAATTACGTACTTAAAAATTCTAAGTTTTGAAGCAATTCCTTAAGAGACGTTTAAGCAATACCGATATTTTTTTGATTCTTGTTAACCTTGTTCCTTTGTGGGGCGTTTGGTTTAGAGACTGGAATGCAAGGGAAGTCTTTCTTGTGTATTGTCTTGAAAGCATTATCGCAGGCTTTTACAACATCATTATGATGTGGATGACCACGTTGATAAAAAAGAAAGATGAGTGGAGTAACGGCGGCGCAACTACAATGGTATCAGGTTACTTTTTTATTTTGTTTTTCATGGTGCATTACGGTTTCTTTCTTTTTATACAGATCAGTATTTTTTTACAGGTAGCAGCTATTGGAGATTTTACTTTTGGCCCTTCTTCTTTTTTCCGGTTTATAACTCATGTAACAGATTACCTGTCGCCTGCAACGGAACAGTTATTGTTATTATTTATTGCCAGTTATGGCATTGTGGTTTTAAAAGATTTTGTTTTTAACGGTGCATATAAAACAGCTTCATTAGGCACATTATTGTTCGCGCCTTATGGGCGAATATTTGTGCAACAGTTCTGTGTAATTATCGGCGCATTCTTGCTTGAGTTTGATCTTGGAAAGATATTCATACTAATTTTTGTAATTGTAAAAATTTTCTTCGAAAGCATTTTGGATTATCAAAAGATTATTGAAGATGCCGGTAAGAAAAAAATAAAAGCCGAATAATTTTTTTGAGCCGGGCATTGGAATATGAATGAAGCTTTCGTTGCGTCGCACACTTGTACGTTCAGATACTTTATTAAGCTTTTATTGAAGTGAAGGTAGATGGTAAAAAGAAAGTGCAGAAGAAATATGAACAAGACCAACAGATATAAGAAATCACTTAAACTTCACTTCATATTTACCATCTTCTATTGTGGCAGCACTGGCATCCTTTCGTATTGTAATACCATAAAACCTGCCTCTCGCAATGCCTGTTGCGTGGTTATAGCTGTCAATTGTAACGGTAATCATCGCGTAGTTTTCTGATGTAAAAATATCCTTGTGCGATACATTGTCGTAATAATAAAAAATCACTTTACTGCTACCAATATTGGAGAGGTCTTTATTTAGTTTATTTTCATCAAGATATACTGTAAATATTACGCCTGTATCCAGCGAGCAGGCCGATGGACCGAAGAAAGTAAAGGCACTGCTATCGGGCGAACGTATTGCCGCTGTAATATTGCCACATAAAACCGAATTGCCTGTTTTGTAACTCCATTTCCCAAGGTTATAACCCTCTATATTTTTACAACTATCGCAAACCGGGAATTCATATTCCATGTTTGTTGTACTGTCAACAGGCAGGGGAATTGTATCAGTTGGTATAATGGTTGTGTCAACAACAGCACCTTCAAAACTATACTCTTTTATGCAGCCCATAGTACCCGGCAATTGCGTGCAGAGCAACAAAATGATTAATACACTATAAAGAATTTTTTGCATAGTTATTTACAAATACTCTATGAATGTAGTAAATAACCTGCATGGAAATACAAACTGGTTAAAAGCAGACGCATTTCAAATTGCCGTATTAATTATTTTTCGGTCGCTGGGGTACACCGACCTATAGGGAAATACTCTATCAGGTGATTTTTATTTGCATGGAAACAAGCGAGCCTGCATCCTGATTTGACTCCAAAGTAAGCTTTGCACCAATTTCATCCGCCCGTTTCTGCATGTTCTCCAAACCGTTGCCCCGTCTTACCGTTACCACATCGAATCCCTTGCCATTGTCACTTAAAGAAAACTCCAATAAATTACCCGCCTCCTTTATATTCAGTTCAAGTAAAGTTCCGTTACTGTATTTAACGGCATTGTTTATAGCCTCTTTGCAGAAGAGATAAATATTGCGACGGCATTCCATTGGCAGGCTATGCTTATGCAAATTTTCAGGCGTATTTACTTTTACATGTATATTTTTAATGGCTGCCATATCTCTTGCGTAATCTTCCAAACGCTGAATTAGTTTTTGCAGGGAATCCTGGTCTGGATTTACGAGCCATACAATATCGTTGAGTTTGTTTACCATTTCTCCTGCAGATTCCTGCATGATGTTTAATGATTTTTCTACTTCAGCGGTGTTTGCATTTTTTATCTGTGCTTTTGTTAAGTGGCTATACATAGCAATACCGCTGAGTGTAGCGCCTACTTCATCATGCAACTCTCGGCTGATGCGGAGCCGTTCATTAGTCAATGCCTGCTGGCTTTGCAATTGTTTTTTCTTTTTATAGCGGTAAAAAATATAAGCCGAAAAAGTAAGAATTAAAAATGCGAGGGCGAAAGAAAAATTACGGATGAGTTTTTGTCTTTTAATTTCTGCCGAAGTGATGATATCTTTTTCTTCCTGTGCTGCTTTTGCAGCGGCATCTTTTTTATCAAACTCATACTGCATTTGCTGCTGTGTTATTTTTTGGGTATTCTCCTTATTCATCAGGCTATCGCGATATGTAACGGCAAGTTTATAATCTTGCAGTGATTTTCTATAGTTGCCTTGTAAACTATCCAATACCGCAAAATTTTCATAGGTCAGTTTAATATATTCCAAATGATTGGTTTCTTTTGCAACGGATAGTGCCTTAGCAAGATATTCAGAAGCGTCTTCGTATTTTTTTTCGTCCATATAAACCATTGCCATATTATTTAAAACAAAAGGGATATTAAAATTCAACCCGATTTTCCCGTAAATTGTTAAAGCTGCAAAACCATTCTTTAGTGCTTCGTTGTAATTTTTTCTTTTGTATTCAAGTAGTATGAGGTTGACATAAATCTCTGCAAGGTTAAAACTGTCATTTACTTCTTTCCCAAGTTTTAAAGCAGCCGAATAGTACTTTGATGCTTCCTCGTTATTTCCCTGATCAAAATAAACAAGGCCGATAGCACTGTAAGTACTTGAGACGCCAACTTTATCTTTCAATTGCTTGCAGATTGCTAAACAAGCAAAATGATGTTTTAAAGCTTCCGAATAGTTATGTTGACAGTAATAAATATTGCCAATATTAAATTGAGCGTTAGAGACGCCTTGCTTGTCGTTAAGTTTCTCCCTGATCTTTAATTCAAGAAATCCTATTTTTAATGCCTCGGGATAATTGCCCTGGGGGAATGTATTCAAAAAAAGTATGTTATAACTGTCTGCTATTTTAAACAGAATATTTTCTTTGTTCGGCGGGTTTGCTGATGCAAGTAATTTATTATATAAAACCAATGCTTCATTACCTGTTTTTATTCCTTCACTATATTTTCCAATGATTGAGTATAGTTGGCCCAATTTAATTTTCGCATCAGCAATTCCAATTTCATAATTCAGCCTGGTAGCAAGAGCTACTGCCTGGTTTGCGAAATATAAACCTGTGTCATTATTATAATACCTGAATTCAGAAGCAAGTGCATTCAGTGTATTTACTTTGGCAGTATCTTCTTTTTGTATTTGTAAAGCTTTTTGCAGTGAGTCAATGGCGCTGTTTTTCGGATATACATTTAACGCAAGGAGCTGCAAAACGAATACAGATAATACTATTGCAGCTTTTGCTTTCATATTTAAAAGTTTTGCTTTAAAAATCGCCGTTGCGGTATTGCCTCTTTTACCATGTTGTATAAATTTTAGCTTACCCGGTGACGGCATAGTAAATTATAAAAATATTTTAACCTTTACATTTTATTTTACCGGTATATGCTACTATCAGCCTTGTTAAGTGTCCGCGTATAAAATTGAGAATACCCGGGTGGGTGTTCGGTGGATGCCTAAGAATATTTGAAAATATTCTTAGGCATCCTATCCTCGCCACAATCTGAGCTTCAATCTACTAGTCGGTAAAAGCTCAATAAAGAACAAAACGTACAAGTGAGTGACACAACGAAGATGCCACCTGCAATGCAGATGGCATCAAAAAAAAAAGATTTATATTCTAATAATCCGCTACACGAATGGGATCGGCAGGCTGCTGCAATTCTTTATGCGGCGGCAAATCTTTCATGATTAATTGTATCGCTTTTTCTAATTGCGCATCGCGGCCTTTAATTAAATCTTTTGGATAATTTTCTATGGCCACATCCGGCGCTACGCCTTCCTGTTCAATGATCCATTTGCCTTCGGTGCCAAAGATGCCAATGTTTGGAGACGAGATGAATGCTCCATCCATTAACTGGTGGCCGAGTGAATTTCCTACGAGTATGCCGAATGTGGTGGTGCCAACGAGTTTGCCAACGCCTTTTGCACGAAACATATATGGCATGAGGTCTCCGCCGGAAAGTGCATGCGAATTGGTGAGCATAATTTTTGGCCCATTGATAACGGCATTGGGAATAGAGAATGGTTTATTGTCGCGCTGATTGGAATACATCACCGTTTTGCGAGCAAGAAAATCAACAATATAATCGGCAGCAGAGCCACCCATATTGTTGCGGTCGTCAGCTATCACTGCATCTTTATTTAACTGCGAAAAGAAATAGCGGTTAAAGAAATCATATCCGTCTGTAGTGGTATTTGGCAGGTACACATAAGCAATTCTGCCGCCGCTTAAAGAGTCAACAATTTTTCGGTTCGTCTCTACCCAATCCATAGTTCGTAAACCGCGTTCACTTTGAGATGGCACTACAATAAAATCTTTTGCGCCTTTTAGCGAAGCTGAATCATTTACTGAAATTTTAATTTGCTTGCCGGCAGTATTTTGAAACAGGCTGTAGATATTTGTTGCTGCTGTTAGCGGCACACCATTTATTGCAACTAAATACTGGCCCTGCTTTACATCAATACCAGGCTGTGTAAGCGGGGCTACAAGATCCGGGTTCCAGTTAAGCCCTGAATATATTTTTTTGAAACGGTAATATCCATTTGCAATTTCATAATCGGCACCAAGCAAGCCTACACTTACATTTTTTGTTTTGGGAAAATCACCACCACCCACAAACACATGACCGAGCACCAATTCGCCCAGCATATTTCTGAACAGGTAATCCAGATCGCTTCTGTGTGCGAGGTATGGAAGGAACACTGCATACTTTTTTTTCAGTGCTTCAAGGTTGGCACCATTCGCATTTTTTACATAAAGAAAATCTCGCTCCAACCTCCAGGCCTCATTATACATTTGCGTCCATTCTTTTTCGGGATCAACAAATACTTTTATTGCAGCAGTATTTAGTGCACCATCGCCTAAATTGGGTTTGCCGCCTGTGGCAACGATACCATAAGCGCCATTGGCTCCGTACAATAATTTTTTACCGTCGCTGCTTACCGTGTACGAATAGATACCACTCATTACTACATCTGATTTCCTTTTATCAATATCGTAGCTGTTTAATGTAGCAGTTAGTGCACGATAATCTAAGGTTAAGTAATACAACTGTCCTTCAACATTTGCATTGAGCAGGTAAATATTTTTTGCAGGTACTGGTAATGCTTCAATACGCTGCTGAATATGATCCAGATCAATTACAAGATCATTCTTCTTAGTGGTATCCTCAGTTGTTGCTTTTGCATTTTTATCTTTCTTGCTTTTCTTATCAGCATTTGCGACTACGGGTTTTTCTTCTGGGGCGGCTTCAGTTTCTTCATCGCTTTTTGGTTGCAGTATTGAAGGGTTCTTTTTTGATAAAACAATCGCATAAATATTGCTTCTTACTTCATGCTCGTTGCTGCTCAGGTCTAGCCAGGCTTCTGCTGGACCAAAGTTTGTACTCGCCGTAAAGAAAATGTATTTGCCATCTTTACTAAATACGGGATAATTTGCCTCGCTCATGGCATCGGTCAACTGGTGCTTTTTATTATTCACCACATCATATAAAAAAATTGCGCCATAATGATTGTCTACACGGTTGTTATAAGTAATCCATTTTGAGTCAGAAGACCATGCACAATTTATCTGCGGCACTCCCGGAGTGTACCAGTCTTTATCAATTTCAACCGGTTTTTTATCCGTAATATCAACAACGTATAATTTTCTTTGTTTGTCGGTATATGCAATTTTTTTGTTATCGGGGCTCCATACAGGATGATAATAAAAACCAATGCTGTCAAGCTTTATTGTTACTGCATCCTTCTCTCCTTTCTGATCGCGTAGTTTCAAAGCATATTCACCGCTTTCATCACTGAAGTAGGCAATCCATTTACCATCAGGGCTCCATGAAGGGTCACGTTCATTGGAAGCTGTGGTGTTGGTAATATTCCTAACATCACCTTTATCTACAGGCACAGTAAATATTTCGCCGCGTATTTCCATTACAGCTCTTACACCTGTTGGTGAAATATTCACGTTGTAAATGTTACCATCTGCATCTGCAAAATAGGGGCGCTTTGTGGCCATATCTTCCTGAATGTTTACAGGCACATGCGTTTGCACACCGCTTGCTGCATTCAGTAAAAATATTTTTCCAGCCTGCTCAAATGCAAGATCATTACCATTTGCAAATAATGTTTTTACATCAAAATCTTTAAAGCTTGTGACCTGCGCTACAGTCTTTGATTCTACGCTGTATTTATAAACATTCATATAATGATTATCGCGGTCGCTTAGAAAATAAATCGTGTTATTATCTGTCCACACCGGCATCAGGCTGTTTGAATTGGCCGCAGGAATTTCTTCCACATCTTGTGTTTGGTTATTGAAAATCCAGATGCGAGTCATATCACCACCACGATATAACCTGAACGATGCCCAGTCATTTACATCCAGCGAACGTATATATGCTGTAAATTTTCCATCAGGTGAAACACTGCCCTGGCTTGCTTCGGGCATTGGCATCATTTGTTCAAGGCTTGTATTCACGTTCACTTCAAACAACTGCATCATCAACGAAAGCGGCACCTGCCTTGTTGACGCAAAAATAATTTTATCATTTCCATCCCAGCCGCGCACAAGATCATCCCCCGGGTGAAAGGTTAACCTTTTTGGTGAGCCGCCAGATGTTGGAATAATATATACATCGCCGTTACCATCATAGTTGGCGGTAAATGCTATCCACTTTCCATCTGGTGAAAGTTGGGGATTCGCTTCCACACCGGGGTTAACCGTAAGCCGCAACGGATGAGTGCCATCGCGGTCTGCAACCCACACATCGCCGCCATAAGCAAATGCGATTTTACTATTACTAACAGAGGGAGAGCGAAGCATTAATGTTTCCTGGGCAGATGCACCAATACCTGCACATAAAAAAAGAATCAACAGTTTATACATATGGTTGTTTTTGAAATGATAAGAGTTTTAAATATAAAGAAATATTTTTTTAACCCGGCAGAAGAAAAAGTATGTTGCTTCTGTTGTGTCACTCACTTGTACGTTCGGATTGTATATGCAGCTTTACCGGAGCGTAGAAAATGGAGTTTTGTAACTATAGGCTTTTTGGATGGATACACGAAAAATTTATTGCTAACTTTCGTATATTTTTAAGTTGGGGCTATTCATAAATACATACACCCAATTTTAGTTGGATAAATCTTTTCGGTCAACTCTTTATTATTGTAAACAATGGATAATATTTCAAATTTTGTAGACTTCTTATTAGGTAAAGGGTTTATCCTGGTAGAGGACAACAAACATCTTCGTTTCGTAACTTATCAACATGAAGGCTTCTATGTTCGTATTGCAGGGGACCCAGATGGAAAACGCTTCATTGATTTGTCCATTACAAATCTTCCAGGATGGCAAGGTTGGTATGGTATGAACCCAGTGAATTTTTTTATTTAAAAAAAACATTATTCTAAAGATGCTCCTGTATATTTTAAAGAATTAAGCCAATTTTTTATCGACCATTATAACGAAATCAGAGAAGCATTCAAGCCTTCAGAATATCCTAAAACTGACGCCGTTTTAACCGCTTTGGAAAAAGAAAGTGCAAAGGTTAGATTTGGATATGAAGAACCAGAACAAAAGAAAGACCTTCTTGGCTTACAAAACTTCTAAATACATTTAGCAAGTAACAGCTTCAGCATTTTCAAGATACACAACAACAGATAACTTGGGTTTAATGCAAACCGCCGCTGTTAGCCGCCTAAACAACAACCTCCGCTACAATTTACGCTCAGATAAAAGCTCAATTTATAATCCAACCGAACAAGAGTGCGACGCAAGAAATGCCTCATAGTAATGAGGCACCCCGGATTATAAAATTATTTTATTTACCCCGGCAGTGCAATGTTTTATGGGATCATTTTTTTAATTAAAGATTTAAAAAAATTCCAGCCAAATTGTGGCACGCATTTTTATAGGTTAGGTTTTAAATTTATTATTATGAAAACACCAAATTCAGTAATTGAAATTTTGAATGACCTGGTAATGATTCACAATGATCGTATTACCGGTTACGAACGTGCTTTGGCAGAACTGAAACACGAAGACGATGATTTAAAACCGTTATTTACAGAGTACATCGACCAAAGCAGGCGTTTAAAGAACGAACTGGGTAATGAAGTGCAAACTTATGGCGGTAGCATTGAAAGCGGAACCACCACAGGAGGCAAAATTTACAGAGCATGGATGGATGTTAAGGCAATTTTTACAGGTCATGACAGGCACACCGTATTATCAAACTGCGAGTTTGGAGAAGACGCCGCACAAAAGGCTTACACAGATGCTTTAAAAGAAGAAGTACCAGCCTACATTGCGGAAATGCTTTTAGACCAAAAAGATGAACTAAAAGAAGCCCATGACGAAATAAAGTCATACCGCGACCAGTACGTTTAGTAAATGTTATCATTAATTAATAAAAGGCCAAAAACAATTTAAAAGTTGTTTTTGGCCTTTTAATTTTCAGGAAAGAGGAGTAATCATTTTCCCAGTTTCATAAAATACAGTGTAGAAAAAATGCCCTTATTTTTGTTTGTTTCCGCCGCTGTTGGTAACCTGCCTAACAACCTCCGCTACATTCTACGCTTATATAAAAGCTCAATTTATAATCCAACCGTACAAGTGAGTGACACAAGGAAAGCCTCATAGTTATTCTGCACCCTGGCTCAAAAAAATTATTTTAATTGTACAGGCAACCCTTTGTTTGTAAACTGCATTTCTATTTGTATAAACCAATTCAGCAGTTTGTTTATGGATGTATCTCTACTGATCAAGGAAACAAAGCATGGCAGCGCAGCAGCACAGAAGTGCCTGTTTGATCTGTATGCAGATAAAATGATGCTGGTATGCTGCCGCTATTTAAAAAGCCGCGAAGATGCTGAGGAAATTTTACTCGATGGGTTTTACAAGTTCTTTAAAAATATAACCGCATTTAATTACCAGGGCGATGTTGCATTATTTGTATGGCTGAAGAAAATAATGATCAATGAATGTTTGATGTTGCTGCGTAAAAAAAATGTGTTCACCATTGTAACAGAATCTGCAGCGGAAGAGATTCCGTTACAGGAAGAGGCATTGAATAATTTATCAGCGAAAGAAATTTTTGATTTGATTATTCAGTTACCTGTTGGTTACCGCACTGTTTTTAATTTATATGTAGTTGAAGGAATGGACCACAGCGAAATTGCTGAGTTGATGGGTATTGCAGAAGGCACTTCAAAATCGCAACTGAGCAAAGCAAAATCACTGTTACAAAAAAATTTATTGCAAAAAGGAGTTGACTATGTTAAGCGAAAATCAAAATAATTTTCACTGGAAAAACAAGCTGGACGATATGGACGGCTTACAAGGCGAAATGTTGACAGATAAAAATGCCACATGGGAAAAACTTCATGCACGCATTAATGAAAAGCCACGCCGCAAAGGCTTTGTATGGTATTGGGTTGCGGCTGCATGTTTATTGCTTGCAGTAATTATACCTGCAACAATCATAAATAAAAAACAGGATGATGTAGTTAAAAATACACCAAAGCAAATTGAGTTAAAGAAAGAAACGGTTCCTGAAAATTCAACGATAAAAGAAAATGAAGTTGCAAAATCTTCAACCATTGCAAATGAAAAAAGGAATGCTGTAAAAACAACATTACCGTCTCCAATAGTAAAGCCTGTAACAAATGATGTTACGCAAACCCAGGAACCCGTTGTTGCAAATTCAAATGTTCAGCATACAATTGAACAACAACCAGTATTTGTATCAGTGCCTTTAGTTGATACGGCAACTTCACTGGCAACCGCACCGGTAAAAGAAAAAGCGAAATTTAAAGTGGTTCATATAAATGAATTGGGCGATCCTGTTGAAGTTTCAACAGATATGGCGTACACAGCAGACCTTCACGCCTTTCAGCTAAAACTTGCCACGCAGGAAGTGTATAAAAATCCTTCAGTTGCTTCTAATAAAAAGAGCATTGGTATTTTAAAACAAAAAACTTCTCCAAACTAAACAACATGAAAAAAGCAATCAGCTTATTGATGCTTCTAACAGGCATCACAGTAAACCTTTGTGCACAAACCAACAGCAGATCCGATAAAGCATTCCAGGTGCCCGAGAATATTATTATCAACCGGCGCTTTTATATTAACCTGGATAAAGGCAATAAACTTGAGATAGAAATAACCGATATCACCGACCTTCAGCGGATTGTTAATATAGATTCATTGCTGCAGGTATTTGCTGCAGATATTGCGCCGCTAAAAGATTCTATTGCCGATCCGCTTACATCAAAACGCATCGATTACATCACCGATGCGCAGGGCCGCAAAAAAATGCGGTTCCAGCAGTTTCAACCCAAAGGCGCCACATTCCTGCTGAATAAAGGCGAGCTTGCTTCGCTACGCACAGAGCAGGATACCATTCATATCATCGGCATTATTCCCAATGCGCCAAAGCCTGAACAAAAGATCAGCCTTACCAATCCGCGGTATTACCACTTAACTTTTTACCTGAATAATATAAGCGAATTAACCGGTTACATGGGTGGTGCTTTAACACAAAAGATCGCTATCATTCAAAATAATATCAACGGTAAATGGCCCACGGTGCAGGGTTCAGGCAATCATTATTTAAAAAATGACAATACAATAATTGCGGGTGCACCAAAGGGTTTTACACCGCAGGGAATAGGTGATTTTGTAAATGGTTTTATAACCATAAACGTACAGAATTATAAAAATTATTTTGTGCCTTCTTTTACACTCGGTGCAAGATTTGTATTCACCAACCGCGACAGGACTTTTAAATGGGAGCCGGGTATATTCTGGGAGCCGCACTATTTATTTGCTAAAGATGCTACAGGCAAATTAAAAACGTACCGCAACGATTTTCTTACACTCACCTACGGGCAGGGCGGCACAACCGATTACGATGCCCGTAAAGATTTTTCTTTCAGCGCGGTATTTTCGCTCGGTTACCTTATTCGCCAGAAGGGAGATTTTATTGAAAAAAATACCTTTCGCCTCGGTGCCGGAAAGCTCCAATTGTATAAAACAACCATCGAGCCTTCCATGTATTTCGACAACTTTTTTCATGGCGTTACGCCCGGTATAAGAATCAGTCAAAGTTTTTAAAAAAGGCAAATACAATTTGATGAACCCGGCTGAAACCTTTGTGCAGCCTTGGTTGCGTCGCACTCTTGTGCTGCATAATTTTATTGGGCAATGTGCAGCACTCAAATAAAACACTACTTTTAAACGGGTATTACACAGCGTAATATTTATGCAGGTTGTTGGACGTAATACTAAAAAACATCAAACACAATGAGACTATTTCTAGCAATTCTACTTTCTGCACTCTTTACTGTTTCATCAGGACAGAGTAAGCAAGACAAAGAACTTGTAAAAGAAGTTGATGAATTAATTTCCGATAATTTGAAAAATTATGCACCTGGCTGTGCTCTTTTAGTTGCTAAGAAAGGTGAAGTTCTATTAGAAAAAGGATATGGAATTGCAAATCTTGAACTAAATGTGCCCATGAAGTCAGAAATGATTTTTAGGATTGGTTCTATTACAAAACAGTTTACTGCAATAGCAATTCTTCAATTGGTGGACAAAGGACAAATTGAATTATCAGACAGTATTCAAAAATTCATAAAGGGATTTCACTCCAAAGGCAAAAAAATAACTATTGAAAACTTATTGACACATACTTCCGGGGTTAAACCTTATGAGGAAATTGACGTAAAGATTCCTAATGCTATGCGGATTGAATTCTCACCAAAAACAGTTATTGATAGTTTGGATAAACTTTCCTTAGAATTTGAGCCAAATACAAAATATAATTATTGCAATTCCAATTACTTTCTGTTAGGTTATATAATTGAACAAGTATCCGGAAAACCATATGCCCAGTATCTCAGAGAAAATATTCTTACCCCTGCAGGGCTAAACTCAACATTTTATGAAAATACAGCAGAAATAAGGCCTAACAGAGCCAATGGTTATTCATTTTCAGATGGTAAATATTGGAATACCGATTTTATAAGTATGTCACTTGTATATGGTGCAGGTGCATTACGTTCAACTGTTTCTGATTTATACAAGTGGCACCAGGCGCTCTACGAAGGAAAGCTATTAAAGAAAGAAACATTCTTAAAGGCTATTCAGCCATATAAGCTTGCTGACGGCAAGCAAATCGATTATTGCTATGGTTTTTTTAATAAAACAGAAAATGGAATAAATTCAATTGGGCATGGTGGAGCAATTGACGGTTTTAGAGCAATTGAAATGTATTATCCTAACCAAGACATTTTTATCACATTAATGTGCAATAGCGAGACTGATAATTTTGAAAGATTCTTTCAAAGTATTTCAGATATTATTTTACCGGAAAAAAAAGGTAACGATTTAAAAGAAGTAAAACTAAGCCGGGAGATTCTTAATAGTTATGTTGGCACATATAAAAATGACCAGTATAACCAATCAATGACAATACAAATGGGAGGTGATGGTAGGCTCTATTGTACTTTGTCTAATGGAACAGGTACCAACATGGTTCTTTTCGCTCAAGACGATACATTGTTCTTGTTGCCGGAAGTTAAAAGAATTCGCACAACGTTGCAATTTGTTGTTGAAAATGGAAGGGCAACAAAAATCATTTGGGTACAAGAAAATACAGGCGAATTTAAACGAGTAGATTAAATGCTCATTAAAGTGCAACACACAACATGAACTGTGTAAAAAAACAAACAAAATCTAAACTTTTTTATGGTTTAACAGACACAGCAATATCGAGCTCTAGTACTTAACTTCAACTAATCAATTTATTCATCATACGGTTCGGGCGGTCACAATTCTAATACCACACCTTAGGCAAGCTCTGGACGTTGCACAATGCCAAAAAAAGAGCAGAAAGCCGAAGTGTGCGACGCAAGAACCGATGCCATAAAAAACCAATGCCTGGCCAAAAAACTGTTTTATTATTCGTGAAGCGGCTATCATGTGAAGCAAACACATAATTTTGTTGCCATGAAAAATAAGATTGCACTTGTGCTTCTTTTTGTAAGCACCGCCACGTTTTCTTTTGCACAAAAAACATTGAATATTGTTGGCGTTGGAAAAGAAGTAAATCCTTACCACTATACTTCAGTAAAATCTGTAACATTCAGCAAAGCCTGTGTGGCAAGCGCACACCCGCTTGCCAGCGAAGTGGGTGCTTCAGTTATGAAGCATGGCGGCAACGCATTTGATGCAATGATAGCAACACAACTTACACTGGCCGTTGTATATCCGGGTGCCGGAAATATTGGTGGTGGTGGCTTTTTAATTGCAAGAAAAAAAGATGGAAAAACCGTTGCACTCGATTACAGGGAGCAGGCACCTTCGCAGGCATCCAGGGATATGTATCTTGATAAAGATGGCAATGCACAAAATAGTTTATCTGAATCCGGGCATTTATCTGCGGGTGTTCCCGGTACAGTTGCAGGATTGTTCGCCACCGCAAAATATGCAAAGCTTTCTTTTAAAGAATTGATACAACCTGCAATTGACATAGCAGAAAAAGGTTTTGTAATTACTGCTTCAGAAGCCGGTGCATTAAATGAAACCCGTGATGATTTTATTAAATACAACACAAAACCAACAGCATTTGTAAAACAAAATGAATGGAAAGCTGGTGATACACTGGTGCAACAAGAGCTTGCGAATACTTTAAAACTCATAAGAGACAATGGCGCCAAAGGGTTTTATGAAGGCACCACCGCTAAACTGATCGTTGAAGAAATGCAGCGTGGCAAAGGAATGATCTCTTACGATGACCTCAAAAATTATGTAGCAAAAGAGCGTACTGTAATAAGTTTTGATTATCGTGGTTACCAGGTATTAAGTTTTCCGCCACCCAGCAGCGGAGGAATTTTGTTGGGCCAGATGTTGAAGATGGTTGAAAAATACCCGATGCACGATTATGGTTTTCAATCTGCCAAAAGTGTGCAACTGATGATTGAAGCAGAACGCAGGGCTTATGCTGACAGGGCGCAACACATGGGTGATCCTGATTACTGGAAAGTGCCACAAAAAACTTTAATGAGCGAAACTTATCTCGCAGAAAGAATGAAGGATTACGACCCCAATCATGCATCAAAAAGTGTGGATATAAAAGCGGGGCTTTTACACGAAAGCGATGAAACAACACATATCAGCATTATTGATGCAGAGGGAAATATGGTAGCTGTTACCACAACATTAAACGGTGGTTTTGGAAGTCGCACTGTTGTTGGTGGCGCAGGGTTTTTATTGAACGATGAAATGGATGATTTTAGCATTAAACCCGGTGTGCCCAATATGTATGGCGCTGTGGGCGGTGAGGCCAATGCCATTGCGCCCGGCAAAAGAATGCTCAGTTCTATGACGCCTACTTTGGTATTGAAATATAATAAACCATTTATGGTGGTGGGTACGCCCGGCGGTACAACCATTCCTACATCAGTATTTCAGAGTATTGTGAATGTGGTTGATTTTAATATGAATGCAGAAGATGCAGTAAATAAACCAAAGTTTCACCATCAATGGTTACCCGATGATGTATCTGTTGAAAATGATTTTTCAGCAACAACAAAAGCACAGCTTGAGCAAATGGGGTATATCATAAAAAACAGAGGTGGTATTGGCAGAACAGAACTGATAAAAATTCTAAGCAATGGCAGCCGCGAAGTTGCAGCAGATAAAAGAGGCGACGACAGTGTAGCAGGATTTTGATACCAGCTTTTGCTTTTTATTGCATCGCCTGTTGTGTCACTCACTTGTACGTTCGGAACAACGGTCGACAGTCGACGGTCAACGGTCGACCGAAGATTCTTCAGCACAAGGGTGCGACGCAACAGAAGCCTCATAGCAGATCAACTGTTTGGTACAAAATATTTAAATAAAAAACATGAGTTTTGAAGAAGGGTTTATAAAAGACACCATTAAACGCCTGCACTATTACAAAGAACTGGGCGATAAAAGTTTTGAGCAGCTTGAAGAAAAAGATTTCTTTTATCAGCCATCAGCAGAGAGCAACAGCATTGCTATAATTGTGCAGCACCTTTTAGGTAATATGCTTAGCAGGTTTACGGATTTCTTAACCGAAGACGGGGAAAAAACATGGCGCAAACGTGATGCTGAATTTGAGATAATGGATATTACAAAAGCCGATGTAATTTCTTTCTGGAACAATGGCTGGGCCTGCGTTTTTAACGCAGTTGAAAATTTAAAACCAGGTGATCTTATAAAAACAATTTATATAAGAACTGAACCTTTGCTGGTATATGATGCACTGCTAAGGCAACTGGCGCATTACCCTTATCATGTAGGGCAGATCGTATTTATTGCCAAGATGATAAAAGACCGGGAATGGAAAACTTTAAGTATTGCAAAAGGCCACAGCAATGCATTTAACGAACAAATGAAAAAGGAAAATAAATAATAATGAAACCAGCAGCAATCATTTTTGATCTGGACGGAACACTGATCGATAACAACGCCTACCACATTGAAGCATGGAAAGTTTTTTTCAAAAAAATAGGCAGGCCATGGAGCGATGAAGAATATAAAACTCAATTCAACGGAAAGGTAAACAGGGACATCTTTAATTATATTTTTAACAGGCAGTTACCCGCAGCAGAACTGCAGGAATATACCAATGAAAAAGAAGCACTATACCGGGAACTGTATGCACCCGATATTGTTGCCATACCCGGCCTGCTTAATTTTTTAAACGCAATGCAGGATGCCAACATTAGAATGGCCATTGCCACATCGGGTATAAAAGTGAATATAAAATTCATGTTCGATCACCTGCCTGTTCAGCGCTATTTTGAAAAAGTGGTAGACTCAGATTACGTGATAAAAGGAAAACCAGATCCCGAAATATTTTTAACTGCAGCCTCATTTGTAGGCGCTGAACCCCAATACTGCATTGCATTTGAAGATTCCGTTGCCGGTGTGCGCTCTGCAAAAGCAGCAGGTATGAAAGTTGCTGCATTAACCACCACACATACAAAAGAAGACTTGCGTGAAGCAGACCTGGTAATAAAAGATTATACCGAAGTAGATCTTGCTTCAATGATGCAACTAATGGATGCGTGAACAATTTTATATTCAACGAACAGCCGGGTCGTACCGCAATAATCAGCGGAAAGGAATTCTTATTTTTTTCCGGGTACTCATACCTGGGCATGCAGCAGGTTCCGGAGTTTATTGAACTGGTAAAAGAAGGTATTGATAAATACGGATGGCTATTTCCCTCATCCCGTATATCCAACACAAGGTTGCAGTTATATAATGAATGCGAAACGTTGCTTTCAACCATTACTGGTATGGAAGATACAGTGCTGGCTTCTTCAGGTTTTTTAGCAGGCCAGCTTGCTACAACATTATGGAAAGATGAACTCATTAACCTCTACCCTTCTCACCCCGCTATTTATGGAAATAATAACGGCAGCAATGATCATACACCAAAAAAATTTGCAGTCGATTCGGTAAATATGCTCACTGCTGACATCACAGATCTTTCGTTAATAAGTTCTGGCGAAAATGAAAAGATTATTATCGTTGATGACTCGCATGGTATCGGCCTTATAGGTAAAAACGGAGAAGGTATTTCAGGCAATTTCCCCAAACATATGAATATAGAATACTTACTCAGTTACTCTTTGTCAAAGGCATGGAATATACAGGGTGGCGCAGTAAGCTGTTCCAGAAAAATTGCTGATGATCTACGGTTGTTGCCTGCATACACTGCTGCCACAGCGCCATCTCCCGCTATGTTGCACGCTTTCTTAAAAGGTCAGCATTTGTATCAGCAGCAACGCGAAAAACTGCAAAAGAATACCAGTTATTTTCATTCGCTAATACAGCATATTAAGCAGGTTAGTTATCATCCGCAATTGCCGGTGGTTATTTTGCCGTCCACTATAAATGAATATAAGCTTCATCAAAAAAATATTATTATTTCATCCTTTGCCTATCCCGATCCTGCTGGTACAAAACACCATCGCATTGTATTAAATGCATTGCACAATTTTCAGGACCTGGAGTATCTTGCTGCTTGTCTGCATGAAATATTTGTTGATTAATTTTTTGTACCAGGCACAGGTATTTCTATTAAGCTTTTCTTGCGTCGCACACTGGGGCTTTCTGAAAATCACTCAGCAGTGCGAAGAAAGAACCGCTATATTTTTATTTATTTGCAATTTAAGTTTGCAACCAACTACAAACGTAATATACAAATGGCTTCAATGATTTTTAGAGAAGCGCAAATAAGCGATATACCACAAATACAGGTGGTAAGAAATGCTGTAAAAGAAAATACACTATCCGATCCTGCTTTGGTTACAAATAAAGATTGTGAAAATTACATTACAGTCAGGGGGGCGGGCTGGGTATGCGAAGCTGGAAATACGATCGTAGGGTTTTCAATAGTTGATTTAACAGGTAATGATGTTTGGGCATTATTTGTACTGCCCGGGTATGAAGGAAAAGGCATTGGCAAAAAATTACATGATCTTATGCTTGATTGGTATTTTAGTAAAACAGATCATACTATTTGGCTGGGTACCGCTTCTGATACCCGGGCTGAAAAATTTTACAAAATATGCGGATGGAAAGAAGTGGAAAGAAAAACGCAGACAAGAAAGAAAGACCATTCTATGTGGACTGAAGTAAAGTTTGAAATGACTGCTGAGCAATGGATTCATTTTAAAGAAACAGTATTCAACAACAACACTAAACGTTGAACCTTCTGCCGAATCATAATCTGAACGTACAAGTGTGCGACGCAAGAAAAGTTTAATTATTGTAATCTGCCGGGTATAAAATTGTATTATTGCTGTAAACAGACCACATACTGCTAATTTGGCAAAGTCTTACAAGCTTTTGGCATTCGTTTCGCCCTTAACGCTTTATCTTTATTTTTACCGGATAAAAGGGATTCATTGCTGAACAAATTTCTGAAAATATTTAGCTGGATTTTGGTTCTTGCACTTGTGCTAACCTTGTTTGTTGTTCCATTGCCTTACCCATGGACCAACAGGGTTTTGTATATGCTTATTGGTGCGCTGCTACACGCCATTACTACCCTGAAGCATGTGCGACGCGGTATATTTATTTTATTTGGGTTACTGCTACTGATTATAATAATGCTTCAAACAGAGCTTGTTCAGAATTATATATTGGGCAAGGTTACCGCCAGGCTTTCGAAAGATCTTGAAACAACGGTTGAGATAAAACACATGAGCCTCTCTTTTTTTGATAAGGTAAACCTTAACGGGGTACTGATACTGGATCAAAAAAAAGATACGTTGCTTTCTGCAGGGATTTTAAAACTGCGTATTACTGACTGGTTCTTTTTAAAAGACAGAACCGACCTGAAATATATTGGTCTTGAAGATGCGAAAATAAACCTGAAGCGAACCGATTCGGTATGGAACTACGCTTTTATTGCAGAGCATTTTGCTTCGCCAAATACAGTTAAGGATACCTCGAAAAAAGTAATAGCATTCAACATTCAGAAGATTGACCTGAAGAAGGTAACTTTTATTCAAAACGATGAATGGAAGGGGCAGAAAATGACCGCAAGAGTGGGTAGTTTGCTGGCAGATATTAAAAGCACAGATCTTGGTAAAAGCGAGTTTAGTATTAATTCGGTTGATATTGACAAGCCATATTTTTCGATTGAAGATTTTGATGGTAACCGCCCGGCGCCACCAATTTTTGTACAGGATACAGGAATGTATTTTAATGCAGGTGATATTGTTGTAAGGATTGCTGATTTAAAAATAACGGATGGTGTGTTTGCCAGTATTAAGCGGGGTGACGTTCCTGAAAAAGGTCTGTTTGACGGGGCTTATATAAAGCTAAATAAGATCAATGGAAATTTTAAACAACTGAGTTTTATAAAAGATACCATAAAAGCCAAAGTTGATTTAACAGCAACGGAACGCAGCGGGCTTGAATTAAAAAAGCTGAAGGCTGACTTTAAACTAACACCACAGGTAATGGAATTTGCCAACCTTGATTTACGTACCGCAAACAGCAGGCTGGGGAATTATTATGCCATGCATTATAAAGACTTTAATGAGGACATGCCTTATTTTATTCACAGAGTTATATTGGATGCCCGCATTAAAAATTCTGTGATTAGCAGCAACGATATTGCTTTTTTTGCCCCGGCATTAAGCGACTGGAACAAGACTGCTGACATTAACGGAAAATTTGCCGGTACGATTGAAGATTTTAAAGTAGATGACCTGTTTCTACGTACGGGCCCTAATATGTATGCCAGTGGTAACCTAACCATGAAGGGTTTGCCTGCAATAAAAAAAACACAGATTAATTTAAGCGATGCAGTTATACAGACGAATAATAATGAAGTTGCTTTTTTGTATCCCGGAATAAAAAAAATCAGCAACCCTGATTTTGCAGCATTAGGTAATGTGCTTTTTCGGGGAAATTTTTCCGGCACAGTAAATGATTTTACTGCCAAAGGAAATATCAGCACGTTACTGGGAAGTTTGTATAGTGATCTTAACCTGAAATTACCTGTAAAAGGGGAGCCCACCTACAGCGGAAATATTCAAACAAGGCAATTTGATTTTGGTAAATTCCTTGAAGTAAGTTCTTTAGGTAAAGCAAGCTTTAAAGGTAAAATTGAAGGCAGGAGTTTTATTCTGGATAAAACAAAAACTACGCTGGATGGTACATTTGACTCCCTGGATTTTAACGGCTATACCTACCGCAACCTTACTTTTAATGGCGCTATTGAAAAAAAGAAATTTAACGGCGATTTTAAAGCAAGCGACCCGAACTTTGATTTTACCAGTAGTATACAGGTTGACTTTACCGGCGAGCAACCTTTATTCAATATACTTGGTGACCTGGCAACTGCCAATTTTAAAAAGCTGCATTTTACCAACGAGAACTTTACTTTAACGGGCCTGTTTGACCTTAACTTTACTGGCCGTAATATTGATGAATTTCTGGGTTCTGCCAAGATACTGAATGCAACACTTTTGCACGATAGTACACAGCTTGATTTCGATTCGCTTACAGTAACTGCATCTTATGATTCCATCAATAAAAAAATACTGAGTGTACAGAGTAACCAGTTCGACGCAACTGTAACCGGTGAGTATAATATACTCGATCTTCCAAACAGTTTTCAATCTTTTTTAAGCCGATACTATCCCGCGTATATCAATGTACCTAAAACCACTCCTAAGGATCAAAAGTTTGTTTTGGTTGTTAACACGAAGAACTTCGATAAATACGCACAGGTAATTCATTCAAAATTATCAGGGCTTGATAGTATAAAGATTGTTGGAGGCGTAAATACAAACAGGCAGGATTCCGGGTTTTACCTGTATGCCAAAATACCTTTTGCAAAATTTGATAATTATAAGCTGGAAGATGCTTTGATTAATGGTGCAGGTAGTCATGACAGCCTTAGCCTGAATGGTGACGTTGGCAGGTTTTATATTGGCGACAGCCTCTTTTTTCCTGGAACACATTTCGATATCAGATCAAGTAACGACCACTCTGCTTTACACCTGGCAACAAGTGCAAATGAAACATTGAATGAAGCACTTCTTAATGCAGATGTTTATACAATGGAAGACGGTGTTCGTATTAATTTTCAACCTTCTTCATTTGTATTAAATACAAATAAATGGCAGTTGGAGAAAGAAGGCGAAATCGTTATCAGAAAAAATTTCGCAACGGCAAAAAATGTAAAATTCACTCAGGGTTTTCAACAGATAACAGTAGAAACGGAAGAGGAAGATGGTAGTAATACAAGCAACCTGGTTGTAAAACTTAAGGATGTAAATCTCAGTGATTTTGTTCCGCTATTTACACAAAAACCAAGGATTGAAGGTATGGCTACCGGTAATATTTACCTGCGTGATTTTTATAATAAATTTAATGCATCTGCTGACCTTAATGCAACACAGTTCAGGTTAAACGATGATTCAGTGGGTATTGTACATGTAAAAGCAGATTATTCTAAGGAGATTGGCAAGATCAATTTTGATGTTAAATCGTATAACCAGGATTATAATTTTTTAGCCTCCGGGTTTTACAATATTAAAGACTCGGCTAGTATGCCGTTAAGTACTAAAGTACATCTTAACAGCACTAAAATTGGTTTAGTAAATGAACTACTTGGGTCTCTTTTTTCAAATATAGATGGGGTTGCCAATGGTGACCTTACCATACAAGGTAATCCCTCATCGCCTCAGTTGCTGGGAAGAATTAAACTTAAAAATGCTGCAATAACCATCAATTATACACAGGTACGTTATTCTATAGATTCTGCCTTTTTTATTTTTGACGATAATGGTATCGACTTTGGCAGGTTTAATATTCGCGATAAATACAATAATAAAGGCACAGTCAGAGGCATATTATATGAAAGTGGCTTTAAAAAAATGCGATATGATTTTGATCTCGCTACAGAAAAAATGTTACTGCTGGATACAAAAGCAAAAGACAACCCGTTGTTTTATGGCAAAGCTATTGGTAAAGCTACCCTCAGCTTAAAGGGGCCGGAGGAAAATATGAAGATGAATATTACCGGCGAGGTAAATGATACTACCCATATTTTTATAGCCCCGGCAAGCAGTAAGGAAAGTTCTGATGCAGATTTTATTGTGTTCAAAAAATACGGAACAGAGTTAGAGCAAAAAACTATATCGGGTGATAATAAGCTAAATATAGACCTCGATCTTACAGCTAACAATAAGGCACAGATAGACCTGATACTCGATGAACTTACCGGCGATGTAATTAAAGCAACAGGTAATGGAAGATTGAAGATCAATATACCTTCAAACGGAAACATGACCATGAATGGGCGTTACAATATAGAAAGCGGTGGTTATAATTTCAACTTTCAATCGTTTTTGCGCAAGCCTTTTGATCTTAAACGAGATGCAGGCAACTATATCGAATGGACCGGCGATCCTTATAAAGCAGACATGCACATAGATGCACAATACACCGCAAAAAATGTTACATTCAGCGATCTGCTCACTAACACAGGCTATAATCTTGGGGGCACCATAAGCGGATACCGCGGCGAAGTATATGTTATTGCAACATTAACCGGTAAACTCAGCAATCCGCAGATAAAATTTGCATTTGACTTTCCCGACAACAGTCCTATTAAAAACGACAACAACCTGAAGTACTTTTTAACCAAAGTTCAAAACGATGATAATGAAATGCTGAAACAGGTTACCTGGCTCATCGTATTCGGTTCCTTTGCACCTTATGGCGAAATTGGCAGCGGCGGTAATGTAGCACGGTCAACAGGTATCAATACCATTTCACAAAAAATCACAGGCGAATTAAACAAGCTCGTATCCAACCTGCTCGCAAAAATTACCGGCGATAAAAGCCTTCAGTTCGATGTAAATACATCAACCTACAGTAGTGCTGTTCTCTATGGAAATTCAGGTTCTTCCAACCGCTTAGACCGGCAAACAGTAAACCTTAAACTAAGCCAAAGCCTCGCCAACAATAAGATCATCATTACCTTTGGTACAGGGCTCGATTTTAATATCAGCGGTTCCGCGGTACAATCGGGTAACTTCCAGTGGCTGCCTGATATATCGGTACAATTCGTGCTTTCCCGCGACAGAAAATTACGGGCAATCGTATTCAATAAAAGCAGTTTAGATGTAAGCACGGGCATTATTGGCCGCCGTATAAGGCAGGGTGTAAGTATTTCCTATTCGTTCGATTTTCCAAAAGACAATCCCGAAATACTCCAGGGCGATACCGCCATACAAGCAATTAAAATAAAACCCGTAATAAAAGACTCTGCCACAAATTAATTCCACAGGTATCATTAGCCATAAGCCATTGCTACTATTAAGCTTCCGTTGTGTCACTCACTTATACGTTTTATTCTTTATTGGGCAATTTGCAGGCTGCTTGGTGTTATGTACAAAACTTTCCTGTGCAAAGTATAAGCGAAGCGTTGCATACCAAAGAATTTCAGCACAAACCTGTTTCAGCACCGCACACTGCACCGCCAATTAAAAATTAAGGCTATTTTCATTTGGTTAACTGGTAAACAGTACTACTTTAGTGTATCCAATATCCAATATCATGGCAACTACAATTGAGATTGCAAATGAACTGGCCGCTTTGTTCGTGCAATCAAAAGACAAAAAATCTGCAATAAAAAAAATCATCTTCGAGATTGGTACGTTAACCTATGCAGAAACGAAAGAACCTGTTGAATTTTCATGTAAAGCATCAATTGTTCAGGTAATTTTTGAACTCGTATCGGGCCAAAGGGAATTTACAGTAATCAATGGCGAAAAAATTATTCCAACCTCGAAAGACGGTTTTGTTTTTTCTGGTATGATGCAAGACTTGCTTAAGAAAATTGCAACTAAGATGGAGCAGCAGCAGGTATATACTTCGGCACACGAAGCATACTATTTTGCGCCATTTGCTACACACTGATATACAGCTTTTTCTTACATTTTTTGCCTGGTTTTTACCCGGCATTGATGTACACATTTGCCCAAACCAATTAGATGAAATAACCGGTTAAATTTAATTAGCCTGCTGCACTTTTTGCCGATAAGCGAACAAACCCCTGAAGCGTGCAATCCCGAAATGAATTCGGGACGGGCTGCCACGCTTCGCTTAAATGTTGCCATGAAAACAGAACCTCGAAACGAGCGTGGCAACAATGCTTCATATATGTTCATATGCCTGGCTCAAAAAAACAAAACTTAACATTGACAATATTATCTTATTGTTAAGTTTGTATGAAATAATTTACAAATGGCAAATACAAAAAAAGCTGCGCAACCAGATACTGTTTCAAAAAAAACAATCCGTGAAGACATAGAGAAAAAAATAGAGGCTGCACTTGGAGAACTTAAAGCTGAAATTGGCGAAAAAAAATTTAAGAACCGCGTAAAAAAAGCAGCAAAAATTTTAGCGCACGGTTTTAAAAACGTAAGCAAAGCGCCTGTAATAAAGAAAGCGGAAAAAACTGCGGTAGTAAAAAAAGCAACAAAAGCAACTGTAAAAAAAGCAGCAAAAAAGGTTGCTGCAAAATAATTAGTTATCGAACGGAAGTTTTATATAAACCCTGGTACCTGTTGCCTCTTGTGACGCATTAAAGAGATCAATAATTTCAAAACCGGTTTCGGGGTGGCCTGTCCGTTCTTTAAGAATGACTAGCCGGTTTGCGGTAATTTTTAAACCCTTACTTTGATGGCGTTTTTTAAATTGTAATAATTCTGCTGCTTTTTGCCTGCCTATTCCATTGTCTTCTATAATGCAATGCAAATAATTATTTGTGCAGGATATTTTTACTGTAAGTAACCGGTCATCCTGTTTATGAAGAAGGCCATGCCATATTGCATTTTCAACAAAAGGCTGCAGCAATAAGGTAGGCACCTGCACTTCGTCGGGAAATATGGTTTCATCAATCTCTATTGTATATTGAAAATTTTGTTTCAGCCGCACAGATTCAAGCTCAAGATACAGTTCAAGCATTTCTAATTCCTTATCCAGTGCAATACTTTCTTCGTCTGCATACATCAGCACCATTCTTAACAGGCGGGAAAGTTTTGAGAGGTATTTGTTGGCATCGTCTACACGGCCGGTTAAGATACATTCCTGTATAGAACTCATACAATTAAAAATAAAATGGGGGTTCATTTGTGCACGCAATGCTTTTAACTGCAGTACTGTATTAATGCCCGATATTTCTTCTTTTTTATCGTTTAGCTGTTTATTAAGGTTTTGTAATACTGAAATGTATTTCGCTTTTGCTTCTTTGTTTTTATAAATAACATACAACAGAATAGCCAATAGTAGTAAGCCTGAAACTGCTGCAATAAGAAATATGCGGTTGCGTTGCAGGTTGGCATTGGCTGTTTCGTTTTGAGCTTTTAATAGCTGGTTCTCTTTCTCTTTTCTTTCTGTTTCGAACTGTGTTTGCATTTGTGCAAGTTTGTCGTTCTGTTCAAGTGCTATCAGTGTGTCGTGCAGTACGGCTGCTTTTTGCATGTACTCGTAAGCGCTTTCATAATCCATTAAACCTTCTGAGGCTTTTGCAAGTGTATTGTATAAATAGTATAACTGAGGTTGGGCCTTTATTTCATTTGCAACTGCAAGGCCCATTGTGGCATATTTTATGGCATTGGCATATTCTTTCTTTCTTAAAAATTCGGAAGCAATATTATCAGTAATATCTGCCGATTCTATTTTTGCACCAATGGCGTCCATAATATTTTTAGCTTTTAAATAAGCTTCGATGCTTTTATCAAAATCTTGCTTTTCATTGTAGAGGTCAGCCAGGTAGCTGTAGGATGTGGCAAGGCGAAAATCATCTTTAAGCGATTTAAATATTACAAGTGCCTTGTTCAAGTATTCTTCACCCTCTCTGTATTTTCGCAACCGTCCGTAACACAATCCCAGGTATTGGTAATCACTTGCAATATTTTTCTTGTTACCAAGTTGTGTATCGATCTCAAGTGCCTGTTTAAGGTAAATAACAGCAGTACTGTCGTCTTTTATATGCCGGTAATAATCACTGATGGAATACAATGCATCAGACATTTTTTCTTTGTTGTTACTTCTTTCGGCAAGTTTAAGCGATAGCAGGAACTCTTTAAGCATATCTGCATTGCGGAAGCTTCTTGAATACACATAACCCATCTGCATGTGAAGGGTTGCCATATTCGCTGTATCTTTTAGCAGCTCGAATAATTTTAATGATTCATTATAAAGGATGATTGCTGCACTGTCGTTACTTTTTGTATGATAAAGGCGGCCCAGTTGATATTTCGCTTTTGCAATAAGCGCCTGATCTTTTATTTTTTGCGAAAGTGCAAGACTGCTGTTTGTGTAGTAGATACCTGAATCCGGATTGGTGTTGCGGTATTCATACCCGAGTTTTGCAAAGGCTACTGCTTTTGCTGAATCGCCACTTGCCGAAGCAAGCTCTTTTTTAAGCAGCAGGATTTGAGCTTCATCCTGCGCCGCTGCACCAACTGCAGCGTGTAAAATGAAGATGCAAATATTTATTTTCAGGAACTGCATGATAGATACTGTTGGCTTTATTGCTGAATAATGTTAATGAATGCCAGCCCTGCAAAATGTAAGCGTAGCTGCACCTGAACTGTTCAAAAGAATTGTTGCAGTACAAGTGTGCGACGCAAGAATGCTGATTTGATAACCACACTGCCCGGTACAAAAAATTATTTCTTTAATAAATGGCTTCACATTCAATTTTCTACTGATCAAAAATAAACCCTAAAGCTCATTTATGCCATACCGTTTACTCACTAACTGTTGCCATTTAATAATTGCATTTGCAGTGAGCATAACTACAGGTATACTTTCATGCAAAAATTATTAATAAAAAAAAATTACTATGAAACAAATCTTCATTGCTGCATTTCTTATACTTATTGTAAGTAGCGGCGCAAACGCACAAACCTGGAAGCTTAACGGTAACACTTTAACCGGAACAGAACTGCTTGGCAGCAGGAATGCTTTTGACCTTAAACTTTACACCAACAGCCTGCAGCGCATGACCATTAAAGCTGATGGCAAAATTGGTTTTGGTACAACAAACCCTTTGGCAAAATACAATTTTTACGGGCTAACGCGTATCGATGATTCGTTAGGTTCTTCGCTTTTACCGTTGCTGATTTTAAATGGCAGAAGCAACAACGCAACCATTGAGCTAAGAACAAATGATACATTAAAAACCATTTTTGGTTACGACCAATCGGGTAACAGTTTTAATATAAATGTTACAAGCCCATACATTAGCAGCTTTGCTGTAAACAGGGGTACCGGAAATGTTCAGATTGGCAATCAGTTTACGCCTGCGGCACAAATAGATATTCTTAACAGCACCAAAATTTCATCTGACCTTACTGTAGCGGGCACTAATGGTCTGGGTGATTTGTTTTTTACTTATTACCAACAGGGAATAAGGTTTCCAACTTTTGGGGCCACCAACGAAAACTCGGCAATGATCTATATGACTGACCAAACAACTGCAAATGCAAGAATGGTACTGGCCCATTCCAAAGCTTTCAGCAACTGGGGGCTGCAGTACGATGATGCAACAGATCAGTTTAATTATTTGGGCAACGGCAGCAATAAAATGGCAATAAATCTTAGTAATGGCAGGGTAGGAATTGGGAATGCAACACCTTCGTATATACTTGATATTACTGGCACCTCGCGATTTTCAGGCAATATGGGTATTCAAACTGCCCCCAATACCAGAACCTTACAAATAGGTAGCACACTAGGCGCTTTGGTAGGCATTGGTACTGCGGAATATATACAGGATGCCGGTACCAGCAGCTTATCTACGGCAGCAAGCTGGTTGCCTGTAACAGATAATGTTTACAGCCTGGGAAATTCAACCTACCGCTGGCAGGATGTATGGGCAGTAGATGGCACAATCAACACTTCTGACGCAAGGGATAAAACCAATATACGCGATATGAATTATGGCCTTAAAGAAATAATGAAATTACGTAGCGTAAAATACGCCTGGAAAAACAATCCAGACGAAGGTGATAAACTTGGTGTAATAGCACAGGAGATTCAAAAGGTATTGCCCGAAGTTGTAAGAGACTGGCAATATAGTGTTGACGAAACAACAGGCAAGAAAACAAAAGTGCCTTCTGCTAAGCTGGGTGTAATGTATGCTGATATTATCCCGGTACTTATAAGAGGCATGCAGGAACAACAGCAACAGATTGAACAAATGCAACAGGTAATCGATAAATTGTCTCAAAGTCAATCTGCAACTGATGGCGGAGCAATCAATAGCATTGCAATCAGCAACACCCGGTTAGAACAAAACACACCAAATCCTTTTAATAAAGCAACAACCATCCGGTATAATATTCCGGCGGGTTTTAAAACTGCACAGTTGATTATTACAGATAACACGGGCAAAATTTTAAAGCAAATGCAACTTACAACCGCTGGTGCCGGCACTGTAAATATCGATGGCAGTATGCTTAGCGCTGGTATGTACCAGTACTCATTAATTATCGACGGAAAAATTGCCGACACAAAAAAAATGGTGCTTACTAAATAAGTTTTCAAAGGGGTATGTAACGGGCTGCTTCAATCTTGAAGCGGCCCTTTTTTTAAACCGGAAAAACTATTACTTTTTTGTACTAAACTATGCTGCTACTATTAAGCTTTGGTTGTGTCACTCACTTGTACTGTTGTAATGCTATGCAGCACTGTGCAGCCGCATTATTAAATCGAATGCATTAAATGTTTAAGTGGTATTATAGAAAGGCCCTATTAGTAATAGGTGCTTATTTAGCTGCTACACTTCGCTTAAATGTCGCCATGAAAACAGAACCCTGAACCGGGCGTGGCAAGTAAAGCCTCATTATAAATTAAAAGCCTGGTTCATAATTGCCTTTAATCATTTGCTGTGTGTTACTCATCCAAAAATATGCTTTTGTGAATAATGAATTTATTTAATTGCGGCTTCAAATAAACGTGTAATATGTTCAGGAAAATCTCTTTGGCAGTAATGGTGTTAACCATTTTTTGTTTTTCTTCTTTTGCAAAGAAAACAAACCAGTATAAGTTTATGATTGACCTCGTAAATGTGAGTGATGATAAAGTAAAAATAGAGCTGCTTGTGCCGAAAATTAAACAAGCTACTATTACGTATCATATTCCGAAGATTGTTCCCGGCACTTATTCTGAAGATGATTACGGCCGTTATATTGAGCAGTTTCAGGCTTTTGATAAAAAGGGGAATGCGCTTACTGTTGTTAAAATTGATGTGAACAGTTGGAGTATTGCTGATGCTGATAAATTATACAGACTCTCTTACCTGGTGAATGATTCTTACGATGATTCCACCACAAAACAGGTGATCTTTGAACCAGCAGGCAGCAACATTCAGAAGGATACCAACTATGTAATCAACAACCATTGCTTTCTTGGTTATTTCGACGATATGAAAAATGTTACTTATGAAATTAATATTAAGCATCCATCGAATATATATGGCAGTACTGCTTTAACTGATCTTGATAACAGCGATACAAACGACAGGTTTACTACAGAATCTTATAACAGGATCGTTGACAATCCTTTTATGTACGATGCGCCGGACACCACTATTATAAAGATTGGTGCAACAGATGTTTTGATCAGCGTGTATTCGCCAACAAAACAAATTACTTCGAAATTTCTTGCAAAAAAATTAGATACACTTTTACAGGCGCAGGGAAAATACCTTGGTGGTAAATTACCCGTTGATAAATATGCGTTTCTTGTGTACTTTAACGATAAGCCCGGCTATTCCGATGGTGAGGGTGCATTGGAACATTCTTATTGCTCTATGTATTACTACCCTGAAAGATCAGCAGAGGAAATGTCGGTAGAATTTACCGATCATGCGGCGCATGAGTTTTTTCATATTATCACACCGCTTACAATACATTCAGAAGAAATACAATTCTTTGATTTTAACAGCCCAAGAATGTCGCAACATCTTTGGTTGTACGAAGGCTCAACAGAGTATCACGCCAACATGGTACAGGAAAAATATGGGTTGATAACACCTGAAGACCTACTTAAAAGGTTAGGTGGAAAAATTACCAATTCAAGAACAAGATACAACGATACCGTTCCGTTCACAGTAATGAGCAGCAGAACATTGGGTACTTATAAAAACCAGTTTGGCAATGTTTACCAGAAAGGGGCATTGATTAATATGTGCCTGGATATAAAACTGCTACAGTTATCCAACGGCAAATACGGCATAATGAACTTAATTCATGATCTTTCAAACAAATACGGCAAGCAAAAAGGCTTTAAAGACGATGAGTTGTTTGGTGAAATTGAAAAGTTTACTTACCCTGAGATAAAACAGTTTTTAGATACTTATGTTGCTGGTAACCAACCTTTGCCACTTGAAGATGTATTTAGGATTGTTGGCGTAAATTTTCAAAAAGAAGTTGAAACAAAAGACAGTATGTTTTCAATGGGTAAAGTAGGTATTGGTTTTAACCCGGCAACGGGAAGGCTGATCATAAACGATGTAACAAGCATGAATGAATTGGGCAGGCAAATGGGCTACCAGAAAAATGATGAAATTATTGCTGTTAATGGTGAAGAAATTACAGGCGCCAACGCTAACAAGTTCTTTACTGATTTTGGAAAGACTTCAAATCCTGGTGATGATTTTATTGTGAAAGTAATGCGCAAAGATGCATCGGGAAATGAAGCTCAGGTTGAACTGAAAGGAAAAATGACAAAGTATCCAATTAAGAAATACAATACACTTACGTTTGATAAAAATGCAGATCAGCAGCAACGTTTATTAAGAGATCAATGGCTGAAGCCACAATCCTGAAAATATTTTGTAACCAGCTACAGGAATGCTTTTTATCGCCTGTTGTGTCACTCACTTGTACGTTCGGAACAGCATTCGACAGTCGACGGTCAACGGTCGACGAAGAACCAACAGTACAATCAATCATGAACCATAGGCACACACAGGCACATGAAGGATAACGGTCAGACGGCTTTGAGCAGTCACACCGATGTTGCCATCTTCGCTTTGCCGGTTATTGTTCCTTCAGAGGAAATGTGCGACGCAAGGAACGCCAAATTAAAATACATCTGCCCGGCTCAAAATGGCTGTTATAGTTTGCAAAATGTTTCACAAAAAGCACATTGCATCATAATTTATGCACAGCATATCCGTTGTTTTGTGTTTAAGCATACTTTAGCAAAAATCATAAACAAAGAGCATGGGTATTTTATTACAGATTGCTGATACAAGCACCGCTGCAAACGCGCTGAATGGTGCGCAAAAGGCAGCAGAAAGTTTTAATCTTTTAAGTTTACTGGAACGTGGCGGTTGGCTTATGTACCCGCTGTACCTGCTTTTCGCCGCAACTATTTTTATTTTTTTTGAAAGGCTGATTGCCATTGGCAAAGCATCGAAGATCGATAATAATTTCATGAACATCATCCGCGACAATATTGTTACAGGCAATCTTACCGCTGCACGAAACCTTGCAAAGAATACCGATAACCCGGTGGCACGAATGATTGATAAAGGCATTCAGCGTATTGGCAAACCAATTGATGCTATTGAAAAAAGTATGGAAAGCGTTGGCAATCTTGAGATCTATAAAATGGAGCGCAACCTGTCTGTGCTCTCGTTAGTATACGGCATAGCGCCGATGATCGGTTTTCTTGGAACCATCTTTGGTATGCTGCAATTATTTTACACCATTAACTCAACCGGCGACTTTACACCCGCATCTATTGCAGGTGGCATTTATACAAAAATGGTTACATCTGCATCTGGTTTAATCATTGGTTTGCTGGCTTATGTGGCGTATAATTTTTTGAATACACAGATCAATAAAACGATTAATAAAATGGAAATAGCGAGCAGCGAATTTGTAGATATTTTACAGGAACCAACAAGGTAGTTGCAAGTAAATTTTTTGGCCGGGCTAAGGAAATTCTATGAAGCTTTAGTTGCGTCGCACTCTTGTACAACATAACATTTTGAGCAAAGCGAATTTAAACATCAATCCAAAAGATGAAACTGAACAGAAGATTAAAAACACATTCTGAACTGCATGCAGGTTCGCTTAACGACATCCTGTTCATACTCCTGTTCTTCTTTTTAATTGTATCAACACTAGCCAATCCCAATATTGTTAAGGTGAACAATCCGGCAGGTAAAAAAGATACAAAAGCCAAGCAGAATATTGTTATTTCAATAGATAAAAACCAGCAGCTTTTTCTTGGTCAAAAGCTGATTGATATTAGCATGATCGATACAATTCTTCGTGCAGAAGTAATGAAGCAAAGAGCGTTTACCGATACGCCTTCTGTTGTTGTAAATGCCGATACATCCTCTTATTACGGCGAAGTATTTCGTGTAATGCAAAGCGCAAAGCGTGCAGGGGCTAAGGTTGTGGCGATTGTAAAGTAGTAATTAAAATATTTATTTCAGCCTTCACCATTCTGTCTTTTCCCTGCATATCTTTTCTTAATTCAATGTTTGTGTAGCCCTGTTGTTCCAGCAAGGCACAAACTTCCTTACCCAATGCTTCATTGATCTCAAAAAATAATTTCCCTTTACTGTTTAAATGTTGTTTTGAAAAGACTGCGATTGTTTTATAAAACAACAATGCATCTTCATCCGGAACAAAGAGTGCAAGATGCGGTTCATGCTGCAATACATTTTTATGCATTTCATTCGCTTCGCTTTGTTTAATATAAGGCGGGTTACTAACGATTATATCAAATTTTGGTAAACGTTTCCATTCATCTTTGTTCAGAATATCCAGCTGATGAAATACGATTTCGGTTTTCTGTATTGCTGCATTTTTTTTAGCAATTGCTAATGCCGTTGCAGATACATCCAAAGCGTGAACTTCAAGAGAAGATATTTTTTTCTTCACTGCAACTGGTATGCAGCCACTGCCCGTGCCAATGTCCAGCACACTGTAAACTCTAAACTCTAAACTGGCAACTTCTCTTGTTATCCATTCAACCAGTTCTTCTGTCTCCGGTCTTGGTATTAGAACATTTTCGTCAACATAGAACTGCATGCCTGCAAACCATTCTTCATGTAAAACGTACTGAACGGGTCTATGATCCAGTAACTGAACAGTATAGCTGTTTAGTAATTGCTCCTGCTCTTTGGTTAAAGGAAATTGTTTATTGATAATGCGGTCAATCCTTTTAAAGCCGGTAATATGTTCTATTATCATATCAGCAATATTCGCAGCTTCGCGGTCATCGTACAGCTCAAATAGTTGATACATCAGTTGCTTATATGCTTCCTGCACCCTCATACTGCAATGATAAGGATGATTTCTGTTAGATTTGCGCAGCAATGACTATTGACGAAATATATATGCACCGTTGCCTGCAATTGGCTTCGTTGGGTATGGGAAATGTTGCACCCAATCCAATGGTAGGGGCAGTGCTCGTTTATAATAACCGCATTATTGGTGAAGGTTATCATAAGCAGTATGGCCAGGCGCATGCAGAAGTAAATTGTATCAATGCTGTTGAACAGAATGATATTCCTTTAATTCCTTTATCTACATTGTATGTTTCTCTTGAACCCTGCGCACACCATGGTAAAACGCCGCCTTGTGCAGATTTGATCATTGAAAAAGAGATTAAAAAAGTTATTGTGGGCTGCCGCGATCCATTTGTTCAGGTTGATGGAAAAGGCATTGAAAAACTTCAACGGGCCGGTGTAGAAGTTACAACCGGAATACTGGAACAAGCATGCTTGGAACTAAATAAACGGTTCCTTACTTTTCACACGAAGCAAAGACCGTATATCATTTTAAAATGGGCACAAACGGCCAATAGCAAAATTGCATCAACTACAAATGAGCGATTATATATTACCAACGAATTTACCAACCGGCTGGTTCATAAATGGCGCAGCGAAGAAATGGGAATACTGGTTGGTACCAATACTGCCTTACTTGATGATCCTGAACTTACCAATCGTTTATGGAGTGGCAAAAGCCCGGTGCGCCTGGTTTTAGATATAAATTTACGTTTGCCGCAATCATCCAAAATATTTAACCGGCAGCAACCCACGATTTTATTAAATCTCCTTCGGAATAAAGAGGAGAATAACTTACAATACTGTCAGGTTACAAAAGATGAAAATATTGCAGCACAAATATTGGACATCTGCTTTCAAAAAAACATTCAAAGCATTATTGTAGAAGGTGGTGCAAAGCTTTTGCAAACCTTTATTGATGCAGGCCTTTGGGATGAAGCAAGAGTTATTACCAATACTGAACTTTATATAGAAAACGGATTAAATGCACCGCAACCTGCAGCTTATACACTATCGCACAGTGAAAATGTTTTTACTGATCGTATTGATTATTTCTTTCCCTTCATTTCATAGCAGGTATTATTTTCGCAACACATGAGCGTACCAGAATTTTATCAGACAATCGAACAACCATCATCAGCAGAATTTAAAGACAGGGGCAGCCGTTTTATCGCATACACATTTTCAATTCAAACAGCAGATGATTTTAAAAATCACCTGCAGCAACTAAAGAAAGAACACACTAAAGCCGTGCACCATTGCTTTGGGTACAGGCTTGGAACCAATGGTAATAATTTTCGTGTAAGTGATGATGGCGAACCTTCAGGAACTGCAGGCAAACCCATCCTCGGGCAAATAGACAGTAAAGGGTTAACCAATGTTCTGGTAATTGTGGTTCGCTATTTTGGTGGTACCCTGCTCGGAGTGCCCGGCTTAATCAATGCGTACAAAACCGCGGCTGCTATGGCTTTGCAGCTTACACCTTCTATACAAAAGCCAATAACTGTTCGCTGGCAGGTAACTTTCGATTACACTCAAATGAACGATGTTATGCGTTGGGTAAAGGCTTTCGGCTGTAATGTTATAGAACAGGACATGCAATTATTCTGCAAATTAATTATCGATGTTCCCCGTAGCCGTATGAACGATTTAAAAAACCTTTTCGCTGATATGCGTGGTGTTGAGATCAGCAATATTCGCCAATAAAAAAGCAAGGTTCAATAATTTTTTTTTGAACCTTGCGATATATCTTTTTTCATCTTCCGTTGTGTCACTCACTTGTACGTTTAGAACATCGGTCGACAGTAAACAGTCAACTGTTGACCAGAGAATCAACTGAAAAAGTGTGCGACGCAACAAAAGCTTAATACTTCTTCCTCAGCCCGGCTCAAAATGTATTTCTTTTATTTGAGTTTAATTCGCTTTCATCATTGCCACAAAATCATCGAACAAGTAACGGCTGTCGTGTGGACCTGGTGTAGCTTCGGGGTGATATTGCACACTAAAAGCGGGTTTATTTTTTATACGGATGCCTTCAATACTTTCATCATTCAGGTTTAAATGTGTTATCTCTACATTTTCGTTATCTCTTACCGCAGAAGGCTCAACACCAAACCCATGATTTTGCGTGGTTATTTCGCAGCGCCCTGTTATAATATTTTTTACCGGGTGGTTTAAGCCCCTGTGTCCATGGTGCATTTTAAATGTTGGAATATCATTCGCCAAAGCCAGCAACTGGTGACCAAGGCAAATACCAAACAAAGGTTTATTTTCTTGCAGGATTGCTTTTAAAGTTTCAACGGCGTAAGGCATAGCTGCAGGATCGCCGGGGCCATTTGAAATAAAATATCCATCGGGATTAAATTCTTTCAGTCTGTTCAAAGGAGTCTTTGCAGGATGAACTCTAACATGCGCACCACGTTGTACCAGACAGTTAAGAATATTTTGTTTTACTCCAAAGTCAAGCACTGCCACTTTCATTGTTGAATCAGGATCCCCTAATTCGTATTCTTCGTTGGTACTTACAAGGCTTGCAAGCTCCAGCCCATCCATGTCAGGCACTTTTGCTAACTCAGCTTTTAAAACTTCAATATCTGAAATCTCTGAAGAAATGATGCAGTTCATAGCACCCGCTGTACGTATGTGCGCAACCAATGCCCTGGTGTCAATACCTTCGATGGCTACGATATTGTTGACTTTTAAATAGGAATCAAGGCTATCTGTTGCCTGGTAACGGGAGAATTTTTCTTCCAGGTTTCTGCCAATCAATCCACGGATCTTTACGGTTTTACTTTCAACATCAGTATTTTTTACACCGTAGTTGCCAATATGCACGTTATTCATTACCAGCATTTGTCCATAGTAACTTGGATCAGTAAAAACTTCCTGGTAACCAGTCATACCGGTATTAAAACATATTTCTCCAGTGGCGGTTCCTGTTTTCCCGAAAGCATAACCATAAAATATATTGCCATCGGCTAACAGTAATATGGCTTGTTGTTGTGTATGGGGCATTTTTATTTAATAGTTTTCGAGTGCAAAAAAAGAATATCATTTTTAATTTTCAGCATAAATTTTCGCACACTGATTTTCTGAAAAGTTATTAAGTTTTTAAAGGCTTTAATTCAATCTGGTTGCTGCATTATTTGCTCAATACTGATAAGAACGTACAAGAGCGCGACGCAACAGACGATGCCATAAAAACCTAAGTTGGGTACAAAAAATTTATACAAGAAAAAAGGCAAAACCGAAAAACGATTTTGCCTTTTGTATTTTTAAAACAGCTTCATTCTTATTCAGCGGCTTTTTCTTCTGTCTTTGTTTCTTCAACCACGATCGCATCTTCAATAGCTGGCGAAGCTTCTGTAACCGGAGCTGCTGCTGCAACTGCGGCAGTTTCAATTTTTTTAGCTCCTGCTGCACTACGACCACGACGTGTTTTCTTTGTAGCTTCTGCTTTTTCCACGCCTTTACCGTACACATCATTAAAGTCAACCAGTTCAATCATTGCTATTTCGGCATTATCTCCATGACGGATGCCTAACTTAATGATCCGTGTATAACCACCTGGGCGACCTGCAATTTTTGGGGCAACTACTGTAAAAAGTTCTTTTACAGCGGCTTTATCATTAAGGTAGCTGAATACTACCCTGTGCTGGTGCATGATCTGCTCTTTGCTTTCGCCATGCTTCGTTTTTGTAAGCAATGGCTCAATATAAACACGAAGTGCTTTTGCTTTTGCAAGCGTAGTTACAATACGTTTGTGTACGATCAACTGGCTTCCAAGATTGGAAAACAGCGCTTCTCTGTGGGCTTTTTTACGGCCGAGGTTGTTGTTTTTGTTTCCGTGACGCATGACATTTTATTTTATAGCCTTATACCGTGTCAGGAATTATAAGACTTTGCTTCAATGCATTATTGCAAAGAGCGGTTATTGATTAATGATTATCTATCAAGATCATCCAGGCCAAGCTTATTAAGGTCCATACCAAAATGTAAACCTCTTTCGCCCAATACCTGTTCTATTTCGCTCAAACTCTTTTGTCCAAAGTTTCTGAATTTCATCAGGTCTTCCTGCTCGTATTGTACCAGCTCACTAAGTGAATTTATCTTTGCTGCCTTTAAGCAATTGAAAGCACGAACTGAAAGGTCTAAATCTTCCAATGGTGTCTTTAATATTTTGCGTAACTGCAATACCTGCTCATCAACAACATCTTCTTTCTTATCTTCTTTATTGTCGAAAGTGATGTTCTCGTCGGTGATGATCATCAGGTGCTGTATCAATATGCGTGAAGCCTGCTTTACAGCATCTTCCGGATGAATCGTTCCATCGGTATGAACATCAAGCACTAATTTTTCGTAATCAGTTCTTTGTTCTACACGATAGTTCTCAATTGAATATTTTACATTCTTGATAGGCGTATGAATTGAATCAACAGGAATGTAACCGAATGGCATATCTTTCTGCCTGTTCTCTTCTGAAGGTACATAACCACGGCCTCTTGCAATGGTAATCTCAATATCAAGCCTTGAAGAAATATCCATAGTGCAAATAACCAGTTCAGGGTTCATCACCTCAAAACTTTGAGTAGCATCACCAATCATTGCAGCAGTAAATTCAGTCTTTCCTTTAATGCTCTGCATTACTTTTTCACTCGGCACATCATGCTCTACTTTCTTCCTGAAACGTACTTGTTTCAGGTTAAGGATCATTTCAGTTACATCTTCAGTTACACCTTTAATTACAGCAAATTCATGATCTACACCTTCTATTTTTATGCCTGTAATAGCATAACCTTCCAAACTGTTTAGTAATACCCTGCGTAGGGCATTACCTATTGTTAAGCCATAACCCGGCTCTAATGGGCGAAATTCAAACTGACCTTCAAAGTCAGTTGCTTTCTGTAAAACTATCTTGTCAGGCTTCTGAAAGTTTAATATGGCCATATTAAAACTTGGTTTTTTATTGTTTGCCCTAAACCCGCCGCGGCGGGCTTAAGAATTTTTTACTATTTATTGAGATACCAGCTTTTGTACTTTGTAGCATCGCCTGTTGCGTTGCAATCCTTTCATCATTGAGTTCATTAATCAGCTACTGCAATTCCGCAACTCCCTTCCGGGGTCAGGCTCACTATTTAGAGTACAATTCCACAATCAGTTGCTCCTTGATGTTTTCAGGAACACTTTCCCTTTCAGGGTAAGTGATGAATGTACCTTTCTTTTCATTGTCGTTCCAGTCAAGCCAGCCAAACTTTGGATTTTTCCCACGAATAAAGCTGGTAACAGAACTGTTCGCAATACTCTTCCCTTTTAAACTGATAATATCACCGGCTTTAAGCTGAAAAGAAGGAATATTAACCACTTCACCGTTTACGGTTACATGTTTATGGCTAACCAACTGGCGTGCAGCAGGGCGTGATGGAGCAATGCCTAAACGGTAAACAGTGTTGTCTAACCTTGCTTCTAAAAGCTTAATAAGATTTTCACCGGTAACACCTTTAATACGTGAAGCTTCCTCAAAAGTATTGCGGAACTGGCGCTCCAGCAATCCGTAAGTATATTTTGCTTTTTGCTTTTCTTTTAACTGTAATGCATATTCACCTGGTTGTTTGCGCTTGCGTGTTGCGCCATGCTGACCGGGAGGAACGGATGTTTTGGTAAGATATTTACCATTGCCAAGGATCGGTTCGCCAAACTTTCGGCAGATCTTGGTTTTAGGACCTGTGTAACGTGCCATTAATTTATTTTTTTGATTTTTTAGTGACGATGCAGCATTATTAAAAATCTAAAATGAATGATGCACCCGGTTATAAATATTTACGATTTAAGAACTACAATAAATCGTAAATCTAAAATCGTACTTCTTAAATTTTCTACACCCTTCTTTTCTTTGGAGGACGGCAGCCATTGTGTGGCAAAGGGGTAACGTCTTTTATCATTGTAATTTCAATACCGTTTTGTGCAAGTGAACGAATAGCACCTTCGCGTCCGGCACCGGGGCCTTTTACGTAAACATCTACTTTTTTCAAACCTGCTTCTATTGCAACTTTAGCTGCATCTGCGGCCGCCATTTGAGCTGCGTAAGGTGTATTTTTCTTTGAACCTCTGAATCCCATTTTACCGGCAGATGACCAACTGATAACTTGTCCCTGCTTGTTTGTAAGGGAAACGATAAGATTGTTGAAAGTAGCGTTGATGTGCGCATCGCCGTAAACGTCAACTTTTACAACCCTTTTTTTGGCCGTAGTCTTTGCGCTGTTCTGGCCTTTTCCTGTGTTTTGTGCTTTTGCCATGATTTTTTTGAGGTAATCTTTTATATGAAAAAATCCCGAATTGTGGGAACCGGTATATTCTCCTGCCATGCTTATTGCCTGGCGATCCAAACTGTACCGGGTTTTATAAACAGACATTGAGCATTTTGTAAAATCCTCAATGTTTTTGTTTTATTTCTTAGGTGCCTTCTTTTTACCGGCAACTGTTTTGCGCTTACCCTTTCTTGTACGGCTATTGGTACGTGTACGCTGGCCACGAACCGGCAAACCTTTACGATGACGAAGTCCGCGGTAGCAGGCAATATCAAGCAAGCGCTTGATACTTGTTTGAACTTCACTGCGTAGCTGACCTTCAACTTTAAATTCATTTGTAATGATGTTACGTATAGCACCTTGCTCTTCATCGTTCCATTCATTCACTTTCTTATCGTAGCTGATACCAGCCTTGTCAAGAATATAACGTGCAGTAGACTGGCCAATACCAAATATATAGGTAAGACCAATTTCGCCTCTTTTGTTTTTGGGTAAATCTATACCGGCAATACGAGCCATATTACAATTTTAAAATTTTAGATTTCAAGTTTCAGACAGAACCGTGCAATTATTATCCCTGGCGCTGCTTAAAGCGCGGGTTCTTTTTGTTGATGATGTACAATTTGCCTTTACGGCGTACAATTTTGCAATCTGCGCTGCGCTTTTTTACGGATGCTCTAACCTTCATTTTAGTAAAGTTTTCCTGTTTTATAAAGTAGCAGCCAAAGCTGCAAACTATTTATTTATACCTGAATATAATTCTGCCTCTTGTTAAATCATACGGGCTCATCTCTACACCTACTTTATCTCCCGGTAAAATTCTTATATAATTCATCCGCATTTTTCCCGAGATGGTAGCTAATATTTCGTGGCCGTTCTGCAATTTTACCTTGAACATGGCATTGCTTAAAGCTTCTAAAATAACTCCATCCTGTTTAATCAACGGTTGTTTTGACATAAATTTTTTCGGAGCGCGAAGATAGTAGAATGCAATGGAATAAGAAAAAAATAAAGGAAAATTTTCCACAAATGGGGTAAACTAACATTAAATAAAGGCCTGAAAGGCAAAGAAAATGGAAATTATTCGAAATTTCACTCTAATTGTTACCCGTTTAAAGTTGCAATCTGTTTTTTTAAGCCCATCAGCAGATACTTTGCGAAGCTTTTGTTGCGTCGCACACTGGTACGTTCGTAACAGGAAGCAACAAGCCACAAGCAACGAGCCATGAGCTTCGGGCTATGAGCAAAAAACAAAAGCTCTTAGCTAAAAGCTCATAGCTGTTCCCAAAGCACAAGTGTGCGACGCAAGAGAAGATGCCATGAAATATCCAATGCCGGGTACAAAATCTAATTTAAAATGGTAACGGGTAAAATTATTTGCCATTGGTTGGGTTGTAAACCGGCAAGTTGATGATCGATAAGTCTGCTATAACGAATACCGAAGATCAGGGATTGCTGGTTCCACCATTTGGTGTCGAAATAGATTTCGGCCCCGTAAGATCTGTACTGTGAAATGATACCAGTTTTTAAACTTTTTGTACTGGAATAATCGTAATAGGCATTTGCACGAATGCGGCGGAAATACACGAGGTTGGCGAATCCCCAATCCGGGTAGAACAGTGGAAAATGATAATTAACCCCCACCTTCCAAACCCGGGGACGGTCTACTGCATCGTAGCCCCTTGAAAAAGGAAAGTTATTGGTGAACGCATAATCGCCGGCTGTATCCCTGGCCTGGTATGCACCATTTAAAACAAGATTGTGTGTGTTTCCAATACCTGGCAAGTAGAGTGTTCCACTTGCCAGCATTTGATGCGCGGTATATTTTTGTACAATATTCCTGTATTGAAAAACAAAAGCCTGGCCCCATCTTGGATAGATCTGTTGCGTTGCTTTTTGTATTTGCCCAGTATAAATAAGCTTTGCCTGTACATAATTAAAATTCAGGTTCTGTAGAAACTGTTTTGCAAAGCCGGTCCATTGAACATTATTAATGTTGTATGTTGTGGTTAGCGAAAGGTTGCGCAACTGTTTGCCACCCGATAAATTCAACGGCAACCGCACACCGGCCGCAGCATTAAATTCATTCCAGTACAATGTTGTATCGCTGTTCAGGTGGCCATTTCTTTTATATGTTTGGTTAATATCCAGTACCGGTTGCACATACCATCCGCCATATACAGCGGTGTAGCCTATACGATTGTATTTTTCATTGGCATTGTAACTGTAGTAAACCTGGCTTTGTAAAGTATTCAAAACGTTTTCGCCGTAAATGTTAAATGAATAATCAGGGTTACTCAGGTAGGGGTTCCAACTGTGAAAATTAAAAGGATGAAACAGTTTGGGATATTTTGTTACAGTATATACTTTCTGACGGAGTGATGATAAAACAGCATTGTCTTTTAGATTAAAAGGGTTGGTAACATAGAGGTTCGTTAATGTATCGCTGCTGCTTATTTGCTGCCATTGGGCATTTAGTTTTGCTAACCTGTAACCATTGCTGGTAAAGGCACTTGAAATCAATGTACCGTTGCTTGTAATTGATGCCTGGTATAGCCCGGTTTGATACGAAGCCAGGCGATAATTTTTATTTTGGGCATTAATAAATGCCCAAATTTCATCGCGGCCATTGTTGGAGCAACTATATAAAAGCGTATCGCCTTTTACTACAGGGAAACCAAGAATACGGTTTTGAACAGGAAGTACTGTACTATTGCTGTCATTGATAAGGTTTCTTTTTTCAATACCCATTTCACCTTTATCGTTTCTTGTAATTACATAAAGAAACTGGTCATCTTCAGAGAATTTAGGATAGGAGTAAATCGTATTGCCGTTGCCTGTAAATCTTTTTGTAACAACGCCCTCTTCATTCAATAAAACGATGTCAGAATGTAAGCCCTGCTCCATTTCTACGGCAGCAATTGATTTGCCATTATGAGAAATATCAGGAGAGAAATATTTGGTATGTGATGATATTTTTTTCTCTTCACCACTAATTACGTCTATAACTTTTATTAAACTATAATCCCTGTTGCCCCAGCGAACATCTGGCTGATAAGCCGCATAAATAACTTTACCATTATTGTAAGAAAAGTAATCATCATACGCAATATCCCTTACTGCAATCTTATCTTCCTTTCCATCAGCATGCACCATGCAAATAGTTGGTATATTTTTATTGGAAGTTTTTAATGCAATAACAGAACCACCCGCTGTTACATAGGGATAACGATAATTTACCAGGTTGTTTTTTTGTATTGCCGTTAACCATTCCACAGGCAGCGTTGTGTCAACTTTATTCCATTGACTTTGATAAAACCCAAAAGCGTCATCTACAAACTGGTTATAAGAAATACCCGAAGCTTTTTTTAATGCACCCTGCAACGGATAAAATAATGGTTTAAAAGCCGCTGCATTTTGTGTTACATTTTTCCAGAAATCAGCCCCGTATTTCTCCCGTCCGTAAGCAACCAATAAATAACCCAATTCATAATGCCCCGGAATATAATTTTTAAAAGAACCATTGCGCAATTGCATATAACTGTAATGCCTGTTTTCGAAATACAAACTTTTATAGGCATTAAAAAATTGCGGCAGCCGGCCACGCCCCTGTGCACTAAGCATGGTTTCGTTGTACACAGCATCTCCTTCAAAAAACCAATCTGGTACCGAGGCTGCGTTTGCCAGTGCCTGGCCGTTTTCACCAAACACAACACGCAAAGCTTTCGATACACCAATATTAAAATTGCTGTACTGCTGAACATGCCTGAACTCATGAATCGCCAGGTTATCGGCCCAGTTCTGTGCGCCCAGTTCAAACGCATCTTGCGGGGGCATTAAATAAAACTCACTCCGGTATGGCCCCAGACCCACATAGGCATTTGAAAGGGTAAGATCTTTCTGCAACACAATACTTACTTTTCTTATTTTATTACCAATAGTAAGGGTGTAATTTTTTTGAAGATCGTGTGTAACCAATGCAACGCGTTGTGCCAGGGAATCCAGGCCTGCAGGAAATACAATGCGTACCGTGTCAGTATTAATTTGTTTCCATTTTACCGAAGATGGGGTGCCTCCAAAACGTTGCGCACCAGCATAAAAAAAACTAAAAAAAATAAAGAAAATTACAGGCAGGCAACTGCGTTTAAGCATGAAATATTTTTTGTGAAGATAGCAGAAAATAAAAACCATCCCCTGTTAAAGGGAATGGCCTTATAAAATACGTTTTGATTGGATTAAGCCATTACTTCATTGGTTAAATGAACCTTGGTCATTTGATAATAATGGTTCTGTAACTGATGAATATAATGAACATTGGGGTGTTGCCGCCTGTCTTCTCTGTACCACATATCAACTGTTGAAAAATTATCCTTGCCGGGTATTACCAGCCTGAAAGATCCTTTTTTATACTTCACGGTTCCATCCGGTAATGCTTCTTTCGAAAAATTAAGTTTTAATAACTCTTCGTCGTTAATAGCAATGGGTAAAAGGTGTTCTGTTTCGTACCAGAATTCCTGTACATCGGTTTCTACACAAACCTGCTTTTCATCACCGTTAAGGCGTGTTACTTCGCCGCGGCGCAACTGGCCTTCATATTCGGCCATTACATAATCGCCCATTTTAATTTCGCTGAATTTTATCATAGTGCAATCGTTTTAATTTTCTTCAATTTACAAATCATTTTAAAATTGCCAACTATTTTTTACTGCAATAATTTATAAATACATTTTTATGTTCCCGGCTTTAGATTTTCTATGAGGCTTTTCTTGCGTCGCACTCTTGTACTTTCGGATATTCTATTGAACTTTTATTATGTAGTAGATTTAAGCGAAGGTGCTGTTTACAACGCTTGCAACGGAGAGATGAAAGACCCTATTCATAAGTTCCAATTGCACAATGCTTTATTAGCAGCCGTTTTGTATCACTCGTAACTTTTTGCCAACCTCTGGTTTTGTCGTATGGCCAATCGGTTCCAGATTATATAGAAACCAAAAGTTTTCAGTTACACTTTTCTGAAGTTCAGTGTCTTTCTGTCTGCCAATAAGCAGATTGTTTTTAGTGATTTTCCATTTCTTTTCATTGTAGGTTAAAACTGTGTTGATGTCAAGCATGCCCGTCCCACATTCTAACACTGAACCTATTACTCCCGACACAGTATAAAATGATTCAACTATTCCAACATAAACGTCTGAAAGCTTTAAGATGTCACCTTCTTTTATTCTTTCTGTATCACGTTCATTCTTGAGTACGAATGCGAAATTGTCTTTTCTATAATTACCATTTTCGTCTTTAGCCTTTGGTATGTCAAACCAATTTTCTATTTCAAAATCGCCTAATAAAGAATTGTCAGAAAGTTTAAATCTGATATTGTCGTTCAAACTTCTTGTTAGCAAATAAGCTTTGTTCTTTATTAAAAGTATTTGTTCTATTTGAAATGTCACTTGTATCTAAGTTGATTAATTCGTCAAAGTTGTATGTAATGGCAGCTAACAGTAAAGGCTTTATACAATAGTCGATTGAACTTCCTTCAAGACACCATATTGCCTGGCCCACTGTTAGTGGTGGTTTTTATTCTTGCATTCTGCTTTTTAAATCCATTCTGCTGTGAAGAATCCTGGCAATTTCAATTTTATTGCCTTTTAATTTTCTGTAAAAGATGATATGCAAACCCACTCTAAAACCTGAAATATCTTCTCTCACTTCAGGATAATTTTTGCCGTGCACTTTTTCATCAGCCAGTTCCTGGCAAGAGTCAAGAAGCATATAATAATATCTGTCAGCCTGTGTTTCTGACCAGGCTTCAAATGTATAATCCCAGATTTCCGATAAATCTTCAACCGCTTTATTGGTAAGAATATAATTAGCCATTTTTTCGTTTGGCGGCTTTTAGTTTTTCGAGGTGCTTTTTTGCATTAAAGTTTTTAGCCAATCCACTTTCAAAGCCTTCGTCAATGGCTTTTTTTAATGCTACAATTTTGCTTTCTTCCTCTTCCAGTAAACGAAGCCCGGCACGTATCACCTCACTTGCATTCTTAAATCGTCCGCTAGAAACTTTATCGTCAACAAAATCTTCAAAATGGTTCCCAAGCGATATAGATGTGTTTCGCCCCATATTTTTTAAATTTTAAATAAAGTTACCAAAAATTGGTAATTTGAAAAACAGCTTATTAAAATTGAAAGAAAAAATGACCGTTAACACAAAAAGATTTAAGCGAAGGATTACGGTGAAAATAAACAGCGGTGACTTAGTGCTGCACAAGTGCTTGAAGCCAATGTTAGCTGCTTTAACAAATGATCTTATCTAATTTTGTTATGTACTCTTTGAGGCTATTATGCTTAATATGGCCTTTATATTTTAGGGCGTATTTAGTTTGTGATACTTCTGCAGTTTGTGAATGTAAACCGCTTCGCTTGTTAATTAAATCATCCCTGTTAACAAAATACTTTATTTCTCTTAATACCTTGCCTTCCTCAGAAATACAGTATTCAAACAGATGTGATGCCCGTCCATCGTTTACGTTTTCCCAAACCAACAAAATAGAATTTTGTCTTACTTTATACCTAAAAAGAAAAGCTTCTTCATACTTGTTATTAATGTATTCAATTATCGGAATAAGTTTAAGGGAATTTTTCCGCTGTTTTTTTGCCAAATATTTTATGTATTCAGATTTGTCAAAAGCCTCTTTAAATAAATCTAGTATATCATTATTGGATAGCTTTTCTGTCGTAAAAAATTTGTTTTTTTGACTAGGTCGTTTAAAAGAATAGTATGCTTTTGCTACCTCAATCTTGTCAAACAGGTTATTTAATCCTTTTGAGTTTTCGGGAATAATTTTCCCATTTGATACTGCTATTTTGAACACCAATTTTTGAAAATATTCTTGCTTTATTAAATTAAGGCCTTCGATTAATCCTTCGTGAGGAAAAGGTTGTATAATTTTATTTAATCTGGATGATTTAAACTTAAGGCAATCCTTTCCAAAATCGATGTCATCCCAAATGAGTTCAAGAATTTCGACTTCCTCGGATTTATTATTGTTACTTCTATGTCGCGCCTCGATTTGCGTTTTGTGAACTCTATCCAAGTGTTGGCTATAATTTTCAACCCTAAGCATACACTTACAGTATTCACAAATTCTATATAGTGGTTTTCTAACATTCATAATAATTGCCGTACTCTCAAAAATAAACGAACTAAACCGCCTTGCAAAAAATGGTTGTGTTGCATAATTAATACACCAATATATTTTGCAGGGCTGTTAATGCTCAATATATAATCCAACCGTACAAGTGTGCGACGCAACAATGCTTCATAGAAATTCCCATACGCCCGGTTCATAAACTGCCTTTTATTTCTAACAGAGCAAGCATTTACGCCAGCTTTTTTGCAGCCTGAAAATCTTATGCGTTTACTTTTCCTGTTTCAATTAGTTTTGCGCAGAATTTTTAAAAATCATGTTAATAGGACTCAACAATATTACGTTCGAATTTGGTGCCCGTGTAATTGTGCAGGATGCTACCTGGCATATACTTCCCGGCGACCGCGTGGGCCTTATCGGCTACAACGGAACCGGCAAATCAACCCTTCTTAAATTACTGGTAGGCGAATACCAGCCCTCATCGGGATCGGTTGAAAAAAGCCGCGATACCACCATTGGTTACCTGCACCAGGACCTGCTGAGTTTCGATACCAACGATTCCATTCTTGAAGTGGCAATGGGTGCATTTGAGCAGGTAAAGCAACTGGAGAAAGAAATTGAAGCGCTGGGCAAAAAAATGGAACATCCTTCTTTTACAGGCGAAGGCGATGAAGAAGCGTTGCTGCACGAATACTCAGATAAACTGCACGAACTGGAAATTTTAGGCGGGTATAATATTCATCATAAAACTGAAGAGGTATTGCAGGGGCTTGGCTTTCCAAATGCAGATTTGCAAAGGCCGTACAAAGAATTCAGCGGAGGCTGGCGCATGCGTGTGTTGCTGGCTAAAATGATTCTGCAGCAACCGGATGTGCTCTTACTGGATGAACCTACCAACCACCTTGACCTTCCCTCGATTGAATGGCTGGAGAAATACCTGCTGCACTATAAAGGCAGCGTTGTGATTGTAAGCCACGATAAATATTTTCTGAACCGCATGGTAAATAAGATCGTGGAAGTTTACCAGCAGGAGCTGCATATTTACAACGGTAACTATGATTATTACGCCACTGAAAAAGAACTGCGTATAGAAATGCAGCAGCGGGCTTATGAGAATCAACAGGATTATATAAGACAAAATGAACGCCTGGTAGAACGTTTTAGGGCTAAAGCAAGCAAAGCAGCAATGGCACAGAGCATAATGAAGAAGCTTGATAAACTGGAAAGAGTTGAACAGGTAGAAATAGAACGCCCCAACCTGCGCATCAGTTTTAAAGTAGATAAACAACCGGGAAAAATAATTGCAACGCTTAAAAATGCAACAAAGAAATTCGGAGCAAACACAATTGTAGAAAACGCCGAAGCAGAAATAAACCGCGGCGATAAAATTGCATTGATCGGTGCTAACGGTAAAGGAAAATCTACGCTGCTGCGCATGATCGCAGGCACTGAACCATTCGAAGGTGAAAGGGTTTGGGGCCATAATGTTGATGAAAGTTTTTACGCCCAGCACCAGTTGGAAGCTTTGAATATTAACAACACCATTCTTGATGAAATGAAAGAATGTGGCAGTGGTAAAAACGAATTGGAGCTGCGTTCTTTAATGGGTTGTTTCTTGTTTAGTGGCGATGATACGGATAAAAAAATCAAGATACTGAGTGGTGGTGAAAAAGCAAGGGTGGCACTTGCAAAAGTTATTACGGGTAAAGGCAATTTTTTGATGTTGGATGAACCTACCAACCACCTCGACATGCACAGTGTGGAACTGCTTGCCGAAGCATTGAATAAATATGAAGGCACTTCAATTTTGGTAAGTCACGACCGCTATTTTATTTCAAAAACAGCAAACACTATTTGGGAGATTGTTGACCGCGAAATAAAAGTTTTTAAAGGCGGGTATGAAGAATGGGTTGACTGGAAAGAGCGTAAAGAAAAATCAGAAAAAGCCGCAGCCCAGCAACAAGTGAAAGAGGAAAAGGAAAAACCGATTGTTGTTGCAAAGCCACAGCTGGCAATCGTTACACAGCAAAACAAAGAACAGAAAAAAGAACTTGAAAAATTACAAAAACAGTTTAATAAACTGGAAGAACAAATAAACCAGTTGAATAAAAATAAGGCCGAAATTGAACTGGAACTTTCTAAGCCGGCAAACTATGCAGATCAAAATAAATTCAGGCAAATAGAAACAGACCATAAAAATATTCAGCAAAAAATTGCTGTTGCAGAAGAGCAATACGAGAAATTATTTGAGCAGATCATGAACCTTGAAAAGCAGGTTGTTGCTTAAACTTTGACACAAAAATTTATTGGCCCTGCAATTATTTTTCATGGCATCGCCTCTTGCGTCGCACACTTGTACAGCTTGCCCCGCTTCAGGCGGGGTTTGGAAGAAAGGGCAGCAAGGTGCATTTGATTTTTCACTGTTCGTTGTTCACTGTTCATTACTTTTTTAATATCCCGGCAAAGAAAATATTTTTAAGAATTGTGCGGGTACTTTAAAACCTGTATCTTTCTTTTTCATTAAAAAATTGTCTATGAAAAGAAGTATTTTAAATTATCTTATTGTACTGGCATCTGCCACGATGATTGCCGCTACACTCTCATCTTGCGGGCCAAAAGACGCTGACATTAAAGCGGCTGTAACAAAACAAATGCAGGCTATGCCAGATATGTCTGGTATGACTGCCGATGTTAAAGACGGCGTAGTAACACTTTCCGGCGAAGTAAAAGACGATGCAACCAAAGCAATGTGCGAAACGGTGGCAAAAGGCGTTGCTGGTGTAAAGTCTGTGGTTAACAATTGCACGGTTGCGCCACCCCCGCCGCCGCCCGCAGCACCTGTAGTAATTGCTGCCGATGATCCGCTTACAAAAGGTGTAACCGATGCCATTAAAGATTTTACCGGTGTAAAAGCAGATGTAAAAGACGGGGTAATAACCCTTACCGGCGAAATTAAAAAGGCCGATCTTAAAACACTCATGATGTCGCTCAATACTTTGAAACCTAAAAAAATCGACAATCAGCTTGTCATTAAATAATTAAGGAGGAAGAAACAATGGCACTACAGGATAAATACAAAGAACTAACAGATGCTGCAACTGCATCAGGTGTTACAAACCTGCAGGTACGCGAACAGGATGGTGTGTTGTATATTGACGGCGATGCACCAGGCGGCGCTGCAAAAGACCGGTTATGGGATATTTACAATAAAATAGATCCTGACTTTCGTGCAGGAGACCTTGTAATGAACATAAATGTTACCGGCCTTATTGAAGGTACCAAACTTAAGGTAGTTACACAATCATCAAACCTGAATATTAGAAAAGGGCCGGGCACCGACCAGCCGATTGTGGGCAAAGCTGCACACAATGAAATTGTAACATTGGTAAGCAAATCCAGCGATCAATGGTGGCTGGTTAGAACAGATGCTGGCGAGGAAGGCTACTCATATGCGCAATACCTTACGCCTGCTTAAATTAAAATATGGTCTTTAATAAAAAAGATACAGCCGTAAAAGACTGTATCTTTTTTATTGAAAAAACCGCACTTTTATACAGGCTTTTACACACGGGTGTACCGGCTGTTGAAAGCCTGAATTTATTTTATAACACAAGTATGCGATCCTTTGAATATTAAGCAAAGCCGAAATACGCTCATAAAAGCTACTGAGCTTTTGCTGCTATGAAAGAGGAACTGTGAACCGAGCGTGGCAAGAAAAGCCTCATTCTTATTCAAAACCTGGGTTAAAAAATGTATTTTTAAATTCGCTAAATATTCCCCTCTTACAATTCTTTTAACAAATTTTATTTAACCATAAATTTACCTTCACCGCCTTAAAACCTGTTGATGAAAAAAGTTTTAATAATCGTAAATGTGTTATTGGTTGCAGCCGTTGCTTACCTTTTTTACCTGCATTACAGTTACATAACCGAAGACCAGCATAAAGTAGAAACCAGTAAAAAGGCAGAACTTAATGCTTTTAAAGTGGCTTATTTTGAACTTGATTCGTTACAGGAAAATTATGTTTATTATAAAGAGATCAGGGATATTCTCACAAAAAAAGACCAGCAAAACACAGAGAAGCTGAATAAAATTAAGAGCAACTACCTGAATAAATTAAAAGAATACCAGCAAAAAGGCCCGAGTATGACGCAGAATCAGCAAAGCGAATACCAGCAGGCTCTGGGCAAACTGCAAAACGACTACAGTGAAACAGAACAAAGTTTAGGGCAGGAAATGCAGGCTGAATCTGCAGAGAAACTACAGGCAGTAAAAATGGCCATACAGGATTTTCTTAAAACATACTGCGCCGCCAAAGGTTTTGCTTTTGTTTTTGCGTCGAACGAAAGTGATTATCTCTATTATAAAGATACTGTAAGAGATATAACCCCCGATGTGGTAAAAGGCCTTAATGAAGCTTACCAAAAAACGAAGATCAAATAAACTTCAAACATATTTTTATATCTTCAAACCCCGTTGTAAAAACAACGGGGTTTTTTTAGCCTCAATAAATTGTAAACAGGGCATAAGACTTTTAAACAAACCAGCATTATGCAAGAAACCTCATCGTCATTTAAACCATCGCTCGGACTTTTAGATGCAACCATGATTGTTGCCGGCAGCATGATCGGCTCGGGTATTTTTATTGTAAGCGCCGATATGCTTAAAGACCTCGGCTCTGCAGGCTGGCTGATACTTGCATGGGGCCTCACAGGTTTTATGACCTTAACCGCTGCATTAAGTTATGGTGAACTCAGCGCCATGTTTCCTAAAGCTGGCGGACAATATGTTTATCTTAAAGAAGCATACAATCCACTGATTGCTTTTTTATATGGCTGGAGTTTTTTCGCCGTTATTCAAACCGGTACCATGGCTGCTGTGGGGGTGGCTTTCAGCAAGTTTGCCGGATATTTTTTCCCGGTTCTTGAGCTAAAAGATGAGAATATCATTTTTGCGCTGGGCTCATTCAAAGTTTACCCCGCACAGTTGGTTTCCATTTTACTTCTTGTGTTTCTAACCTATACCAATACCAAAGGATTAAAAGGTGGTAAATGGATACAGAATATTTTTACTTCTACCAAACTACTGGCATTATTCGGCTTGATTATTTTCGGTTTTTTTGCTGCCAAATCAGAAATATGGAGCCTTAACTGGAGCGATGCATGGAGCATGATGAAAGCCACCAAACAAACCACACCCAATGGTACAGATATTATTTCCTGGCAACCTGTAATGGGTGTTGCCATGCTGGGTGCAATGGCCAGTGCAATGGTAGGCTCCATCTTCAGCAGCGATGCATGGAACAATGTAACTTTTATTGCAGGCGAAATAAAAAACCCCAAGAAAAATATCGGCTTAAGCCTTTTCCTCGGAACGTTGATTGTTACTGTAATTTATATTAGCTGCAACCTCATGTATTTGTCTGTGCTGCCTGTAAGCGAAATAGCTTATGCGCCGCAAAACCGGGTAGCAGTTGCCGCCGCCAATAATATTTTCGGCAGCGTGGGCACTTACGTAATTGCGGTACTCATCATGGTCTCTACATTTGGCTGCAACAACGGGTTGATCATCGCCGGGGCAAGGGTTTATTATACCATGGCAAAAGATGGCGTGTTCTTTAAAAATGCCGGAACATTAAATAAAAATGCAGTGCCTGCATGGTCTTTATGGGCGCAATGCCTGGTAGCTTCCATTTTATGCTTAAGCGGCAAGTATGGCGATCTGCTCGATATGGTTTCCTTTGTCGTTGTAATTTTTTATGTACTCACCATTGCGGGTATTTTTATTCTGCGCAAAAAAATGCCCGATGCCGAAAGGCCATATAAAGCATTCGGGTATCCCGTGCTGCCCGCCATTTATATTTTAATGGGCGTATCATTTTGCGTGTTGCTTATATTTTTTAAAAGCGGTTATACATGGCCAGGTTTGCTTATAACACTTGCTGGCATTCCGTTGTATTATATTGCAGTGGCAAACAGGAAGGTGTAATTTTTTTGAGCCGGGCTTAATAATTTCAATTAAGCGTTCCTTGCCACGCTCGTTTCACGGTTCCTCTTTCATGGCGACATTTAAGCGAAGCGTGGCATCCCGAAGTATTTCGGGACCGAATTTATTTCGGGATCGCACACTTGTACAGTATTAACTTTACTAAGCTTTCAACAGCCGGGCATTTTTATGAAAGTGCCCGGCATATAAAATCATTGTTATGGATTTCGCGAAGCTGTTTAACGATTTTTCTAACATCAAAGTTGCCGTAATAGGCGATGTAATGCTCGATACTTACTGGTGGGGCAGGGTAGAACGTATTTCACCAGAAGCGCCTGTTCCGGTAGTGGCCATGCATAAAAGGGAGCAACGTATTGGCGGTGCAGGTAATGTAGCATTGAATACCGTTTCGCTTGGTGCAGAAACCACCTTGTTTTCTGTAACCGGCGATGATGATGATGCTGAAATACTGATGGGTTTACTACAGGCAGAACATATTGATACAAAGTATATCATTAAAAGCAGTGAACGTATTACAACCAATAAGATCCGCATCATCAGCCGCAACCAGCAAATGATGCGCCTCGATTCCGAAGTAACCGATAATATTTCGGAAGATGATGAACAATTACTTTTCAACAATTTTACTTCTTTTGCAAAACGCTACCAACCCGCATTGGTAATCTTTGAAGACTATAATAAAGGTGTACTTACCGAAACCCTTATTAAAAAAATGATTGCTTATTGCAAAGAACATAATATTGTTACAACCGTTGACCCCAAGCGTAAAAATTTCTTCTCTTACACCGGGGTTGATATTTTTAAGCCAAATCTTAAAGAGGTAAAAGAAGGCCTCAACATGCTCTTCGATGAAGTAACCGAACAATCACTCAAAAACATTCACCAGGAGTTACATCAAATATTACAGCACCGCATTTCATTGATTACGCTCTCTGAGAAAGGTGTGTATATTCAAAAAGGCAACTTTGCAAAGATCATCCCATCGCACATGCGCAGTATTGCCGATGTAAGCGGGGCAGGCGATACAGTAATTGCTGTTGCTTCACTCGTTTATGCTGCTACAAAAGATATTACCCTTGCGGCGCAGATTGCCAACCTTGCAGGCGGGCTTGTTTGCGAGGAAGTAGGCACCGTTGCAGTAAATAAAGAAAAACTGTTGAGTGAATGCGCGGCGTTGATTGTGTAAAATACTTTAAGATTACAAAAGTATTTAACCTACATCTGCGGGATAATACCTTGCGGCTTTTCTTTCCTTCGCTTAAAACATCCGCTCCAATTTTCGCTTCGGTAAAAGTTCAGTAATAATCCGAACGCACAAGTGAGTGACACAACAGAAGCTTCATTGCATTACCAATGCCCGGCTAATCCTTCGGCTCCGCTCAGGTCTTTTAATTTAGAAAGGATAACCAATAGCAAGATTGTACACCAGGTTTTGTTTACGCCAGTCGCTGCTGCCGAAACTTACATCTTGTAAAACCCATTTTGACCCTTCGATTATATAAGGTTTGCGTATGGGGAACGCAACATCTAAACGCAGTACGAAAAAGCTTATATCGATGCGCAAACCTGCGCCGGTACCCACTGCAAAATCGTTTAAAAATTTACTGGTGAATTTACCGTCCGGTGTTTGCGGGTTCTCTTTCAGCGACCATATATTTCCTGCATCAACAAAAACGGCACCGTAGAAAACAGAGAATAGTTTTGTGCGGAATTCTGTGTTGAGTTCGAGCTTTACATCGCCGGGCTGATCTGGCAGAAAACCAACTACCGCTGCATTGCCTGCATAATAACTTCCCGGGCCAAGCGACCTTGCCCTGAAAGCCCTGATATCGTTGGTTCCTCCGGCAAAAAATGCTTTTATAAAAGGGAGTGTTGCGCTGTTGCCATAGGCATATCCAATACCTGCAAGAGCACGGCTTGCGAGCATACTTTTTTTACCCGTTTTAAGATAATGGCGGAAATCAATTTCGGTGCGGATGTACTGTGAAAATGCTGTACCAAAAATCCCTTTTTGATTACCGCTCTCTACATTGGCACCAGATAACAGCCCGTAAATATTTCCTGACAGATCGAGGTTGCCATTGAAATAAAAATTATTCTTTTTAATGTTGGGCCTTGCCTGCGAGTTGTAATTGAAATTATAATTTGAGCCGATGATGAATTGCTTTTCAATACTACGGGCCAATGTAATATTATGATCAAGTGAATCCTGGAAACTTGCTGTAACAGATGTTGGCTGGACGTAGTTGAGAGAAATAATATCAAGCTGGTGTTCTTTGCGTACATCTTGTTTCCATATATATCCAAAGCTCGCTTTTGCAGAAGTGAGCGTATACTGTGTGTTTCGTTGAAACAATTCGTAGCCAATTGTAGCCTTTGTTTGCGGTACAAAATTACTGTTGGTATTAAAGCGTACCGGCGCAATAATACGCGGAACCAGCAAATTAAATTCAACGCCTAAACGGTTAGTATTAATAGCAGGCTGTTGTGCAGATACCTGCTTTTCCAGGCCGCCAAAAACCTTTGCAGAAAAGAGTTCTGCGCCTTTTAAAAAATTCCGGTTGCGCCAGGTTAGTGAAAGCTCCGTACCGGTAGAGTTGTTCGATTTTGTAAGCCCCGATAACTCCAGCCGCAATGATTTTTTGGGCGCAGGAGTTAAATAGTAAAATGCATTAAGTGTGGGAACTTTTGTTGTATCTGTTTCCTGAAACCGGGCCCTTACAAATTTATAAACCCCAAGGCTTACCAGCCTGTTTAAAGAAAGGTTGTGCGCTGTTCTGTTATAAGGATCACCGGGTTTAAACACCAACGTTCTGCTGAATACTTTGGGATTGAATTTTTTATCCGGATCATAGATGTAATAGTAGTCGTATTTAACTGCCTGCTCTTTTGCTGAAATAGCCGCAGTATCGTTAACCAGGTTGTAGTCTGCGTAAACAATTACATCATTGATGCGGTAAATATGTTCCGCTTTATCAGGTGTTTCCTTTTTTATTTTTACATACATGTCAACCTGGTGGTTGCCTACGGTTGAATCAACATCTATGATTAAAAAATCAGGGTTAAAAAAATAGAAGCCACGCTCTTTTAAACGCCCGTCGTTTCTTTCCCTTTCTGCTTTAATTACGTCGAGGTCATAAGGATTACCCGGTTTTAAAAAAGAAAATTTCGAGAGGTTTCGCAACTGCCTGCCCAATGGCGTTGAATCGATAACATAAGTTAAGTTACGTATTTTGTATTGTGGGTTTAAACTGGCTGTGTAAGTAACTTTTAATTCTTTCTTTTTTATAGTTGTATCAACTGTTACAGTGCTGCGAAAATAGCCCCTGTTCTCAACCCTGTTCTCCAGTATCTGCCGGTTCTTTTCAAGGTTCACGCTGCTGCCGAGTACAGGCGGTTCTCCTACTTTTGTTTTTAACCAGTAACGCAACCCTTTGCCTTTTGGTGTGCCCGCCAGGTTGTAGATGGCCAACTTATATTTTATTCCAAGGAAAGATGCATTGGGTTTGGGCCGCAGCAATGCATCCAGCTCTTCTTTAATTGCTTTTGAATCGAACTTTATACTGTCGTTTACCGGTTTTATTTTAATGGTTGATCCGTCGTATAATGCGTCGTTTTCGGGTATATGTTTGGTTACATTGCAGGAGCATGCAAATAAGATCAGTAGAAGGCCAGCTATGTGTTTAATCCAATTCATTCCTTAATTTAATAATTTTTATTTTGAGCCATGCATTGGTTCTTTTTTCATCGTTCCTTGCGTCGCACTCGTGTACGTTCGGAATCCATGGCATCATTTAGCATCCTGTGCGTCATTTCGAACGTATTGAGAAATCTGTTGCAACGAGTATGAGATTTCTCAGTCGTACCTCCTTCGAAATGACGCACGTTGTTTTGATTACTTCGCGTTGCTCAATTATAATCCGAACATACAAGTGTGCGACGCAACAGCAGCTTCATTCATGTTCTACTGCCCGGCCCAAAAAATTCCTAATTATTTTCACTTGCCTGTTTCTCTTGCTTATGTTCCTGCTTTTCTTTTTTCCTGTCTTCTTTTAAAGCCTGGTCTTTCTTTTTAAACAATTCTTTTAACTGATCGTATTCCAATGTAAAAATGAAGGTTAAACCTGTTTCAATTACCTGGCCTTCTATTACACCTTCGTAATTATTTTTACGGTAAGCACGCAGCATGTAGCGGCCATCTTTACTTACCTGGTAATCAACCGACACATCGCCTGCAATGGTAGATGCGGCCTGGTTTGTATTGGTTGTACCTTCTAATGCAAAGTTGCTGCCAACACTAACTTTAATGCGGTCGTTCAGCAGGGATTTTGACACTCCAACGGTAAGATCGGTGCGTGTTTGCTGAGCCCCTGTTGTATAATCATCTTCCGAATTGATGCCAAAATTTATATCAACACCTTTTATTAAACTGCCGGCAATTTTATTCAGTTGATCGGCAAGGATGCTGCTAACACTTTGCCTTACCAGGGTGGCTGTAGTGGTACTGCCTGCGGCGCTTTTTGTAATATCTTCTCCTACAAAACGGTTGAGTAAAAGCAATGCAAAAACCTGCTTGTTTAATTCAGATTCATCGGTACGCAATTGCGTTAATCTGCCATCAACTACCGGCCATTGCGATACTTCACTGGCGGGTAAAACGATATCAAATGTTATTTGCGGTTTTAATAATTCCCCTTTCATTTTAAGGAACACCTGAATGGGAATGCGTTGCTTGTACCTGATTAAGTCTGCTGTGGAGAGTTGCGCTTCTACCAGATCAATAGGTGGTGCCTTTACCTCGTACAATGCAGCTATATCAACGGTTGCAGAAGTAGGGTCTCCTGTCCAGGTAATCACGCTTCCTTTCTGTATATCGAATTTTCTTTTTAAAAAATTAAAGGACAACTGGTAAGAACCTTTTTCAATTTCGTAGTTGCCGGTAAGGCTTAGTTTACCGCTTTCATCAATTCCTGCTGCAAGATCTGCTTTGCCTTTTAAATTAAGTGCATCGCCTGTGCGCTCATCAATTACCAAAGTAAACAGTGCGGCGGTATCTGTTTCAATTATGGCAGATAAATTCATACCTGCAAGTGCGGCTGTATTAATGAGTGTATCGGTAAAATTAATTTTATGGAGTGTGTCTTTCGGTGCATCCATATCAATAAAATTTACTACACCTTCCCGTTCTTGAACTTCAGGATTGTCGGTTGGCAGTATTAAAGTGAATGCGGTGGATTTGTTTACCCTAATGTTTGCATCAACAACAGGTGCCTGCATATCACCGCTCAGCTTTATCCTTGCATCGGTATTGAATTTGCCATAAAACAATGAATTGTCTGCCTGGGTGGAATTAATGAGATTAAAATCATCGGCGTTAAGATCAATAGCAAATTTATAATTTTTAAAATCGGTTGTAAGTACATCACCATTGATGATGGCTTTGTTGCCGGCAGAATCTACCAACGTAAATTTATTAAAGTTGATTCCTTGAGAACTTATTGCAATTTTTTCATTTGGAAGTGTAAAGCGTTCGCCTAAAACTGTTGGTACAATAAACGAATTTTCAAAATGAACATTGCCGTTTACGGCGGGTTTATCAAGGGTTCCTGCAATAGTGATATTACCTTTTAAATTACCACCTGCATCCTTTAATTGTGTTGATGCAAAAGGTTTTACTGTAGCAAGATTTAAACTGCCAATATTTAACTGAAGGTCCATTTTACTTTCGCCTGTGTAATATTTTCCGGCTAACTGCACATCGTTTCCATTGCCTTCGATTTTTACATTTGCATTAAAAGCATTGGCTGTTTCGTTGTCAACTTTTACTGAAATATTACCTACAGTATCTTTTTTATACGTAAAGTTTTTGATATGGAGATCAGAAGTAAAAACCGGATTGGCAGTTGCATTTTTTACTATTGCGGTGCCGTCAATAATGCCATCCATAAACAAAGAATCCTGCTCAGCAAAAGAAGTAAGTGTATGAATACTGAAATTTTTGAACGCCACTTCTAAAGGAGCTTGTGTGTATGTTGTGGCACTATTGATGCGCAGAGATTGATCTTTATTACTTAAAAGAAAGTTGTTCGCAATAATACCTGTTGAATCGTATTGCAGAAAGTTATCGTTGCTTACCTGCCATTTTTCATAGTCGAGCAAAAGACTGTCGGGTTTAAGTGCAAATCTAATTCCGCTGCTTACCTGTTTTAACGTAGCTGCAAACTGGTAACGATTGGTTTCCTTTTTATCTTTTACCAGCAAGGATGTGTTTAATATATTATTGGCGACACTACCCGTTAAGGAAGTCTTATATAACTGAACGCTTTTGCTACCGGCTTTATTTACATTCAGTTTGTAGTTAAGTTGCTTATCATCTGAAGAAGCAGTTACACTTAATTGTTCAATCGCCTGTTCTCCATATTGAATTTTAGGCGCTGTAATGGAAAGATCAAGATTATTTTGTTCGCTGTTGAAACTGATTTTCGCTCCAATGGTATCGGTCCCTTTTAATTCAGGCATTAATTGCAATACTACCGCAGAAGGCCGCAAATGCACATTCATTTGCCATTGCTGTGCTGTAAATAAAGTGTCTTTAAAACCTGGAATATTGTAATAGCGGTTAATGGTATGTTGCAAAGCCTTTGCTACTTCTGTAAGCTTATAATCTCCATTCAAGTCTATATCAGCCATCTCTGCGTGCAGGTTTATGCGTACACCTGAGTCTTTTGAATTGGCTGCCACCAGGGTAATGGTATCGGTACTAATATTCTTATTGTTGCTATTCAAAGCCAGGTTATAAATTTTAAGATTGCCTTGCAATGCATCAGGATCGGTATTGGCAAAATCAGCATTTAAAATACCGCTTAGCTGCAAACTGTCTGCAAGTAAATGAAGCGCTAAAAGGTTAAGCGTATCGAGCTGTAGGTTCATTTGTACAGCTGGGTATTTATTCTTTAGATCAGCGGTGGCTTTTAATAAGTAACTGATGTATGGGTCTTTAATTGAAGACTCAACAACAGCATTTCCTTTTGCAACTGATGCATCAAGGTATAAGTTCTTATAGGTGTATTTTTTTATTTCGCCTTCAAGCAGTTTTGCATGCAGAGTTGCGGTCATTGTTTTATAGTCGAACCCACTGCCATTTGCATTTGCTTCAAGACTGATTTTGCCTAAATTATCTTCCTGTTTTAAAAGATACCCAAGATCAAGTTTATTTAATAAAATTTTTGCTGTGTAGGATTTACCGCTATTGCTTATTGAACCGGTAATATCCGCATTGCCATTGGTAGTTTGTGTGCTTAGTTTAGCTGTCAAATCTTTCATAGTGCCTTTGAAAAATCCTTTGGCTGAAAGCCTTTCAGGTATCCGGATCGTTGAAGGGATTGAATTCCTGGGAGCCAGGTTTTCAATATCTTTTTTTGTTGTTACAAATTTTGTAAGCTGAAGATTGTACCAGGCATTCTTTGCATCGGGTAAGCCTTTAATGTTACCAGCTAACTGCACCGCAGTACTGCCCAAACCGCTTAACTCGAAATTTGGAATCGCTATATCTTTTACAAACCCTTTCGCACTTCCATTCAATGCAAATATTGCCTGCTCATTACCTTTTAAATTTGCTGCAAGCATTGGTGCAAAAGTGAGTATATCTTTTACAGCGAGTTTACACTGGTTTAAATTGGCATCAATAAAAATTTCACCGGGTTTATCTGCAATTGTACTTATGGATGGATATTGTAATAAAATATGATCCCGCAAAACTGTTTTATCGGTTTGCAATAAAAGGTTTTGCAGCTTGGTTTCCTTATCGCTGTAAAAGAAATTGGTTTGAAGCTTTTGTAAATTAAACCCGCTCTTTTCATTAAAAGCAATTTGCTGAATATTTCCTTTATAAATAGCTGGTGTAAAGTTTAGACTGTCTGCATTAACCATTAAGTCTTTTATGTGCAGGTGGCTGTAATCCATCCCGGTTTTTGCAACAGGATTATTATTATTATTATCAAATTGAATTTCATTATTACTAAAGCTTACATTGTTCATAGCAATTTGCCATGGATTGTTGGCTTGTGCCGCAGCATGCTTTTCAATTTCTTTTGCAGCCACTGCAGAAGCCGCAGACTTGCCCATTACAACTTTTAAGAGAGTATTATTGAGTTGTAATTTTTTCAATGGAATAAAAAGTTTTGCAAGATCCATTTTGCCGAACTCTGTAATTAATTCTCCTAGATTTAATTGAGCGCTTAATACAGAAATATCATTTGTGTAATTGAGATTTATATTTTTAAGATTCAGTGTACCGAGATCAAGTTTGGTTTGTACAGGTTTATTACTTTCCGCTTCTACCTGCAGGGGTGTTTTAGGTTCGATCAAAGGTTTATATTGTTTTATGCGTGCAGTTATATCTGCAACGGAAATAGCAGGAATTGCATATTCAGCATGCTCCGGATCAAATTTATCTATCCTGGTTTCAAACTTTCCCAGGTAGAAATACACATCATTTCCGGTAACATCATCTTTATAGGTAGCAAGTATTTTATTCAGTTCAATTTTGGCAATCTTAAACTTCATACCTGCGGTGGTATCCTTAACCACCTGCTTCTTTTCTTCTGATACAAATGCTTTTATTATGTAATCAAAATTGAAGGAAGTATCTGTTCCTTTCCTGTAAATATTCGCCCTTATTCCATCAAGTGAAACGTAGTTTACTTCTACAGTGTTGCTGAGCAATTTGAATAAAGAAATATCCAATCTTATTTTTTCACCAGCCAGAAGTGTATCTTTTTGCTGGTCTTCGAAATACACCTTTTCAAGTACGATTTGTTTAGGGAAATCAATACTTAATTTACCGATCTCCACCTTGGTTTTAATCTTATCCTGCAGATAACTTACCGCCTTATTTTTTGCAAAATTTTGCACGGCTGGTACTTGTATTAAAATAAGAACAAGCACCAACAGAAAGATGATGCCTGCCAATATCCAGCCCGTAATCTTTAATGATTTATATAGAATTTTTTTAAACCGCAGAAAAGGTGATTTAAATAAGTTGCTTTATATATTATGATGTGTACCGCATAAAATGTGCAGTATTTTTTATGAACCAGGCATTTGAACATACATTAAAGTTCCGTTGCCACGCTCGTTTCACAGTTCCCCTTTCATGGCGACATTTAAGCGTAGCGTGACAGCCTGTCCCAAATTCATTTCGGGATCGCACCCTTCAACTGCCGGAGCTATATTGAGCAAAGCGAAATACAGCGAACACATTTGTTGTACTTGTATTTTGTTATTAAGTATTGCAAAAAGTCTTCCCTGCTATTTACCCAGGAGCTTTGTCCGATACTCTTTTACGTTTTCTCCAAAGCGTAAATATTGTTTTTGCAGCGGCATATAGACTTACCTGCCTGGCCATATCAATAGCTTTATTTTTCCAGCCTCCATTTTCAAAATTTCCTTTGCCTAGTAATAAGCCTATAACACCCGTAATAATGCCTATTGATTTACCAGGCAGAAAACTACTTATGAATGAAGGCACAACTTTGCTTACTGTTGCTTTTATGGTTTCATGGGGCAACCTTGCTAACCTTTCATTTAAATCGCGTTCCTGCTGCTTTATTCTTGAACCAACATTTCTTATTTCAGCTTTAAGCTCATCCATACTATCTATATGCGAAAGGTCTTTGTTATTTTGTGTCATCGTTATCAGTATTTTGGTCAAAGAAAATTTTTATTACCAGGTTTGTGATAAATACAGTGAGGTGTTTTTTCCCCAACACGATTACAAGAATCAACAAAATAATATATATGGCTGCCACAATACCAAAACCTAAAAATAAACTTCCGGTTAAACCGGCAAAATAGTAGCCACCCATAATACTAATGAAGAATAAAACAAAGAAACCTAATAAAGCAACCAGCAAACCGGTAAACATCAAAGATACAAGTACGGATATTTTTTCAACTGACTGAAGCTTGAGCAACAGTATCCTGTCTTCAAGGTACTTTTCAACAGCTTTCTTAGATTCATCAAAAAAGTTTTCTTCCTGCATTTTTTATTATTTTATTTTTACAGCTTTTCTATAACAACTAAAACCCGCAAGCTATCTTTACTTAATCAGGTTCTTTTACATGAAACCTAAAGCTGATATAACTTTTAGTGTACAAGTGTGCGACGCAACAATGCTGCCACCAGTGCAATTGCCGGGTACAAAAAAATACTATACAGTTGACGATGTATCTTTTACCCTGCTCTCAAGGTCTTCTACAAACTGTTTTCCTTTTTTTATTAATGCATTCAGTTCTTCATCAAAATCCTGAACTGTTGTTTTAAGATTATTACCTGCATCGCTGGCGGCATCTTTTATATTGGAAAGTATTTCTTTTCCTTTATCTGTTTGCAAAAACAAAGCAACTGCTGCGCCTGCTGCCGCACCCAGAATTAAACCAGCTACAAATTTTTGACTACTCATTAGTTTAAAAATTTTAAAAATGAAACATATAACTTTGAAATATCAGGCAAAATTTTTGCCATAAAAGATTTTCATGGAACCAAATAAAGATCATAAAGTTAACCGATACTTTTTTCTTGCCATAATTTTAGTGTTTGGCTTTTTTTTACTCTACAGCCTGGGCCAGTTTTTTACGGCATTTCTTTCGGCAATCATTTTTTATATCCTCAGCAAGCCTTTTACTGAATGGCTTATAAAAAAGAAGAGATGGAAAAAAAGTACTGCTGCTTTACTGGTAATCATTATTTCTTTTTTTATTATACTGCTGCCGATAACCATATTGGTAACATTGGTTTTTAACAAGGTGAGTCATGTAGCTTCCAATCCTACAGACATTATTGACTCCATTAAAAACTTTGGCGCTTTAATAAAAGAGAAAACAGGTTTCGAACTTATAACAGACGAAAATTTAGCTTCTATAAAAACTTACGCAACCACATTATTATCGGGTATTGTTAACCAGGGGTTAGGCTTTTTTTCCACCATTCTTATGCTGTATTTCTTTTTGTATTTTATGATACAAAACATTAACCGTATGGAAGCGTCTATTATTTTATACCTGCCATTTAAACGCGATAAAATAAAAATGTTTGGCGATGAACTGGTAGCGCAAACTTTCAGCAATGCTGTAGGTATACCACTTATTGCAATTGCGCAGGGCCTGCTCGGTTATATCGCTTATTCAATTACAGGCGTTAACGAAGCGGGGTTCTGGGCAGTGATCACAGGCTTTTGTTCAATTATACCCATCGTGGGCAGTGGCATCGTTTGGGTGCCCATTGTACTTTTACATTTTATGAATGGCCACAACTGGCAGGGCTTTTTCCTGCTCGCATGGGCGGCTTTACTAATGGGTAGTATTGATAATGTAATACGTTTTATGCTTGCAAAACGTATGGCCGACGTGCACCCAATTGTAACAGTCCTCGGTGTAATTATGGGCCTTAAATATTTCGGGTTTATCGGGTTGATATTCGGGCCGGTGCTCATATCATTTTTTATTATACTGCTTAAAATTTATTACCTGGAATACCAGGTACCAATTGCTTCAAAACGCAGTAAGCCACGGCAGTTGGTACCATCATACATGCAACCCTTTTTAGGGACTGCAAAAAAAGAAAAAAAGCCATTATAATTTTTTTGTGCCATGCAGTAGAACATGTATGAAGCTTTGTTGCGTCGCACTCTTTTACGTTCGGTAATTCTGTTCAGCAAACTGCCTGCATTCTCAATGGTAAAAAATGCAGGCAGTTTAATTTATGAATAGCAGAAACTATTTTTCTTCATCTTCAAATTCTTCGAGAACCATATCTTTCCATCTTACTTTAATACCACCGCCATCATGTATCTGTAAAGCGATAAAGCCCTTCCCCTTACCTATTGTTGAATCCTGCAGGTAAATCATTTGATGGCCATTGAGCCAGGTAGTTACTCTATCCTGAACCACTTTAATCCTGTACTCATTCCATTCACCTGTTTTTAAATATTGTTCATCTTCGGGTTTTGGTTGTATCAGCCAGCCGCGGCCATACGATTCATAAATGCCGCCAGTGTGCTGCCCCAGCGGAGCAACCTCGGCCTGCCAGCCACTTATTTTTACTCCATCGATTGAGGAGCGGAAGAATACCCCGCTGTTGCCGTTAGCTTCCTGTTTAAATTTTAGTGTAAGGTCGAAATTCTTATAACTTTTATTTGTAGACAGATAACCATATTGTTTGTCGGGCCCGCTTTCGCAAACCAGCTCACCATTGTCAACATACCATTTTTCGGTTCCGTTAATCGTCCAGCCCGAAAGGTCTTTACCATTGAATAAATTTTTTCTGCGTTGCGCCTGCAACTGAAATGTTATTGCAGCAACCAATAGCAAGAGAAGTATTTTTTTCATAAATAATATTTGGGTTAAGGTAAAGGATTTCCTCTAAGAGCTTTACAAGTTTTGAGAATAATTTTTCGAAAATGAATAAAAGGCAGCAGCCTGGATTAGCAGAACCGCATTCTCAGCGACACTGCACTTTATTGCTTCATAGAATTGTTGTTGTATAAGTGTGCGACGCAACAAAAGTTCAATAGTAGTAATATAGCCCGGCTCAAAAAAACTATGCTCATTTCTATAAGGCGCAAAGTAGCGTTATAAATCTGGGTTTCAATTTCCATGCTTCAATCATATTTCTTCATGCTTCGGTTTTTAAGCCGGTTGATTTTGAAGCATTGTGCGTTTAAGAACTGTCAATTTGAATATATATATAACGAGGATGGCCGCTTTTCCAAGTTAGCCAAAGGCTCAATTTATAACGTAAAAAAAACAACATTATGAGAAAATTATTCTTAATGCTATCAGTTTTCGCTGCGCTTTTTTCGTTTGGCCAGCAAAGGAGCATTACGGGAAAAGTGTTAAATAGTAAAGGCGATCCGGTGCCCTTTGCATCGGTTAAAGTAAAAACTGCAAAGGGTGGCGTTTCTGCAGATGCAACTGGTCTTTTTACAATCAATGCCAAAGACGGCGATGTGTTGGTTGTAAGTTCAACAGGATTTACTGCCACTGAGTTTAAACTGGGCAGTGAAAATAATATCAGCATTGTATTACAGGAAACCTCAGGTGAATTAACCAACGTGGTTGTAACTACCGCTTTGGGTATACAGCGGCAGGCCAAAGACCTTGGATATTCAACTACCACCATTACCAACAAAACCCTTACACAGGGCAAATCTGTTAACATAGAGCAGGCGTTAAATGGTAAAGTTTCCGGCTTGAATATTTCTACAGTTAACAGTGGTGTGTTTGAAAATGCGAAGATCAACATCAGGGGTATCCGTTCTTTAACGGGTAATAACCAACCTATGCTGGTTGTTGATGGTGCACCCACACCGTTGGGCTATCTTTCTTCTATTCCGCCTGATGATGTACAAAGCTTAACCGTATTGAAAAGTGCAGCATCTGCTGCTATCTATGGCCCTGATGCGGTAAATGGTGTAATTGTTATTACTACAAAACGTGGTGGCAAAGTTCCTACAGTTACATTAACATCAACATTGCAGGCAACACAGGTTTCTTTTTTTCCAAAAATTCAGAAAGAATTTGGAAATGGTGCCGGTGAGGTAATAGATCAATACGGAAATTTCGGTTATGTGCCTTACGAGAACCAGCAATACGGCCCGGCATTCGATGGAAGTATTCAGCCTGTTGGCAGACCCCTTGAAGATGGCTCAATACAAATGTTGCCGTACACAAACGCTCATTACAAAGACAAAATAAAGTTCTGGAATACGGGGCTTACTTTGCAGAACTCAGCAACAATTTCAGGAGAAGATTTTTATGTAAGTATTGAGGATGCAAAGATTAAAGGATTGATTCCTAACGATGAGAACAGGCGTACAAGTTTTCGCTTTAATGGCAACAAGAAATATGGTAATTTTTCTGTGAATTATGGTCTTAACTATATACTTCAGAATTATGATGTAGTAAATGAAGCGGGCTTACAGAATTCTATTCCCGGAGCTTACAATGGTGGTTTATTCTTTCTTGTAATGCAGGTGGCCAGTAATGTTCCGCTGCTCGATTATAAAGATTGGCAAAATGGCAAGTACTCAACCTACTCAAATTATTACAATGATTTTGCTGTTAGCCCTTACTGGTTCATAGGCAACATAAGAACAAAAGGCCGTAGTGATAATCTTATCGGAAATATTGATGTAAATTATCAGATATTCCCCTGGCTGAAAGCCACTGCACGCATCAGTTCTAATCTTTCTTTTGCAAACTTTAAAAATACCAACGCCCCGATCATTGTATCAGATTATGCGCATGCAACAAGAAGCCCGACAAATTTCTCCAATCAACCCGGTTCTGTATTTGACGACCAAAGCTATGTTTCACGAATCAATCTTGATTACTATTTAAGTGGCGACCGTAAAATAACAAAAGACCTGAATGTAAAATATGTAGGTGGCGGAATGTTGAGACAAAACCGTACTAAAGACATAGGTATTGGTGGTAACAACCTTGTAGTGCCACAGTTATTTAATGTTGCAGTTCGTAGCGGAGATGCATATGTGCCAACTTTCAACGGAACCACAAACAATAGTACCAACACCTTACTCGGTAGTTATAATTATGATATTCTGTCGAGGCTTGTTTCTGTTTACGGAAGTGTAGGTTTTAGTTATAAAGGTTGGGCTAATGTAGAATTTACCGGAAGAAATGATTGGGACAGCAGGTTAAATAAAGCAAACCGCTCTTTCTTTTATCCCGCGGCTAACCTGTCAATTGTTCTTTCCGATGCAATACCTTCTTTAAAGAACAGTGCCGTTATTTCTTATTTAAAAATACGCGGTGCTATTTCTAAATCAGGTAACGTAAATCTTAATCCATATTCACTGTCTTCAACATATTCGCAGCCAATAAATTTCCCTTACGGAAATGTGGCAGGCTTTACTGCAGATCCAACGATTCCTGATGCCAGCATAAAACCTGAATTTGTAAATACAAAAGAAGTTGGGATAGAATTAGGATTTTTAAAGAACAGGATCAACTTTGAAGCAACATACTTCAACCAAAATAATACAGACCAGATATTATTTGTTTCTCAGTCTACTACCACCGGTTATGCTTTTGGCTTAGCCAATGCTGCAGATTTCAAGAACTATGGCGTTGAAATGGATCTGGGCTTAAGCCCTGTTGTTAAGATTGGCAGAGGCCGCGTTGATCTGAAGCTGAACGCAACTTATAACAATAACGAGGTTACACGTACACTTGGCAACACATCTGTTATTGTTGGTGGTACAAATAATTTTATACAAACTTCAACCAGTTCTCCAACAGCAAACAATATTGCCGTTGTTGGTATGCCTGCATTCGCTTTTCAGCTTACAGACTATGCAAGAGACCCTGCAACAGGTAAAGTAATAGTTGATGCTGTTACCGGGTTGCCATCACAGGCAGGTTCACAGATCGTTAAAGGAAGATCAATACCACTGTGGGTAGTAGGTGCTACACCTTCCTATTCAATTGGTAATTTTTCTTTCAGTATGACGTGGGATTACAAAGGTGGCCATGATTTCTTCTCAGGTCTTGGAACAGATATGGACTTTGCAGGCATCTCTGCAAGAAGTGCCGAATATGGCCGCCAGCGTTTTGTATTTCCCAACTCTGTCTATTGGGATGGATCAAAATATGTTGACAATACAAACATACAGGTACAGGATGGTAACTACGGTTTCTGGTCTGGCGGAAATGTAAATACAGCCATTGCCACCAATTATTTTTCAAGTGCTGCATCTATTCGTTTGCGCGAAGTAAACATTTCTTACACGCTTCCTGCAAAATGGCTTGGTAATGCAAAGTATATTAAGAAAGTTACCGTAGCAGCAGTTGGTAAGAATCTATTCCTGTTTGTTCCAAAATCAAATCAATGGGGAGATCCTGAATTTAACTATTCGTCACTGGGCAATACGTTTGGTCTCGCAAGCTCTTTCCAGTCACCAGCTTCAAGATTATTCGGGGGCTCAGTACTGGTACAATTCTAACTGCTTAAAATTTTTAGAGAGATTTTTTTTGAACCAAACAATTGTAATGCTATGAAGCTTCCGTTGCGTCGCACTCTTGTAAAGTTGAGTACAAGTCAGCAAAGTCAGAAAGTCGGTAAGTCAGAAAGACAATCGGTTAACAATAATCATCTTTCGGACTATCGGTCTTGCCGACTTCCGGACTAATTGCACAAGTGAGTGACACAACAGAAGCCAAATAGCAGCAATGCAGCTAAGCAAAAAAACAGTTGATACACAGATAAAATAATTAAACTGATTATACATGAAAAAAATAAATAACAGCATATTGATTGCAGCACTTGCAGTAACAGTTTTTCTTGCAGGTTGCAAGAAAGATTATCTGGATGTAAACAGCGATCCCAACCGTACTACAGACGATAACATAACGGCTGATCTTATATTTACACAGGCTGCAACCAATGTAAGTATGCGGCATATAGGCGCATCGCCGGGCAGCGAAGGATCAACCATTGACCTGCAGTTTGCACAGGATTGGGTTGGTTATATGTGCAATACAGGAGACTTTGCATTACCACAGATAGAATCATCTTACAACATCGATTTTGCTTTTGGCGATAATGCATGGCAAAGAGATTACGGAACATTGTTCGACCTGTACCAGGTTAAAACAAAAGCACTCGCAAACGGTAATAAAGTTCTTGCCGGTGCTGCAATGATTTTGTCTGCAAAATTGTTCCAGGATGTTGTAGACACGTATGGCGACGTTCCCTACAGCCAGGCCTTTCAAACACAGGTGTATAAATATCCGGTTTACGACAAAGCACAGGATATTTACAATGCGTTGCAGTTAAGTTTAGATTCTGCCATCACTTATATGAATGAAACTGCACCAGCTGCTTTTGCAAATGTTGATGTTGTAAACCACGGCGATCAGGTAAAGTGGCAAAAATTTGCCAATACACTTAAACTTCGGTTACTGATAAGACAATCTGAAGTGCCCGGGTTTAATCCTTCTGCGGAGATTGCAAAGATAGAAGCCAAAGGTGGGGTGCTTGGTGCAGGCGAATCTGTATCTGTTAATCCCGGATTTTCAAATGCACAATTCAAGCAATCGCCTTTCTATGGCAATTATGGTTTTACCACAAACGGCAATAAAGCCGCAACCGGTTATGCACCCAATAATTATATTCTGAACATTTTGCTTTCAACAAACGATGAGCGCATTACAAGATTCTTTACAACCGTAGGCGGTTTCTATGTTGGTTGCGATTATGGAGTAGTAACCGGAAACCCCTTTGGTGCACAGGCTTCTTATTTCGGGCCCGGCATTGCAGGAAGCGGAGCACAGAATCAATGGTTGATACCATCATTTGAAAGTATGTTCTTTCAGGCAGAAGCCATTGCAAGAGGCTGGATGCCCGGTGATGCAAAAGCTGCATTCGAGGCTGCCATTACTGAATCATTTGTATGGCTGGGTGTAGAAGATGCTGAAACTGCCGCAGCCGGTTATATTGCAAGTAATGATATTGCAAACTGGGATAATGCCGGAGAAACTGCAGAAGAGCAAGCTAAGTTTATTGCCTTTCAAAAATACATAGCAATTACCTGCATAGATGCAAGAGAGGCCTGGGCTGATCAGAGAAGGTTGAATTTTTTGCCGGAAGGTTTTATTACGCTTAATCCAAGCAGGCTTGCAGATCAATTGCCTTTACGTTTATTGTATCCGCAAAGTGAATACACAACAAATGCAGAAAGTGTGCAGGCTGTTGGAACCATTAACCAGTTTACCACTAAAATTTTCTGGCAACCTTATTAAAAACTTACTGACTAAAAAAGAAAATCAATATGAAACTAAATAAAATAAAATCTTCCGCAATAGCTGTTGTTTTAATTGCAGTAAGTGTTACAGGCTGTCTTAAAGACAAAGATTATGATAAGGGCCTTATACAATCTGTACGCGCTACAGGCGGAACACCAAGTGTGGTGGAAATAAAATTAACTGCAGCAGATGTAAGCAATTTCCTTGTTGTATCTTATGATAATTCAAATGCAGATACAACTGTTGATCTTATTCCTGTAAACCTTGCAACGCATGATGCTGCACTACAAGACCTGCACATAACACTAACACCAAAACAAAGTCTGGTAGATGATTACAATACGGCAAACGGAACTGCTTATGGCGACCCATCTGCTTTTTTTACTTTAGCAGATGGTGGTGTAGTTACCATTCCAAAAGGTTCGTATACAGGATTTCTGAAAATAAAATTCAAGCCATCAGATTTTCTTGGCGCAGACTGGGCCGTTGGCTTCCAGATAACTGCTGTACAGGAATCTGGTTACACCATCAGTGGAAATCTTGGCAGCGGAGTGGTAGCTATTGCAATCAAGAATAAATATGATGGCAATTATAATCTTAGAATGAAGTTGGCTGGCTGGTCTGCTTATGGTATTGCAGATGGCGACACCTATCAATGGCCTTCAGCAGTTTCAATGATAACATCGGGGCCTGCCAGTGTAACAATACTAACACAGGAAACGGGCCCGGGCCAGCCAGGTTTTACAACAGATGGTGGTATTACAAGCTTTGGCGCAACTGCACCGCAATACATCTTTGACCTGGCAACAGATAAATTAATTGATGTAAGAAATCTTGCACCGGATGATGGAAGAGGCAGAGCTTTTCAATTGAACCCTGCAGTTACAGACAGCCGTTATGATGCTGCAACAAAAACAATTTACGCCGCATATATAATGACACAAATAGGAAGACCTAACCAGGAAATTTATGATACACTGACTTATGTAGGTCCAAGATAATTTTTCTTCTATTAATGCAAAAGGCCGCTTCAAACATAAATTTGAAACGGCCTTTTTTTTGATTATTTTTTTGAGCCAGGCTTTTGAAACACAGATTAAGCTGCTGTTGCGTCGCACATTTGAACACTATAACCCTGTGCGGCAGCGTACCTGTACGTTCTGATTATAAATGAGCTTTTACAGATGCGTAGATTGGAGCGAATTGCTGCTAAGTACAGACCACCAACGGCAAAAAATAATATGTAAAAAGATTATAGAAACTTTGGTATTTTCAATTGCCGGTTAACCATAAAAAACAAGTTTTAAATTTCCGATAAATAAACAGTGAGGCAAATTCTTAACACTAAAAGCAAAATGAAAGAAGAAAAAATTCAAACACTTCATCCACAAGCTGACAAAACAAACAAGAAGATCTTATTAAGCAAATACAATTTTATCCGGGAAAATATTTTAACCATTTTAACTGGCAAAGAACTCTCACATACAGAACTTATGGAAGAATTGTATAACAGGGTAAAAGATAATTTTGAAGGAGGTGTACAATGGTACGGAGAAACAATTAAACTTGATCTGGAAGCAAGGAATCTAATTGAAAGAACTAAAACCAAACCAGAAAAATACAGACAAACACCAACGGGCCGGGCAAACATCGCCGGACATTAATTTTTAATTTGTACAAAATATTTTCAATGAGCAAGGGTTGCGGGCAGACTGCATTCTAATTCCAAGCCCGGGTTCGTGTTTTGAGGCACCGGAATAAAACATGATAAAGGTGCGTGAAGACAGGTTGCAACACTTCGCTTAAATGTTGCCATGAAAGAGGAACTGTGAAACGAGCGTGGCAAGTGAAGCTTCATAGTAATTCTCTGGCCCGGCTAATAAAAATGGCTTTATAAATTTTCGATCCAGTCTTTAAAACTGCTGGTATTTTCCTGGCTGATAACAATGCTTTCAGAAACCGGAACACTTAGATCTACTTCAATTTTTACACGGTCGAGCGGTTTATACTTTTTTATAAAATTAATGTTGATGATATATTTTCTGTTGGCGCGGTAAAACATTCGCTTATGAAGCTGCAGCATAAGATCGGTGAGGTTGGTGGCATGTGCCATAAATTTTTTTCCATCTTTATCTACAAGAAATACCAGCTTGTGTTCGGTATAAAAAAAAGCAACGTCTTCGGTTCTGATACTTTGAAATTCAATGCCTTTACGCACCGTAATGCGGTCTTTTAAAAATGTGTTTTTTTCTGTTGATGACAGGTTTAACAATTGCAGGTAATTATTGGTAAAATGCGTTTTAAGGTTTCTGAGTTTGGCGAGTGTGTGTTTTAATTTTTCATGGCTTATGGGTTTTAATAAATAATCAATGCCGTTGTACTCAAGGCTATTGAGCAAATACTTATCGTAGGCCGTAGTAAAAACAATTGGTGTGGTTATGTTTACCGATTTAAAAATATTGAACGACAAACCATCGCTTAAGTGAATATCGAGAAAGATAAGATCGATCTCTGCTTCCCGGGTATTGAACCAACGAATACTTTCTTCTACAGATTGTAATGTAGTAACGATAGTGTATTCACCGGTAACCGTATTCAATTCATTCAGCAGGTTTTCAACAGCAGGTTGCTCATCTTCTATAATTACAATGCGTAGCATAGGTTAAGATTTTAAAATGGGGACCCTTACCGTAAATTCATTATGTTCATTGGTTATAATAATATTTCTGTTTGTAATAAGAAATGAACGTTCCTTTAAATTATTAAGCCCGATACCGGAGGACGCTTCGGCATATTCCTTTTTCCTGATTCTGTTGTTTACTGTTACAAAACCAGATTGCACACTTAAGAAAACAGTAAGCGGTTCTTTCTTTGAAAAGTCGTTATGCTTGATCGCATTCTCAATAAGTACCTGGAGTGAAACAGGTGTAATAAGATAGTTTTCTGCTTTTGTATCTGGTATTTCTATAATAAGGTTTACGGCTTGCTCGTACCGGATGCTGATTAGGTAAAAATAGTTGGTTACAAACTCAAGTTCTTCTTTAAGGAACACTAAATTTTCATCTTTGTACACTAAAATATAGCGGTATACTTTTGCAAGGGTTTCATTGAATATCTTGGCGATTGCGGGTTTGCCGGTAATAAGATACGAAAGCGTGTTTAGTGAATTAAAAATAAAATGCGGATCGATCTGAGATTTAAGAGAGGTTAGCTCGGCTTTTATTTTATCCATTTCAAGCAGCCGCATTTTTAAAAAACTATCTTCCATTTCCTGGCGCAGAAAAATAATTTCATAGATCGTATTGATCAGTATTACACAGAATACAATTAATGCAGTAGTCTGCGATATCGCCACCCAGTTAAAAGCACGGCCATTAAAAATAAAATACCACCCCGTAAGCATTGCCCCGCTCAAAACAACGGTATAAATTAAAGTGGAAATGAAGTACGAAAAAACAATACGGTAATATGCCGGAGTATTTTTTTCTGACTGTTTGCGTATATTTTTCACAAGCAACATATTACCTTTCCAAACAAGAAAAGAGGTCAGCATAAAAAATCCGTAAGATAAAATTAACTGCCACCAATTATAATGACTGTTAACAATAATACCTGTAATATTGGGTACAGTTATGCCGAGCAGTGGCACAACTGCATATAGGAAAAACTGGTTTATTTTTTCCAGGTAAGTAGTATTTGCAGTAAGGTCAGCCATACCCTTTGTCTGTTTTGTGTTTCCGGAAATTAACGCCTCATTTCCAATCTGAATTGTTCATACTGTTTCCTTTTTGCTTTCTTTTCCACGATGCTTTATTAACAGCAACAACATTTAGTGCGTAAATTATATTAATAGCCCAACTGTATTACTACTATGAAACCAGATCCCCGCTCTCTTTAAATAAGAGAAGATAACAATGCTATTTGTTGCAGCATTAATCACGGTATATAACCGCTTAAAAAGGAATTTGACAAAAGCTTTTAAGAAATAAAAAACACGCAGAAATAAAATCATCCTTTAGTGTCAAAATATCACAGGCGGGTATCTTTTTTAGTTGCAGGTAATAGCGGAGACTTAATTTTATTTTACAATTTTTCTCATGTGATAAAACACATAAAAGCAAGTAGTTTCTACTACCTGCTTTTTTAATTATATGCCAAGGCGCATAGAAAGATTTACGTAAAGGTCAATCACTAATTTTTCCGACTCAATAATTTTCTTCAGATGATGACCGCCGGGATAGAGTAGCTGCAACCGTTGTGCAATTAAATTGATATTAATGCTCTTATCGCCCAGTAAGGTTGATGTTTCAGATGATTTGCTGCTGGAGAATTTTGCCCGAAGGTCATTACCCTCTACGATAATTTCAATATTTATCCAGGCATCCTGTATGGTACCATTTCCAATGTTGGCAAAAGCATATTCTGCAACCGGTATCAAAATATAAGGTGCAATTAATTTATTCTGTGTGCTGCCTTTTATGTTACATGCTGCCTGTACCGCATAATTATACGATATCTTTTCAAGTTCAATATATTCTTTTAAAGATTCCAGTTCACGGGTTAATGGCAACAAGGTTTTTTTTGCATCATAGCTTGTGTATAAGATAAGGTCATTGATCTTTTTTATACTTTCCCCTGCATCAATTTTGGTTTCTTGTGTACGGGAGTAAAGGCGGTTTAACACATTAAATAAAAAAGTAGGTTTTACTTCATCATAAACCCTTGAATCAAAAGTAGCTTTCAACTGCTCTTTCTCGCTGGATAAAAGCGCAGCTTCCTTTTGTTTTACAGCAAACATTTTTCCAAATTTTATGGCAATAGCAAAGCCACCTTCTGTATTTAAAGAACCTACTATTTCCAATGCACTCAAAAATGAGCTTCCGTTTTTAACAGGAGCGTTTAAGCCAAACCAGGTTCGGTATGCACCCACAGCCCAATAGTAATATTGACTTTCCAGAATGCCTGTAGCAAACGCAAAAACAATCCACCACAGAAAAAATTCAAAATACCTTCCCTTCAAAAAAAAATGGGGTAGTAAAAAATAGATTACAGAATAGCAGAAGGCTATATCAATCGGTATTTGAATCAGCATCGACCCCCATGCAATAGGAAAGTAAGACCAGAAATCTGCATGCCTCATTTCATAAGCCCTGTACGATTCAACAAAGGCGTAGAACGATATCCATAACATCCAGAAAATAAAATGCCTGGTGATGCGGTACTTTAAATTATTAGAAAATACCAAGGTGTACAAACTTCTCATTAATGCATTTATAAAGAAGTTTAATTTACGAATTTTATTTCGATCAGCGTGATATTAAAGTTTGTTTTTAATCATGAGCCCGGCTGTAGAATATTAATGAAGCTTTTCTTGCCACGCTCGGTTCTAAGTTCCCTTTTCATGGCAACATTTAAGCGAAGCGTGGCAGCCCGTCCCGTCCTGAACTTGATTCAGGATTATTTCGGGATCGCACACTTGTACAGCATTACATTATTCAGCAAAATAATGCCTTCTTAAAATATAAAAGCTATCTTCTTACAGAAAAATCATTAAACGATACAGCTTCATTTTGCCTAACAATTACCTCAGTAACAAAGGCTCTCCGGGGGCCATATTTGCACCATTCAATAAACTGGTAAATATTGTTTTCTTCACCAGAAGCCATAACCTCAACATCACCTGTTGCGGTGTTTTTTACCCAACCTTTCACATTAAGCTTATCTGCCATTTCTTTTGCACTTGCCCTAAAGAACACACCCTGTACTTTTCCTTTAATAAGTATATGAACCGTTTTCATAAGAATCTTTGAGCTATAAAAATACCTCTTCATGAACTTATAATTTACTGAAACGTAAAGCGGTATTATGTTTCACCGCTATATTTCATTATGGCATGTAATCTGCAATTCACTCACTTTAAACTTTAAAGGCAGTTTTAAAAATCAGCTTTATTTTTGTTTTAAGCGAATGAAGGTTACAATGGCTTGATTTTGGTGTTGCCAGCAAGGTACATGTAGTAACATAACAGGGAGCATTGTTTAGTAATGTTGACTGCACTAAGCTGAAGAGCGAACAAAGCCCCGAAGAGTGCGACGCAACAAGGTTTTATAGTAGCAATGCAGTCTGGTTCATAAAAAATACCCTTACTAATGTTGCTCTAATTAAAAAAAGTGAATGAAAAAAAACAAATGTTTTTATTTAAGCCGGGTTACGATTATTGCAGCCATTTTTTTCATGCACATGCATAAAGCAAATGCACAGTTATCAAAAAACACAACCAATGATACTACTTTCTATATAACTTACCCCAAAATGCTTACAGGGCGTTTTTACTTTTCTCAAAAATATACGGCTTTCACTTTGCAGGGGAGCGGACAAACAAAAGATTTACAATACCGCCCCAATACCACGCTTAATATGGGTGTTGGTGCTACATATCACAATTTCTCTTTAAACCTTGCGTATGGTTTTGGGTTTTTAAATCAAACCGAAGAAAAAGGCAAAACAAAATACCTGGATCTTCAGGGGCATTTTTATCCTAAGAAATGGGTAGTTGACTGGAATGGTCAATTGTATAAAGGTTATTACCTGTACCCTAAAAATTATGCAGCGGCCATTTCCGGTAATTATTATGTTCGTCCGGATGCAAAAGTGAACCTGTTTGGTGTTGCAGCATACCGTGTACTAAACAACAGAAGGTTTTCTTACAATGCTGCGATGATACAAAATGAATGGCAAAGGAAATCTGCCGGCTCACTTTTGCTGGGAGCAGAAATTTACTATGGAGTGATTAAAGCCGACAGTGCCTTGGTGCCTGCAGCGGTTGCGGATCATTATAAACAAGCGGGCATTAATGAGATAAAAAATTTTAGTATTGGGCCGGGTATCGGGTACGCATACACACTGGTGGTGCAGCATCATTTTTTTATTATGGGGTCTCTTGCTGCAAATCTTAATCTAGGTTTTTCTTCTGAAACCGGAATTGCGGGTACAGGTAACAAAACATCCATAAATACCTCAGCCCTCTTTCGCGTTGCTGCAGGGTATAACAGCAGCTCCTGGAACTTGAGTGCAAACTGGGTAGCGAACAGGCAGCCTGTTAGCAGCGCATCTTCTTCAAATAACTATTTATTACAAACGGGCAATTACCGTATTATTCTTGCAAAAAAAATTATGCCGGCACCCAGGCTTAGAAAGCTTTTGAATAAATTCGATTGAAATTCCGGGATATTGAAAGAGGCAATATTTGGAGTACAAATTCAATTGTGAACCCAACTGCATTGCTACTATAAAACCCAGTTGCGTCGCACACTTCAGCGTTCTGTTCTTTCTTCGGCACTGTGCAAACATCCTAACTAAATGTTGCCTTCTGCAATAAATATGTCTTCTGAATTTCCGAGTTGAAATGAAGTTTATTAACCAACAAATGCTTCGGTAAGATCGTTGATTTCCTTTACACGTTTATAATTGATCGTATAATAAATAAACTTTCCGTCGCGGCTTGCATTTACAAGACCTGCCCGGCGCAAGATGGCTAAATGCTGCGAGGCCACGGATTGTTCAATACGCATTTCTATAAAAATTTCTGTTACAGTCATTTTCTTACGTTCATCAATCAGCTTTATAAGTTGCTGCCGCAACTTATGATTGATCGCTCTTAAAATAATCATTGTTTTTTTAAGATGAAAAAAATCTAAACGTATACTTTCGTTAGTACCGGGATCCGTTAAAACAGCAGCCTGCAGATGATTACTCATTTTTAGGAAATTTCAGGGTTAACTCAATATTGGCAAACGCTGGTAAAATTATGACAAATTTTTGGTGTGTGGAACCGGTTGCTTTACTGTAAAAAATTCTTTGAGGTACGCAGGTTCGCTATAAGCAATATCTGCAAACTTTTTTTGTTCAAAAGCCGTTGAAGCAAGCATTGCAAGGTGGCCGGCATGATGTTGTACATTTGAAAAAAAAGCACCGGGATGGCTAATGATATTTTTTAATTTAAAGCTGCCACTTCCGCTAAATAAAATTGAGTTGCTGCTAAGGTTTTCTTTAAAGCTGTTTTCATCAAGTATTACTGCAGTTGGCTCTGATATGGCCTGCAACGCTTCGCTATATAATGCTGTAAATACTTCCATACGGCGGGCATCAATCATCGGGCAGAAGAGCATCTCTGAAATCTTTAACGCATCGGCAAAAGGCAATTTTACTTTATATTCTTCAATGCCGGCCAAGGCCATTACTTCTAAAGTATTTATTAGAATAAGTGGTTTTTGCAGAGCGTAGCATAAGCCCTTTGCAGTAGCAATCCCAACCCGTAAGCCTGTATAACTACCCGGCCCTGCAGTTACGGCAATAGCATCGGTTTCGTGCAGGGAATAACCCGTTTCCTGAAACAATGCTCTGATTGCAGTTTGAACAAATGATGCATGATTTTTTTGATCACTGCTTATTTTTAAAGCCACCATATTATCTGCGTTGCTTATGCAAACGCTTGCCTGTTCTGTAGCTGTGTCTATATTAAGTAATAGCGGCAAAATTTATAGTTTATATTTTTTTAAGTGCTTCTTCCTGCAACAAAGGCGCTATGGCATAACGTTCATTCTTTTCTGATAACTTTTTCAGCAGAAAATAAATTTTTTCAAGACCGATTTTTTCGCTCCATTCAAAAGGGCCATAAGGATAATTTGTGCCCAGCTTCATAGCAATATCAATTTCTGCTTTGGTACTTACTTCATCGCCTAAAGCAAAATAAGCTTCGTTAATAATCATACTAATGGTTCTTGCAGCAATCATACCCGGCTCATCGGGTGCAAGAATATATTTACAGTTCAATGCCTGCATAACTAAAGCTACAAATGGCTTATTTATTTCAGCCGCAGCTACTTCAGTAATATCCCTTTTAAGAAAACCACTCCATGCATTTATGCGGATATAGTTTGAAGGAAGTTCATCAAGCACACTAATAACAGCATTTACAAAAACGGGTTTATCTGTTTTAAAAAATGTGGGGCTGTTTTCATTGAAATCAAGATCAAAAAAAACATCTGCTTTATCGTGGTCTGTTTCTGTATTTAACCCGTTTATAAAAACCAGTTCATTACCTGCAGCCATGGGCTTTTGCAGCCATTCTTCTTTTTGAATTTCCGTTGCGCTTACTACAATCCGCATAATATTCTGTTGCGTTGCAAAAATAGGTTGCATAGTTGAAGTAAAAACTGCAATTTGCTGCTCTAAAAATTAAATCATGAGCAAGCAGATCATTAATACAGAAAAAGCACCGGCACCAATTGGCCCTTACAACCAAAGTGTAAAAGCTGGAGGTATGTTATTTATCAGCGGACAAATACCCATCAATCCTGCAACCGGTGAAATCGTAAGTGGCGATATTAAAACAGAAACCCACCAGAGCATGCAAAACCTTGAAGCTATCTTAAGCGAAGCAAAACTCACTTTTGAACATGTTGTAAAAACCACCATATTCCTTAGTGATATGAGTTTATTCGCCGAAGTAAATGAAGTGTACGGCACCTATTTTAAAGGCGATTATCCAGCCCGTGAAACCGTTGCTGTAAAGGGTTTACCTAAAGGTGTGAATGTGGAGATCAGTATGATTGCGAGTATAAATATTTAAGAAGTATTTTTTGAGCCCGGCTGATGAACAAATGTGAAACTTTACTTGCGTCGCACACTGGAGCTGCAAAGTTTTATTCAGCTATTAACAGCCAATACATACGCCATCATCAAATTGTTTGCAAACAATAACTGGTAACAAAATCGTGTGATTCACCGGGCTTTGCTATAATCAATCCAATGCCATTGTTAAATGCATCGGGTACACTACTCAGGTTTTCAACAGCAATGCTATTACGGTGTGGCGGCGTATAAACCTGCAGGTAAGGATAAGACCTCTCTGCATGTATAGTTAGCTGCAAATTTGTCGTTTCATCCTTCAAAATGCAAGATGCTGCTTTATGATCTTTTAGAACAAAGCAGTTGTCCAGGAAAGTGTCTCCAAACGGTTGCATTGCTTCGAAAGAATTATTCCGGATATAATTACCCGAAGGCAACAGGCTTTCATTAAATTCAACCATAGTGTTGCTGTTAAACTGTACTTTTAGATTGTTCACCGTTTCGCCAAGTTTAAAATAAGGATGCCAGCCATCGCTCAATGGCATTTCCTTTTCGCCTACATTGGTAACTGTTGTTTTTAAATTAAGTGAGTGATTGCTTTCAAGTGTAAAAGTAATTTCAACTGAAAAACTAAAAGGAAAACCTTCATTTTTTTTATTGTATAAATAAGTGAGTTTTACAAAAGCACTTTTATTATCGGCGCCATAATCTTTTATTACAAAAGGTGCATCAAATAACAATCCGTGAATGGCTTCTGTACCCAAATAAAATTTTTCTATTTTGTGTGTGTTGCCTTCAAACAGGTATGCACCATCTTTCATACGGCACACAAATGGGTTTAGTTTTGCACTCTTAAATCCATTGGTAATATTTTCTATTGCATCTTTTGGAGAAGCGAACCCATCAATAACATTTGTGTTACCTGCAGCAGTAACGATGGAAAATGAATTTAGTAATGCGCCAAATGCATAAACCTCTGCTTCGCAATTATTACTTTCATCTTTTAATGTAATAACAGGAAAAATGCTGTGTGAATTTATATCTACAGTGAATGCCATGTGCTTTATTTTAGTGTAAACTAATTGATTTTCCGGTTCAAATAAACCTCAAACGGTTGCTTTATTTAAAAGCATGGATCTTTTACAAAAACTGAGCTGTGAAGGGCTGTTTAAACGCTGAATAAAACTTTGTAGCTCCAGTGTGCGACGCAAGTAAAGCTTCATAGATATTCAATCGCCTGGCTACAAAAATTTCGTAATTATTTTACTGCAACTGCAATCTTTGAATCGGCAGTACCATAGTACAGCCACCAGTTATTTTTATACCAGGCCAGCCCTTCTATAAAGCAAACCTGGTTTACCTGTCCGGTTATTTCGTAAGGCTCTTCAGGCTTCATAAAATAAGTATCCATCCGTTTAATAATCTTTGTTGGATCATCTTTATCAAACAATACCTGGCCCGATGTATAAGCACCTTCCTGAAGACTTGTATCGCCATCCTGCGGTACATTGCGCCCATTGTATAACAATAAGATGCCCTGTTTCATCAGCATTGCAGGCGGACCACTTTCGACAATATTGTTATCGAATTTCCCTTTTCGTGTTGGCACTGCGATCTTTAATGCGCTGATGTTAAAGTTTGAATAAACCGAATCGTAATTTTTATTTTCACCGGCAGTTACTTCAACCGGCTCCCAATGAATAAGATCATCAGATGTAGCAGTCCAGATATATTTATCGCCCCAGTACATCCAGTATTTTCCGTTAACCTTTGTTGCAACAATTTTTCCATGCAAATATGTAGAAACTATAGCACCAGATTTAGACCACGCATTCATGTATTTTCCATTCATGGCTTTTGCAAATACCGGCCCGTGTTTGGTCCATTGCAAAAGGTCTTTTGACGTTGCAATCAGTAACCTTGCAGTAGTGCCTTCATATGCTGTATAAGTCATGTAATATGTGCCACTGCTATCTTCTACAATGCGTGGATCTTCGCAACCACCCTCCCATTCGTATTGTTTATATGCGTCATTATCGGGGAACAATACCGGTGTTGCCATACGTGTAAAATGCAGTCCATCGGTGCTCCATGCAAAACCGATTCTTGATGTGCCACCTGGTTTGCCAACAGTATCCTGTGCCCTGTATAACATGAACAAGGTATCGTGCCGCACAACAATCGCAGGATTGAATACATCTTTTTGTTCCCATGCAATATTTTCATTACGAACCGGGCATAAGAAATTATTAGCACCGGGTGTAAGCACCGGGTTTGCAGCATCTACTTTTTTAAAAGGTAGTAATGCCCAGTCGTAAGTTGATTCTAAACTATCCTGTACAACTGTAGTTTTATCAGACGCAGGATTGTTACAGGCAAATAATGAAATGGCGCAAATCGCAGATATAATTATTCTCATAAAGGATTTTTTGTACTAAACTTTTGTATTGCTATCAGGCTTCTGTTGTGTCACTCACTTGTACGTTCTGAACTATGCTGAACAAAGGAATGGCACCTTAAAAAATTAAAAGCTACCCGTTGCACCGCCACCGCCCGAACTGCCACCACCAAACTGTACGCCACTATCAACAGTTGCTTTCTCGCCAAATGTTTGTGCAATGATCAATGCTTCTGCATTCAGCATATCTTTTGCAGCGTAGCCAGTGTTGGCAAAAGTAAAACCATGCCTTGGTGTTTTTAAATACCTGATCAATGTATAGCTTATTGCTATTAATATAACGCCGGCAATAACCATGGCAACCTCCACATCCAGTACTGAATAATAATAACGCACCGTAAAAATGGTAACGGCGATTAAAAGTAACCCTGTTCTTATAAAAAGCAGGTCTTTATTTTTTATGCCATAAAAAATATAAGCAGGCGGAATTACAGCAGTAAAAATCCAGAACAGCCAGGCCATTGGAATGGTATCGTGCAGGCCCAATTGAAGATCAAACATTTGGTTACTTAGTTCTTTTACTACAAAATAGTTGCCGCAAACATAAAATGTAATTAACGCAAACAACATTATCGCCTTCAGAGATGGTTTATAAAATACATTATCTGTTTTTCTGTACGTTCTTTTCAAAACAAAAAAAACAGTTGCAGAGATTGCCATCAACATAAAAGGCGCTGTTGCTTTTGCAAAAGTTCCAAACTTTATATACAGCAGGAACAAGAACATAAAGCCCGACAAGTAGGAAAGCATCGCCATAAAAGAATCTGTAAACCTTCTGCAAAGCCACAAACAAATAAATGTTGAAAAAAAACAGGCTACTGTAAACTGTTCTGAAAAGTCCAATATAAAGAGGGCACTTATTAGGAGGGTTAATACAGAAAGCAGCAGTATATTATCAACACCGGCATTATAATAACCTTTTCGTTTTATCAGCAATTCCAATGCAGCATAACACAAACCTGCCATAAAAATACATAGCCCGATAAACCCTGCCTCATCTGAGCTGATCAATATTAAACCAAGTAATAAACCCGAAAACAAAATACATATAATAGTAAGCAAGGCGGACCCAATCCTTATGAAATAATTGGGGATGTAAAGATTACTTACATGCTGTTGAAGAATATGTTCATACGTTTCACCATTGATACATTCTGCATGAAAAGCCCCTGAAGACTGCTCCTGAACATATTTATTATAAAGGTCGCTTGTATTATATGCTGTCATTTTTTTTAAGGATTTTGTTATAATGAATAAACATTCTTATTAACCCAATACCCGAAGCAATGAAATAAATTAAACCGAGATAGACTGCGCCGATTCCATCACCCGCCAGGAACAATAACTCTATCACTGCATAAGATAAACCGATGTATGCATAAAGCAATGTGATAACGAGGAAGTAAAAAGAATTTTCTTTTAGTGCATTTTTAAAAAAGAAAAAACTGATGCCTGCAAGAATTACAAACCAAATGAGATAAATGTTTTCAAAATAAAACATTGCCGCAAGGCAGGAGATAAATAAAAGATGCGCTCCAAAATTTTTATAAGTAAAAGCAAAATGCTCTTTAATATTTCTATTTTTTGAAAGAAATGAAATTGCCACCAAACCTAACCCCAATACCAATCCTGTGTAGATTATCTGATCATTATTAAAGTTATTCTCCTCAAGTATCTTCAAAGGCGTTGCACTGATACCCGCCCATGCCGCAAGGTTGGTAATTGCCAGACTCAACACACCTAAATGATCAAAATAATAAGCCGTAACAAACAGTATAACCATCGGTATAAAAGTTGCCATACCCAGCCTGTTACCAAATACGTTGTATTGATATTGTATATACGCAACAAATGTGAGCAGCAGCAAACAGCCCATCAGCAAAACATAATCGAACCAGATATTGGGCGATTCAATTTTTTTATTCGAATACCTTTTTGATTTTTTTAAACAATAAGCAAAGCATCCTAAACATGCAATGGCTATTACAATAATTATTATATCATGGCCAATGGTATCAATATTTTTATATACTACAATTCCAAGCCCTGTTGTAAGCAGTACTATGCCCAGGTATAAAAGTGTGCGCACATCCCAATGCACACTTACAGGTGCCTGTTGTTGTAATGTTATTTTTTCAAGATCTGTTTCGGAGATCAGTTGTTGTTGAAATAATTTTTCAAAAAGTTTTACATCCATACGGCTGAATTAAGATGCTGAATATAGAATTAATAACAAGTCTGTCAAAAAAAAGTAACTAGGCAAAGAGGCAATAGGCAAAGAGTAATTCACTGTTCGCTTTACACTGTTCACTGTCCACTGTCCATTTATATTCTTCAGTATAAGAGCGCGACGCAAGGAACGATCAATAGTATTGGTTTAGCCGGGTACATACTATTTTATATTTCAGTATTTAAATTCCCCGGCAATTGTTTTAAGCAGGTATTCTTTTTTATCGCTGGCATATTCCCAAAACATTGCTCCTGCCAGTTGGTATTTTTTTACATAACTACACTTGTCTTTTACCGATGCTTCATCATCGTAAGAGATAAATATTTTTTTATTTTCGTTAAAAAGATAAGGCGCATGAGCAATCGTATCCCAATATCTTATATAGCCATTCTTATTAATCAAACTGTCTTGCAGGTAGGTAAAACCGCCGCCACGAGAGGGTTTCAGGGCTTTTTCATAAAGGCCATTATTAGCCGTAGTTTCCATTTGCCAGCCTTTACCATAAAAGGCAATGCCAATTACGATCTTCTGCGGCGGCACACCGGCATCCATATAAGCACGTATCGATCTGTCAGCAGAATACTGTGCTGTATCTGCCGATGAAGTATATAAATTGGTATGATGGTTTGAAACACTGTCGCTGCCATCTGCGTAGTCGTAACTCATGATGTTTATATAATCGGTGTACTGCTGCACTTTATCCATTTCGGTATGTTCAATATAGTCCTGCGAACCACCAACAGCAGTTGTAACAAAATACTTTTGACGGGTATTTTTTTTCAGTTTGTCAAGGCCCTCACGCAAATATTTAAACAGCAATGTATAATGTTCTTTGTCCTCGGGTCTGAACATGTTGCTATCACCAATCATGGCCGGATATTCCCAGTCAATATCCACACCATCTAAATTATACCTGGCAACAATTGCAACTGCGCTGTTTGCAAAATTTCTTGTTGATGTATCGGTAAGTACCGCATCAGAAAAATTTTTACTCCAGCTCCATCCGCCCACAGAAATAAGGATTTTAAGATCTGGCTTTTGCTTTTTCAGCTCGCTTAGTTTTCTCAGGTTAATGGTATCAGTAGCTTCGTTATGCAGCCATGCCCGGTTATCTTTTACATCAATGAATGCATAATTGATATGCGAAATACGCCAAATATCAATTGAGTCTGTTGCAACCAAACCCCTGAACCCGCCTACATAAGCAATAATAACAGGCTTGGTTTTACCTGTTATAAAACAGAACGAAACCATAACTGCAAACAAACACAATACAAAACTGCCGATAAAATAATACTGCTTTTTCATAACAAACAATTGTAGAAATAATAATGCTTTTGTACCCGGCAACACTGCTACTATCATCGTTCCTTGCATCGCGCTCTTGTACGTTCATATCCATTACTCAGCATTGTGCAGCTTGTTGTATTCCTGCAAAGAACAATCATGCATAAAGAATAAATACACGAACAATTTACGCAAAGAATAAATTACTTTACACAAATGTTCGGTTTAAACCCAATCTGTAAATCATGCGCTACAATCAATTAAGCAACGAACGTATTTTATCAATAGATGCTTTTCGTGGCATTACCATCCTTGTAATGATCTTTGTAAATGAGCTTGCAGGCATGCGTGACATTCCTCAATGGATGAAACACATGCCAGCCGATGCAGATGCCATGACGTTTGTTGACATGGTGTTTCCTGCATTCTTGTTTATTGTGGGTATGTCAATTCCCTTTGCAATCAACAGCAGGCTGGCAAAGGGCGACAGCTTAATTCAATTACAACAGCACATATTTTTCCGTACACTGGGCCTGCTTGTGCTTGGCTTTTTCATTGTAAACGCAGAAGATGGTTATAATGAAACTGCAATGGGCATATCAATTAATTTGTGGGCGCTGTTGTTTTTTACAGCAGTTATCATAATATGGAAAGTGTATTACAAAGCCAGTAAGAATTTAGTGTTGATTTTAAGAGTAACTGGTTTTATTGTATTGGCAGCACTCGCATATATTTATAAAGGAACAAACGGGGAATCGATTACACCACAATGGTGGGGCATCTTAGGCCTTATCGGATGGGCATACCTGTATTCCTGTATTTTTTATCAATTATGTAAAGGCAATAAATACCTGCTCATGTTAGTGATTGCAGCATGTACAGCAATATATGCACTTGGCAAAATGTCTTCTATACAGGATTCTGGCTGGCATTGGATCAGCAGCCAAGCGGGCAATGCTGCACACACTTCCATTGTGTTATGCGGCATTGTAGTATCGCTGCTGTTTTTCGACGAAGGCAAAACTGTAACCGCAGAGAAAAGATTTATACAGGCCTTTGTTTTTGCAGCATTGCTGTTTGTTGCAGGATATTTTTTACGACCATATTTTAAAATCTCTAAAATACACGCAACACCAACATGGTGCCTTTACAGTGCAGCATTCTGTACGTTCATATTTTCATTTTTGTACTGGTTTGTTGACAAGGAAAAAGTTCAAAAATGGACTGTATTCTTTAAGCCTGCCGCATCCAATCCTTTACTTACTTACATAATTCCGGATATTATTTACTATCTCACAGCTTTGCTGGGTATCTCTTTATTCCCTGATAGTTTGAGTTACGGTGTACCGGGAATGTTATGGTCTGCGTTCTATGCTGTTGCTGTTATGGGTGTTGTAATTATACTCAACAAAATAAAATTGAAATTGCAGTTATAGCACTACTACAATGCATGCACTTTGCAGGAAGCTGCATTAGTTGTTCAATAAAGTTTTGTTGCACAAGTGTGCGACGCAAGTAAAGTCAAATTCATGTTCTTATGCCTGGCTCAAAAAAACTGATTTGAAATTTAAGAGGACCGTTAGAGTGAGACTACAGTTTTCCGCAGCTTTACAAGCTGCACAAGCAAATCTTCCAACAGATCTAACCGAAGCATATTGGCGCCATCACTTTTTGCCACGGCAGGGTTCGGATGTGTTTCTATAAACAGGCCATCTGCGCCAGTTGCAATTGCAGCTTTGGCAATTGTACCGATTAATTGCGGATTGCCTCCGGTTACTCCACTGGTTTGGTTGGGCTGTTGTAAGCTATGCGTACAATCCATAATTACCGGGGTGCCATGTTCCTGCATCCAGGGGATGTTCCGGTAATCAACCACCAGGTCCTGGTAGCCAAAAGTATTGCCGCGTTCGGTGAGCATTATTTTATCGTTACCGGCGTTTTGTATTTTTTGTACTGCAAATTTCATAGAAGGTCCACTAAGAAACTGGCCCTTTTTTACATTTACAATTTTACCTGTTTCGGCGGCTGCAATTAATAAGTCGGTTTGCCTGCAAAGGAAAGCAGGTATCTGTAAAATATCAATATACTGCGCTGCAATTGCAGCCTCATCGTGTGCATGAATATCGCTGGTAACAGGTAACAGGTAAGTGTCTTTAATTTTTTTCAGCAGGCTTAAACCGGTATCGTCTCCCAACCCTGTAAATGACGATGCACTTGTGCGGTTTGCTTTACGATAGCTCGCTTTAAACACATAAGGAATGCCCAGTTTTTTACAAATTGCGTACACTTTATCTGCTACTTCTGTTATAAGTTCTTCGCTTTCAACAACACAGGGGCCGGCAATAAGAAAGAAATTTTTTTCATCGTAAGACTGACCTGCAAATAAGTCTTTTAAAAAATGTTTCATGCTGCAAAGGTAGCGGCTGTTTTTTGAATTGCAGATGCCCGCATTTTAAATAAAAGTAATTACGTTTAAACCTTCAGGTAGCAGTAATAGTCACAAATGCTCTATTAATTCCCGATTAATTTACTTTCATAACGAGCACTTGCTCAAATTGAAAATCTAAAAAAATGTATCTTGCCTGAAAAATTTAACCCTGCAACTTGATAAACTCTAAAGCTAAATAACTGTATATGAACATAACATTGTGGCTTATACCGGAAAAAAACAGAAAAAAAATAAGCCTTTTTCTTAGCGCAATATTTTTTTGTTGCCTGTTAACTGGCTGCAGTAAAGTACAAACTGAAAAAGAATCCGGTAATGCAGCTACGGCTCTTGAGCAATCCAATGCGGCAATAGATACCCGGCCAAATGTTATATTAATATTGGGTGATGATATTGGCTATGAAGTGCCCACAGTTAATGGCGGCCAATCTTATACCACACCTAACATCGATTTAATGGCAAAGGGTGGTATGCGTTTTACACAATGCTATGCTGCACCGGATTGCTCCCCATCACGCTTTATGCTTTTAACGGGTAAATATAATTTCAGGAATTATACGGTATGGGGCATCATGGACCGCACTCAAAGAACACTTGGCAATATGTATAAAGATGCAGGTTATGCTACATGTTATGCAGGCAAATGGCAATTAGATGGGGGCGATACATCAGTTCATACATTTGGCTTTGATAAATACAGCATTTGGCAACCTTACGAATCAAGGATTGAATCTGAAATAGGCCCCCGCTATAAAAGCCCTAAAATTTTACAGGAGGGTTCGTTCCTGCCCGATTCCCAAACACTCAATAAATACTCGGTTGATATTTTTACAAAATATATTACCAACTTCATGGATAGCAACAGCACAAAACCATTTTTTGTTTACTATTCTATCCCATCCTGCCATTCCATGTTCTGCCCTACACCGGATGACGCTGAATGGACCACATTCGATTATTCTAAAAGTGATAAAAAGTTTTTTCCAAGCATGGTTAAATACATGGATAAACAAATAAGTGTATTACAAACTAAAGTAACAGGTTCGAACTACAACAGAAAAACAATATTTATTTACATAGGCGATAACGGCAGTGCCAAAAGTATTACTTCAAAGTATAATGGATATTCTATTAAAGGCGAAAAAGGGTTTACTACAACTTACGGTACGCATGTACCATTGATTTTCTACTGCCCGGGTGTTGTACCGGCAGGTGCCACAACCAACCAACTGGTAGATCTTACAGATTTTATGCCCACGCTGGCTCATTTATCCGGCATCCCCGTGCCAACAACTTATGGAACACTTGATGGCAAAGATTTTTCACAGGTTGTTACAGGCACTGCTACATCTTCTTCAAGAGATTATGTATTCCTGCATTACCGGCCAGCACTTAACCCCAATGGCACAAGCCGGCTGGTGAGGTATGCCGGAACCAGTACTTACAAACTTTATGATATCACTGGAAAATTCTACAATGTAGTAACCGATATCGAAGAAAAATATCCACTATCAGATGCTTCCTTAACACCCGCCGAAATGCAAACAAAGCAATATTTACAACAGATCATCAGTACCATGCACAATTAGTAGTTAAGGCTATGTTACCGGCAGTTGAATCTTATTGCATCGTTCTTTGCGTCGCACACTGCAACTGCAACAATTCTAATGAACTGCTCCGGTGCAGTGCCGTAACTAATTTCTGCATGTGGCACAGGGGTAGTTTCAATAAATTCCGGTAAAAGTTTTAATCAGTTGTATCATCAACCTACAGAAATATAGCAGCAAGTATATAGTCTGCAAAAAGAATCATAATACAGCTTACTACCACAGAGGTTGTACTGGCACGGCCAATTTCTAAAGCACCACCTTTAACATGATAACCATAATAAGCCGGTATACTGCTGATAATAAACGCAAAGGTATAAGCCTTATATAAAGCGAAAGTAATGTTGAATACATTCAGGTTTTGCCTTAACCCGTTATCAAAAATTTCAGGAGCAAGAATGCCCGACATTGCACCTGCTGTACGGCCACCCCATATTGCCAGAACGGCTGAGATTACTACCAAAAAAGGTACTACAATTAAAGCCCCGAGTATTTTAGGCATTATTAAATAACTGCGGGTATTAATACCCATAATTTCCAACGCGTCTATCTGTTCGGTGGTGCGCATATTACCCAGTTCACTTGCAATTTTGCTGCCCACAACACCTGCCAGTACAATACATACAACTGTAGGCGAAAGTTCCAGTATTACGCTATCCCGAACAATCTGTGCAATGGTGCTCTGCGGCACCAGCGGACTAACCAACTGGTAAGCAGTTTGAACTGTTGTTACCGCACCCAGAAACAATGAAATGATAATTACAATTGGCAACGATCCAATACCAATTTCGCTGCATTGATGCATGAGTTCTTTCCAGTACATTTTCATGTTCTCCGGTTTGGTGAACATGCTTCTGAGCATCAGTAAAAATCTTCCGAGGTGATTAAGAAATAACGATAACACTATTTAATTTTTTATAGTATATATAATTTTTTGTGAACCAGCATGCGGTTCTTCTCTGATCGTTCCTTGCGTCGCACTCTTATACTGAAGAATCATCGGTCGACCGTTGACCGTCGACTGTCGACCGTTGTTCCAAACGTACAAGTGAGTGACACAACCGGCGATGCCATGAAAAACTTATGCCCGCAACATACCCCTTCTTCACATTACCAAATCACCGCATTATCAAATCATCAAATCACTTCTTTTTCTTCAACCGTTTCCACCAACCAGAGCGTTGCACCTCATCTTCTGTATCTAACTTACATTTCATCTGCGCATCTACCACTGCAATATTAGCCATATTAATAATGCTGCGAACAGTACTGCCCAACTGCAATACATGCACCGGTTTTTTAAGCCCCAGCAGAATGGGGCCAATGGCATCGGCACCACCAACTTCTTTCAGCAGGTTGTAGGCAACGTTACCTGCCGCAAGATTGGGGAATATCATTACGTTCACATCCTGGTCTACCAGGCTGCTGAAAGGATAATTATCTTTTAATATTTCTTTGTTAAAAGGTACCCATGCCTGTATTTCACCATCAATAATAAGCGATGGGTTGCGCTGTTTTACAATGCGTGTAGCTTCGGCAACAAGCCTTGCTTCGGGCGAATCGCTGCTTCCGAAATTGCTGTAACTAAGCATGGCAATACGTGGTGGAATATTGAAGTTTCGTACTTCTTTTACCACCATCATGGTAATGTCTGCAAGCTCTTCTGCAGTTGGGTTAAAGTTTACTGTTGTATCTGCAAGAAACAACGGGCCTTTTCTTGTAAGCAGCAGGTACATACCCGCAATTTTTTTAACGCCTTCTTCCATTCCAATGATCTGCAAAGCCGGGCGAATGGTTTCTGCATAATTTTTTGTAAGGCCCGAAATCATTGCATCTGCATCACCGGTTTCCACCATCATACAGCCGAAGTTGTTACGTTCCCGCATGAGCTTTTTACTGTCGTATAAATTAAGTCCGCGCCGTTGTCTTTTCTTGAAAAAAAGATCGGCGTAAAAGCTTCTCTTTTCTTCCATTGCAGCACTGCGCGAATCAATGATGGGAAGGTCGGCAATATCTATATGGTTTTCTGCAGCAATTCTTCTGATCTTTTCTTCCTCACCTAGCAGTATGGGGTAAGCAATGCCATCATCATAAATTATACTGGCAGCTTTTAAAATTTTCTGGTTGTCTGCTTCGGCAAAAACAATTCGTTTAGGGTCGCGGCGGGCTTTGTTGCCAATAATGCGCATTACCTGGTTATCAAGGCCGAGGCGCTTGTTTAATTCTACCGTGTACCTGTCCCAGCTTTCAATTGTTTTTTGTGCCACACCACTTTCAATAGCGGCTTTTGCTACAGCCGGTGCAATAGCAGCAAGCAAACGGGGGTCGAGTGGTTTTGGAATGATATACTCCGGGCCAAAGGCCATTGTTTTTTTGTTATATGCCATGTTTACAATATCTGGCACTGGCGATTTGGCAAGTTCAGCCAAAGCCTTTACGGCGGCGAGTTTCATGGGTTCGTTGATCTGGCGGGCACGTACATCCAATGCTCCGCGAAATATATATGGAAAACCAAGTACATTGTTTACCTGGTTGGGATAATCGCTGCGGCCAGTGGCCATAATAATATCTTTTCTTACAGCAACAGCATCTTCATAAGTAATCTCGGGATCGGGGTTTGCCATAGCAAAAACAATAGGGTTTTTTGCCATACTCCTGATCATATCCTGTGTTACCACATTACCCACACTTAAACCAAGAAATACCTCTGCATCCTTCATGGCTTTTTCCAACGTCCAATCGCTATTTGCAACAGCGAATTTCTTTTTAATATCGTCCAGGTCTGTTCTTTCAATATGGAGTACACCATCTTTATCGAACATGATAAAGTTCTCATATTTTGCACCTAAAGCCGCGTACAATTGGGCGCAAGCCATAGCCGCTGCACCGGCGCCGTTTACAACAATCCTTACTTTATCAATTTTCTTTTTTTGCAGTTCCAGTGCATTAAGCAAAGCCGCGCTGCTGATGATGGCTGTTCCATGCTGATCATCGTGCATAACCGGAATATTGCATTGTTCGCGCAATGCCCTTTCTATATAAAAACATTCCGGTGCTTTAATATCTTCTAAATTGATACCGCCAAAAGTAGGCTCCAGTGCTTTTACAATCTGCACAAATTTCTCCGGGTCTTTTTCGTTGATTTCAATATCAAAAACATCAATATCTGCAAATATTTTAAAGAGTACAGCTTTGCCTTCCATTACAGGTTTGCTGGCTTCGGGGCCAATATCGCCAAGGCCAAGCACCGCAGTACCGTTGGTTATTACCCCAACTAAATTTCCTTTGGCTGTATACTTGTAAGCTTCGTCTTTATTCTTAAATATTTCTTTGCATGGCTCTGCCACACCCGGGCTGTATGCAAGCGAAAGGTCGCGCTGTGTTTTTGCTTCTTTGGTGGGTATTACTTCAATTTTACCTGGCCTGCCGCTTGAATGATATTCCAGCGCCTGTTCTACACGTAGTTGTTTGGGCATATGTTAAGCCTTTATGCTGTTAAGTGGTTAGTATATACTAAGAAGCTGTTTAAAAATGAATGACTGGAATACCGGCAACTACTTTCATAGCATCTTCGTTGCGTCGCAATCCGTTCATCTGTTGTAAAAATAGCATCGTTCCGTTTTCTCCACAGCTTTGTAAATAAAATCTAAACAGCTTCCTTGTTAAAAATCAAATTAAACTGCTGTATTCTGCCTGGCTTATAATGCCAGTGTTTTTTTGCGGGCTGCCCAATAGCTGAATATTGATTTGAACGTATAAGTGTGCGACGCAAGAAAAGCCTCACAGAGGTATTAAAGCCTGGCCCATAAATTCATAATATTATTTGCCTTTAATATTTTAAGTGTGCAAATTAGTGTAAAAGAAATTGATGGCATTTTAGAATGGTGGCAAAGCTAAGTGCTTACTGTAAATGTAATAGATGTGCCTTGACCTGCTATGGTTTTTATAGAAATCTTTTCTCCCAGTTTTGAAAGCAGGTCGAGGCTGAACATTAATCCCAAACCTGTACCTTTTTCGTTGTTGGTGCCCCTTGTTGAGATGAATTCTTTTTTACCAATCTTTTCTAAAATATCGTCGGAAATCCCGGATCCTTCATCGCTTACTGATACCAGTATTTTGCCTGTGTCTTGCTCTGTTTGTATGATGATTTGTTTACCGGAGCCGGTAAATTTTATTGCATTAGAAACCAGGTTGCGCATTACCGTATGAATTATTTCCTTGTCTGTTACTACTTGTAATGCTGCAGGAATGCTGTTATTGATAACAAGTTTTTTATCCTGTATGGTTTGATTGTAAAGCGCTAATACATCCTCGGCCATATTATGCAAATTAAAAACCTCTTTATTTATTTTTAACGCATGGATTTGTTCCCTTGCCCAAAGCAATGTGTTATCAAGCATGCTGATGAGATGGCGGATATCACTGTCGAGCATAAGGCTGAGTTTGTCGAATTCATGCTCGTTCAATATTTTTTCCCTTGTTAAATAAAGTGTGTTCTGAAGGGATGTGAGGGGAGAGCGCACATCATGCGCTATCATTGATATAAGCTTGTCTTTTACAGCATTAATAATCGCAAGCTCATTATTTTTTGATTCTGTGGAATGCTGTAGTTCCTTTACGGCTATTAATGCAGCGTTTTTTTGCCTGTACAATAAAGCAAGAAACGCCCCTGCCATAAGAAGTATAATACCGGTTACTGCAAAGATGGCTGTATGTTGTTTTTGCAGATTGTTTTGCAATTTCAACTGTTCGTTTTCTTTTTCTTTACGTTGCACGTCAAACTCAACCAGCATGCGCTGTGCGGCTTTTGCCCTTTTTTCATTAAAAACGCTGTCGTATAGTGATGTGTAATACTGCATATGCTCCAGGGCTTCTTTATAATTGCCTGCAACAGAATCGGCTTTTGTCATGTATTTAAGATATTTAAGCTGGGGCTCAATAATACCTGCCTGCCGGATTTTTATAAATTCTTCGTGAAATATTTTTGATGCAGTATCGTATCGTTTTTCGCCCCAGGCTACGGCACCCAATCCTAAAACAGCAAGGGCATAATCTGCTTCTGCAACATCATTTTTATTTAGGTTTAAAATTGTTTTCCGGTAATATTCTCCGGCCTCAACATACATTCCTCTTTGCTCGTACATGTCTCCCATCTGCTGGTAGGTATCTGCTACCTGATAAGGTTCACCCATACTGGAAAATAAAGACGCGGCTTCATTAAAATGAAATTTAGCTGAATCAAATTCGCCTTTTGCAGCAAATACCTTGGCGAGGTTTATTTGTGAATCACCCAATTCATCCAGGTTGCCATTTTTCCTGAGTATAATACATGCTTTGCGAAGAAATTCTTCGGCTTTTTGAATATTTCCCAAACCAAGGTATTCAGATCCAACATAATCATACAAAAAACCAATAGAGTAAGGATCGTTTAGTTTCTCTGCATAAGGCAAAGCCCTTAAACTATAGCTTAAAGCCTTATCCCACTCATTTTCAAGCTCATAAACATAGCCGATACCTAACAGGGCTTTTACAAGCCAATACCCCGAATTAATTTTTTCAGCAATCTGTAATAAGTGGAAGTAAGTGTCCAGAGATTCTGTTGTTTTGCGTTCCCATGCATAAACGCTGCCTAGTTGCGATAAAGCAATACACATTGAAATATCGTCGTCTAATTTTTTTGCTATGGCTAAAGCCTCCTCAGAATAATATTCTGCATTTTTAAGGCTGCTACTTTGATATAAAGCAGATAAATTCGATAATGCCTTTACACGAATCGAATCTTCTTGTAAGTGCTTGTGCAAAATATTAAGGTTACTGTCAATCGCTTTTTTCTGAGCCAGAATTGCATTGAAAAAAAAGCATGAGCAAACAACAAAAGATAATCTACAGTAAAGAAAAAATAATGCACCCTTAGTTTTCATTTTTATTGGATTGTAAGTTCAGGAAGAGGGACTCATCATAATCCCCAGCCAGGCCATAATGCCCATACCTGTTTCAATAGCAGTTTCATCAATATTAAATCTTGAAGTGTGAACATTATGAATAATGCCCCCGGCTTCGTTTCGTACGCCTAACCTGAAAAAACAACCAGGTATTTTTTGCGTGTAATAGCCAAAATCTTCAGCCCCCATTCTTATTTCTGTTTCAGAAACATTTACATCACCCACGTATATACCCGCCAGCTTCGAAGCATCTACATTTAATTTCTCATCATTATCTACAGCGGGATAGCCAATATCAATAAGAATTTCCGCTTCCGCACCCATTGCTGCTGCCATACCTATGGTCTGCCTTTTTATTAACTCATGCGCTTTATAACGCCAGGTTTCATCCATAGCCCTGAAAGTACCCATTAATTTAACTTCACCGGGAATTACGTTGGTTGTATTGCCGCCATGAAAAGAACAAATTGATAAAACGGAAGGTGTGGTTGGGTTATTATTTCTGCTGATGATCTGTTGTAAGCTTACAATGATATGCGATGCTATGAGTATGGTATCAGCGGTAAGGTGTGGTGCTGCTGCATGGCCACCTTTGCTTTTTATTGTAATAAAAATTTCATCTGCACTGGCCATTACCCGCCCACTTCGAAAGCTAAGTTTTCCCGTATTTAAACCCGGGTGTACATGCAATGCAGCAATACATTGCGGCACCGGATTTTCAAGAACCCCATCTTTTATCATAATACTGGCGCCGCCTGGGTTCCGTTCTTCGCCAGGTTGAAAAATCAGTTTTATGGAACCCTCCCATTCATCTTTTAATTCGTTAAGAATCTTTGCGGCTCCCAATAAGCAGGTTGTGTGTACATCGTGGCCACAGGCATGCATAATGCCTTCATTCACGGATTTATATGTTATATCATTTTCTTCTGTAATTGGCAGTGCATCCATATCGGCACGAAGTGCAACAATACGGCTATCGGGATTTTTACCCCTTATTAAGCCAGTAACACCGGTTGTGGCCATAACCGTAAATGGAATACCAAATTCTGTCAGCTTATCTTGTATAAATTCAGAGGTTTTAAATTCTTTATAGCTAAGCTCGGGGTGTGCATGCAGGTAATGCCGTATTTCAACAAAGATGGCGCAATAGTCATGGGCAAGGATTTTTATCTTTTCTTTCAACATAATAAACACTTTCTTAATTTAATGCAGGGTATTCATCATCGTTTGGGGTATACTCAATTACGTCCTCCACAATGTAAGCATTCTGTCCATAAGTTCTTGAAAGCTGTTTTTGAAAAGATACCGCATCAGGTTTTTTTAAAAAATTTCCAATGCGCACTTTAAAGTAGGGTGATTGAAACAAAACATAAGTTTTATGTAAAGGAAACAGTTTTAAAAGATCAGACTTTGCATTAAATGCGCTTTCCCTGTTGCGGGTATTCAATACCTGCAACCGATACCCCCGGTACTTACCGTTACTGGTCATCTGTGAAGTAAGTTTATTTACAGCAGCTTCTTTGGCCGTAAAAATATCAAGCCGTGAATCTTTATGAACAATAATAGTATCTTTTAATGCATAAGCAGATACAGAAATCAAAAGAAAATTTATAAGAATCAATACTATTGTTTTCATAAAGTATTTTTTGCAAGATAATCATTACAGAAAATGATGCCAAAATCAGTAACTCCCTGTGCCTGCATCCTGCTGTTGTACAATAGCAACACCGGCGCTACAACCCAAACGTGTTGCTCCTGCTTCAACCAATTGCTTTGCAAATTCGTAAGTGCGTATGCCACCGGAAGCTTTTATCTGAACAGCCTGGGGAAGATGCAGCCACATTAACTCAACCGCTTCAACTGTTGCACCTTTTTCTCCATAGCCAGTGGAAGTTTTTAAATAATCTATACCTGCTGCTCCATATAATCCGCAGCATTTGATTATCTCGTCATCAGTTAAAACACCTGACTCAATAATGATTTTGATCACCTTATTTTTCTGTTTGATCACCGGCATTATATGGTTCAGTTCATTGGCCAAATACACCCAATCATTATTCTTTAAAGCTATTAAATTGATCACAACATCCAGTTCATCTGCACCGTCGATCATGGCAAGCACTACTTCGGCAATCTTTGCTTCAATGGCCGAATAGCCAAACGGAAAACCAATGACTGTAGCAGTTTTAACATTGCTGCCTTCGAGCAGTTGTTTTGCTTTTTTTATCAATGTGGGTGGCACGCAAACTGCTGCAAAGTTGTATTGCACTGCTTCATTACAAAGCTTTTCAATATCGGCGATTAGTGTGGTGGGCTTAAGAATCGTATGGTCTATATATTTGTTTATATTCATTGGAATGTTTAATTTTTTTGGAGACAAACTTTTGTATCATTGGTCATCGTCGGTTGTGTCACTCACTTGTACTTTCGGAATTCTGTTGATCTTTTAACTCAGCGTAGATTTTTGCGAAACCTGGAACTAAGCTAGCCAAATATTTACTTTTGCCTACTTCAATTTTCAGCCGCGCTTTGTCAATTCCTTTACAATCGGTTGCATTTTTACCTGTCAATGCACAGCTGTTATACTTACTTTTTCAATTCCTTTTAAATGCAGTTCTATATGCCTGTCATAAGCTTTATTTTCATATTCGCTTATTATTTCTAAAATGTCATAATCAATAAAATTACATTCGCTGCCGTCTATTATCAGCACACTGTATTCCTGAACATCATCTAACGCCTTGCGCAATTTAACTTTGTTTAAGAATGTAACATTACTGTTCAGTTTTATGTATTCAGTCTCTATTCCATTATGCACTGTTCTGGTAATTCGGTATTCAGCTTTAAAATTATTTTGTACAATAAAGTAAATAGAAATCAAAAGTCCGATACACACACCTGCAAGTAAGTCTGTAAAGAGAATTACAATAATAGTAATGATGAATGGTAAAAATTGTTTTAACCCTAAACTCCACATATTTCTAAACAACTTTGGTTTAGTTAAATTATAACCTGTTACAAGCAAAATTGCTGCAAGCGAAGCATAAGGAATTTTATTTAATAAAAACGGCACAAGCAACACAGCAAGCAAAAGAAAAAGCCCGTGTGTGAAAGCAGAAAGTTTGGTTCTTGCCCCTGCATCAACATTTGCTGCACCCCTTACTACCACTGCTGTCATTGGTATTGCTCCTAAAAGGCCGCAGGTAATATTACCAATGCCTTGTGCAATAAGTTCACGGTTAACCGGCGTAATACGATTATGCTTGTCTAGCTTATCAACTGCCTCAATGCAAAGCAGCGTTTCCAAAGTTGCAAGAAGCCCGATTATTGCTCCGTCTTTCCAAATTTCTGCATTAGAAAAAAGTTTTGTAAAATCAGGAAAAGTAATGTTCGAAAAAATATTTAAAGGAATATTTACCAGTTGGGTTTGCCTAAGCGAAAATCCTGGAGCTGCATTTGTGAAAATGGTATTGGCAATGATCCCTGTTACAACAACTAAAAGAGGTGCAGGAATTATTTTAATCTTTTTTAAAACCGGGAGCTGAAAAATAAAAAGAATAAGTAAAGAAATGACTGTGATAAAAATTGCCCCGCTTGTAATGTGCTGATTGAAATTTTCAATGCTTCCGGTAAAATTGGTGAAAGAGAATAGTTTAAGAAAACCACTCGTCCAAAAATCTGGCTGGTTATAACCCAGTGCTAAAGGAATTTGTTTTGATATAAGGATGATTCCTATTGCTGCTAACATTCCTTTAATAACAGAAGAAGGAAAATAATTTGCAACAGACCCAAGCTTAAGAAGGCCGAGCAAAAGTTGAAAAAAGCCTGCAATAATAACCGCAAGTAAGAAAACTTTGTAGTCTCCCAGTGAAACAATGGAAGCAGCAACCAAAGTAGTTAATCCCGCAGCGGGTCCGGAAACTGCAAGTTGCGAACCACTAACCCAGGCCACTACAACCCCGCCAATAATGCCCGATAAAAGTCCTGCATACAGCGGTGCGCCTGAAGCCAACGCAATTCCTAAACAAAGAGGAAGTGCAACAAGGAATACAGCAAGTCCTGCAGGCAAGTCGTATCTAAGCCATATAATTCTGTAATATTTAATAGTTCTTTTCATCTATCTTTTAATCATTGTACGCAAGATAATATTTTCAAAGTTGTGAGGGTGCCTTCAAAAGTTTTGCATAATCTAAAATAGCCAATCTGAAAGGCCTTGAAATAAAATATGCTTCCGGCTGTTTAAAGTCCAACATATAATCTGAAAGAACAAGTGAGTGACACAACAAAAGCTCCATAGTAGCAATGTAGCCCGGCTCCACTCACTACCTGGTCAAAAAAAAATTGCACATTTTTATGCGGCGCAAAGTATAACCCCATTAGTGTTGAGATGATATTATTATGCCCCAAATTTAAGCGCCTGATTAAAGTAAGGATCAGGCTTTCGGGCTATTGCACAATTTTATTCTGCTTTTACTATATATCAAAACAAAAAAGGCCAACCTAAGCTGGCCTTTTTTGTTTATTTAATTTTATACTTAACTAACCGTAAGCTGACCAGTATAAAAGCTATTGGAAGCCTCTAAACCGTTTTCTGAAATAAAGGCAATCCATGTTTGTACCACTTTACAACTGAAAGCTGCAACATCCAATGTTTCGGTAAGTTCACTGCGGGTTGTATTGCCTGTGGTATATATACTGTTGGACATGCTTTCGCAATAAATAGCCAGAACCGCATTATCGGTAGGCAGTGCATTGCCAGTGCCAGAATTATCTGCCCATGCACAAACAATAGTTCCACCTAAGCCTGCTGTAGCTGTTGGGCCGATTGCATTGGGCAGGTTGCCCCGGCTTACCAATGCATTTGGATAATCAACTACAAAATCGGGGGATATGCCTGTAACCGCATTTTTTATGTTATAAGAAAAGACACTGTTAAACGCCGTCATTTCGTTTGCATAACTTTTAAAAGTAAGCTCCAGTAAAGCGGTAAATGTTTGCAAGAAATGGATAATGAGTGAAAACTTTAACTGTTGTTCTATCTGTGCCACAGAAGAAGTATTTAATTTTTTAGCGGGCAGGGATTTCATGTAACTGATACCTTTCCAACTACTGCCTACTATAGGACCTACAGCACCGCTGAAGCCGCCTAGAATACCTTTTTTAATGATACCCATAGTTTTAATTTTTTGTGTGATTAAAAACGATTATTTTGACAGCTTTTAAAACAACGACTAGTATTGTTTGCTATAGCTGTGAAATCAAATTTATGGAGATAAAAGGCCCTGCAAATCAATGGCAGAAAGCGTTTCCTTCTTTTTCGTTTTATTGCGATGTTTTGCTTTACAGAACCCTGCCGGAAGCGCCGAAGATGTATGGAAAAGGGGGAACTGATTAAGCATAGAGATACCACAATAAAGCTGAAAGACTTTACTGTAAAAATGGCAGAAAGTAATGCAGAAACTGCTTTTTTGAAACAGCATTCAAACAGCTATCAGGTAGCTATCTGATAGCTACCTGATAGCAAGCTTTTCCCTGCTGCGTTAATGCTGACAGATCGGCTTTTTGTGTCAATGGAGATTGCTATTTGCCTTGCTTATTGCCGGGTATATTGTTCTCCAATATTTTTATTATTGAAGGAACGTGATAATAGATTTTACCTCCACGGTATGAATGAGGTATGATTTGTTTTGTACGCATGGTTTGCTATGTTCGGTTGCTCATTTTCAACTTTTGGAGGAGGATTTGTTTGTCTACCCATTCGTTTAAGGGAGAAAGAGGTATGTCGTTCATGTTGCAGTATTTAGGGTTAAAAAAATATCGAAACCAAAAAATAATAAATAATTTTTAGATGTGATATTGATATGTAAAAAATTAATTACCTGTGGCTTACCAATCTCCTGCAGAACGAAAAGAAATTTAAGATAAAAACCTTTTTGCAAATTGAGCTACATGTAATAATAATATTTAAATGTAACCAGATTCTATTTTTTATTAACTCTCCTCTTTATGGGTTAAGATCACAAAATAACCAATCAACAGGGTTTATATTTTTTTACCCTTACTGTAAAAGACTGGATTGACATTTTTACAAGAAATGAGTACAGGAAAATAATTACAAACAGTTTGTTGCACTGTATAAATAATAAAGGCTTTGAAGTATATGTGTAGGGTTTAATGAGTAATCATTTACATATTATTGCCTCTTCATCGAAAAATGATTTATCCGGCATATTGCGTGATTTTTAAAAATTTACTTCTTCAAAAATTATTGACGCAATTGATAATAATAAACAGGAAAACCGAAAAAGATGGCTGGTTTGGTTATTAAAAAGCAAAGAGGAAACGTATAAAGAAATAAAACAGTTATGGCAACCCGGCAATCATTCTGTAGAAATAAGAACAGAAGCGTTTCATAAGCAGAAAATGCAGCACATCCACCAAAACCCTGTACGGGCAGGATGGGTAAGAAATGAAGAAAATTATGAATGGAGCAGTGCCGGATATTATTATAAAAAACAAACCGCGCTTACATTATCTTTTTATTATGGTTAATAATTTTAATCTCGTTTTTGAAACCCTTTGCAAAAGGGCATTTATCTAAAGTTCAAGATGCCTTGTGCAACATCTTGAACAACGGTGAACCAAAAATTCAAGAAAGAAAAGATGTGTAGCACTCTTCTTTCTTTGTTCATTTATGGGCTTTTGTAATACTGTTAATTGAGTTTTTTGATGGTTACCGTGCCCTTGAATTGCAGGGAAAATGATTTTTTTAAAAAGGCTTTTGGGGCAATGAGGGCCCCTTTTTTATTGTTTAGAAGTTCGTTTGGCTAAAGGGTTGTTGTGTTCTTTTTTCTTGAAAAAAAGAACCAAAAATTCAAGAAAGAAATGATATACGGCACATTTCTTTCTTTGTTCTTTAATGGGCTTTTGCACTACAGTGAATTGAGCATTTGATCTTTATTGTACACTTGAAGTGCAGGAAACATAATTTTTTAAAAAGGGTTTGGGCGGGTTTATGGTATCGGAGTCATTATTCTGTAGAAGCTCTTTAGCAAACTATTATTTTTTGATACCCCGAATATCATTCCGAGGATTATTTTCTTCCCTTACTAGAGTGAGGTGGGCTTTTGGGCTATTGCATAAGCTTATGTTTTTTTATTACAATAGGTGCCGCGACCAGATTTAATAAATGAACATGCTTATGAAAAAAAAATAATTCAAAAATATTTGTTAATTCAAAACATATCACTACTTTCACATGCAGCATATCCCCTCTAAGAGAGAAGTTCGTATCCTACCAACTTGTTTTAGTTTCAATAAAAATGTGCCGATGAGGTGTAAGATAGTTATGGATATACGCAATGTAATATCCAATAAAGAATTATTACAATCCATAAAACATTCAAAAAAATATTGAATTAAAGTTCAATAAACGTTTGATTTTTACTAGTCGAAGTATACGTATTAAAAAAAATACAAATAGCCTTAATTTTTTATACCAATAACAAAATACAGTTTTATGAAAAAACAAATATTAGCCCTTGGAATATTATTGACAAATGCTTTATACCTGAATGCCCAGCAATGGTCCGGGTCTTCAACTACGACAGGAGATATTACGAGAACGGGAAATGTAGGTATTGGTACATTAACCCCCTCAGCAAACTTGCATAATGCAGGCAGGCTATCCGGCGGTGCTTCATTTAAGATTGGAATGCCAAATCAACAAGGTACTATTGCTGTCCCTTATGGCGCTTCTACGGGTGCTTATGACATTGATTTTTACGGATACAGAGATGTTTATCCAGATCAAATCGGAGTTAGGATTCGTGCCGAGCGAATTAATAGTTACGTGGATAATTCGGCCCTAGTTCAATCTATGGATTTAGCATTTAGTACATCTACTGGTATGTTAGTAAGTGATTTGTCTGAAAAAATGAGAATAAAGTCAAATGGCAATGTTGGAATTGGCACAACAAATCCATCAGATAAATTAACAGTAGCCGGTTCAGCAAGGATTTTAAATGGAGCAAACGTTTATCTGCAGGCACCTACTGGTTCTCCAAATGATCCGGGCGATTTTGTGTTTACAAATTCGAGCGGAACAGAACTGTCAAGATTTTATTATTTAACTGGCAGTGGGTTTGTCTTTTCAATCGGAAGTACGCCAACCACAAAATTACTTTTGAACGATAATGGCGAACTAGGAATTAATACATCAAATACCCAGGGCTATAAGCTAGCAGTAAACGGCTCTGCCATTTTTACAAAAGCTGTTGTAAAACCAAATGCTAACTGGCCCGATTATGTTTTTGAACCAAAGTACAAACTCCCTTCCCTACATTCACTTGAAGCATTTACTAAGGTTAATAAACATCTGCCTGATATGCCAACTGCTGATGAAATAAATAAAAATGGGATTGATCTTGGGCAAAATCAAACCTTATTACTAAAAAAAGTTGAAGAACTGACACTTTACTTAATAGATCAAAACAAAAAACAGGAAACACAGCAGGCGCTTATTAACCAGCAGAATGTTCTATTACTGGAGCAACAAACAATATTGAAGAAAATGCAGGAAGAATTAAATAAGCTGAAAGAAAATAATAAAAAATAGACAGGTAAAAATTGTAAATAATAACACGACCATTACAGGGTGCAGCATTTAGTGAGTTTTTTTTGCGTTGCGGCAGATGAATAATGAATTAAAAGTATAAGAGTGCGTTCCGAAGAGACATACTGGATTAAGAACGCAACAGGGGTTTCGTAACAGTAATGCTGTTTGATACATAAAAGATAACAAAGCGGTAACAGTATTTTTTTAAAGAAAATAATAAACCGGTTAACTACGCTTATATGAGGTTAAGTTTAACTATAGCAAGTATCATTTTATTTTATTCTGTGTCTTTTTCGCAGGGGATTGATATTGCTGCACAGGCACACCAAAAAGAGGTACTTCAATCAATTGAGGCTATCTCTTCAAAATCTCTCAAATCTATAAATGATAAATACAGTAAACTAACCGGTACTGTTGAAAAGCAAACAGAAAACCTGCTGAAACGCATGCAGCAAAGAGAAGCAAAGCTGCAAAAGAAACTACAGGGGATTGATAGTACAAAAGCCAAAGAATTATTTTCAGAAAACCAGAATAAATATCAGGAACTACAGACCAAACTAAAATCATCAGTAGATAAAACAATTGCGAATCCACTAACTGAATACATACCCGGTATTGACAGTATAAAAACGTTGATGAAGTATTTAAGCGGCCCCATACCCCCCTTGTCTGACCTCACCCCAACTCTCTCCAAAGGAGAGGGAGTAATACAAGGCGGGGTATTACAAAAACTACAACAGATACAAGCAGTAAGCAGCCAGTTGCAGGAATTACAGTTAAGACTGCAACAGGCCAATAATATACAAAACTTCATCAAAGAAAGAGAATCTACGTTGAAATCAGCCCTTACAAATACCGGGCTTGCCAAGGAATTGCTTGGGTATAACAAAGAAGTTGTGTATTACCAGCAACGGTTATTGGAATACAAGGCCATGCTGCATGATAAAAAGAAACTTGAGGAGAAACTTTTAGCTTCTGTAAGGAATTTACCAGCATTTCAAAACTTCATGCAAAAACATAGTTACCTGGCTCAATTATTCAGATTACCTGATAATTATGGCACGCCACAAGCCTTGGCAGGATTGCAAACCAGGGCAAGTATACAACAACAACTGCAAGAAAGGTTAGGCAGTCTTAGTGCATCAGAAGGAGGAATGAATCCCCAGCAATATATGCAGCAGCAGATTGGTGCAGCACAGCAACAAATGAATGTACTGAAAGATAAGATTAGTAAATTAGGTGGTGGCAGCAGTGATATGGCAATGCCTGATTTTAAACCAAACAGCCAGCACACCAAACCTTTCCTGCAAAGGCTGGAATACGGGTTTAATGTACAGAGCGAAAAAAGCCGTTTCCTGCTGCCCTCTACCAGCGACCTGGCATTGACACTTGGTTACAAACTGAATGATAAATCTGTAATAGGCATAGGCGCTGCATATAAACTGGGTTGGGGCAATGGTTTAAACCATATACACTTTACGAATGAAGGTATCGGAATGCGCAGCTATGCCGATATAAAACTCAAAGGCAGTATTTGGATCAGTGGCGGCTTTGAATACAATTATTTGCAACGATTTAATGATTTTTCTTACTTAAAGAATATTGATGTTTGGCAACGAAGCGCATTGATGGGGTTGAGTAAAAAATATAAAGTGGGGAAAAAAGAAGGAAAGATGCAGTTGTTGTATGATTTTTTAGCTGCAAAGCAAGTGCCGCAGGGGCAGGCACTTAAGTTTAGGGTTGGGTGGAATTTTTAAATTTGTTTAAGCGAGATCCTGAGTATAACCTTCTCTAAAATCATGAATAATGTTTACCATAATGTTGATGATAGATACTGGGCAGAGCTTATATATAAAAGTATAAATAAGTGAGACAACAGAAACCTAATAGTAGTACTGAAGTTAAGTTCAAAAGAACATAAGCTGTCTTCCAAATGTGGTTGCTTATATTTTGAACCTACTATAAAACATAAAAAATATCTAAAGGTTACCTTAAAAATGTAAAGCAGGGCTATTAGCAATAATTGATTATGATTTTTAAATGAGGCAGTAAATACTCTAATTCTTAGTATATGTGTAAAAAAATATTATTTATTTTTTGCTTATTTATTTTTTGTTTGATAAGGATCGATGCCCAGGTAAATCTGCAAAAAGGTAGTGCAACTTTTAGTTTACCAATGTTTAACTGGCAGGATGATAAAAGCAGATTGAATTCTGTAATTGCGTTGGATTATAATTCTGGTAATGGCTTAAAAGTTGACGAAGTAGCATCAAATGTTGGACAGGGCTGGAACTTAATTGCTGGAGGAGTAATTACCCGCATACAAGTGGGTGAGCCAGACGATCAAAAAGCATACACAAGTGCTTCACCAGAAATTGTGGAAGATGAAAATAAATACCCTGCTGGTTACCTTGAAAATACCAATAATGCTTATACAAAGGGGTGCCCACTTGCTTTAACAAAGTACCCCATTTTCGGCGATAAAAATCATATTTATAAACAACATAACGCTATTGCAATTGATAAGGAATTGGATTATTTTTCTTTTCAGTTTAACGGGAGAAGTGGGTTGTTTGCATTAAGTAAAAATAACAGTGATTACTGTTTGTTTCTTGGTGAAAGTAAATTAATAGGGTGGTTTACAAGAGATGTAACAATGACTACCAATACTACATCTGGAATACGGACCTATATTACTTCTTTCAATATTAAAGATGAGAACGGATTGATTTACAAATTTACAAAACATGGATTGTCGAAAGTACTCAAAACCAGTTATTGCGATGCGAACCTCGTTGAAATGCAAACGCAACCCAAATTTAGGAGGGATCATGTTTATCACGAAGGTTCATTTGATAAGTATGATATTGTAAACCCATATATAATAAATAGCTGGTATTTAACTGAAATACAAGATCCGCTTACATCAAGGGTTATAACTATTAATTATTCTGCTACAGATCTTAGCATTAATAACAATGCAGGTTCAAGTATTTCTTATTTTCCACAAAACAATTATTCAATTATTTCACACAGGTTTTCGAAAACCCAGGTTCCACAAATATCTTCAATTTCATATCCTGACGGGCACACAGTTACATTCAATTATGGTGGTGCAAGAATTGATCTGTTGGGAGATTTCGCCTTGTCTTCAGTTGATATTAGTTATCAATCCCGTTATCTTTCAAGATACCAGTTAAATACGAGTTATTTTATTTTAAATAGGTATGGCACCCCAGTTAGTAGTTATCAAAAATCTGTTGCAAGGTTATGCCTGCTTTCGGTTAAAAAAATTGGCCCTGACCTAAAAGGTGATGATAACCCATATCTTTTTGATTATTATATGGGTTCAAGTAATTCAGACGATTATGTGCCGCCCCCCTTTTGTATCCGTAGAGATATTTGGGGGTTTTATAATGGGGATAATAGTAAAGCATTTAATAATAATACGGTTTCTGCAGACAAATCATTGGCACAATTATCCAATAGCGAAACGCAGGGGTTATGTTTTATGAAGAATGGATACTCAACCCCCATACTCAATCCCAAAGATTTATTTGCAAGAAATGGCCTATTACGCCAAATCATTTACCCTACAGGCGGAACCCTTACCTATGACTATGTGCAAAACAAAGGTATTATTCCAGGCCAGTTAGTGCAACCTGTTGGTGGGGTGCAGGTCTCCAAAACCAGTTTAACTGATGGGGGGTATTCTAATGGCTGTACTAACCCCATTGTTACTAATTATAATTATATACTTAGTACTTCAGGAAACCCACCTTCGATGTGGGGATTGGAAATGCCGGATAATTCTACAACAGGATACAATGATTATGTGCCGGAGTATCCCTATTGGCATTTTAAATTCCCAAAAATATTCGGGGAATGCAGCCATCATTTTTTGTACCCCGGTATTTTGTCGCATACAGATGCGGTGTCTATTACTGCAGGGCAGCAATTATTGAATGTTCTATCTGTAGTTGCTGATGTAGTAAGTACAATTCAGACCGTGATAGATGTAATCAATCTTATCGGCGAGATAACAGGACCCGGTGCGGTAATTATTGACATTATTACAAGTATTATTGATATTGGTTTTTCATGTTTGTTAAATACTTCCAGATCCACAACTTCCACTGTTTATTATAACTCCGATTTAAATAATATTAACCCGCTACCTGTTCAATTTAAAAGGGTCGAGGTAGTCCAGGGTACCGGGGGAATTGGTAAAACGGTGCAGGAATTTACCAGTTCCGATGATTATCCTATATGGGAAAGCAGTAATACATCTAGTTCCCAGAAACAGCGTTATGCTAATTGGGCTTACGGGTTGCCTAAAATTACCACTGTATTTAACACCAACGGCGATACAATCAAGAAGATAGAAAACAGGTATAATTTTTCACTTGCAAAGCGTCTTTTTTGTGATACTGGTGGGATAGCAAGCAGGGTTGCCTGCCCCGATTATTCATCCTGTAAATGCCTGGTAGTTAAAAATTATTCACAACGTAATACCGATTGGTCGGATATAACAAAATATAATACAGATGCTTCGTACCAAACCCAAACTTTACCTGATATTCTTATTGTAGATCCTTATTATATTTATACAGGCAGGGTTGAAGATACAGCAACTTATGAGAGAACATATAAACAAAACAGTACGGCCATTTATCTGGAAACTGTAACAAAGTATCAATACAACCCTTACAATTACCAGGTTAGTAAAATAACCACTACACAAAGCAATGGCGATAAAAATTACCAGGAAATAAAATATTCATCAGATTATACTTCTGGTATTTTAAATACTTTAAATAGTTTTAATATCGTTGCGCTTCCTGTTGAATCAACAAATTCTTTACAAAAAAACGGCAGCTCAACTATTCAGTATCTTAATGAAAAAGTTACAGAATTTACACAACTTACAAATGGCGATATAAAACCATCAAGGGTACTTGAGCAAAGGTTTGCTCAACCCCAATCTGTTTTTACTTATTATTCCGGTCCCGGAAGTTTATCTAATCCCTCTTATAAAGAAACCCAATCTTTCACTTACAATGCTGTTTCGGGTAATTTAATTGGCATGAAAGACGAAGGAAATCATATAGTCACCAATATTTATGATTATAACGATAAATATATTATTGCTTCAGTAATTAATGCAGATCCCAATCTTGATAAACCCGCTTACACTAGTTTTGAAACAGCAAATTTTGGTGGCTGGGCTTTAACGGGAACAGCAACCCAGTTAGCCGGTACTTCTATAACAGGAGCTAAGTATTTTGCTTTATCAGCAGGAAAGAGTTTTAATGCTGCCCTCAATACTACCAAACCTTACAAACTTTCTTTATGGGCAAGTACAGCCGTTACCGTTAATGTAAGCAGTGGCTCAGCTTCAGTAAAATCCGGCCCCACAATCAGTGGTTTCACTTATTATGAATACGATATTACTGCCGGTGCTGCTTCAGTAACCGTTTCAGGTACTGCCAATATTGACGAACTCAGGTTGTACCCCAAAACAGCAAGGATGCGTACGGTGTCTTATGATGAAATAATTGGTAAAACTTCTGAATGTGATGAAAACAACCGTATTACTTATTATGAGTATGATGAGTTGGGCAGGCAAAAACTAATACGGGATGAATATAGGAATATTGTAAAAATGTATGAATACAATACCGTTTCTAACAAACAAAATGGTTGCCCCGGTACTTATTCCAGCAGGGCCATTTCAGAAATATTTACTAAAAGTAATTGTTCCGCAGGTTATATTGGTAGCAACGTTATCTACACTGTTCCCGCGAATAAATATTCTTCATTAATCAGCCAGGCAGATGCAGACCAGAAAGCTGAAAACGAGATAAACACATCCGGGCAAACGAATGCCAATAGTTTGGGTACCTGTATACAGTTGTTTTACAATGCTGCCAAATCAGCCAGTTTTGTTACAGAAAATTGTCCCATTGGATATGATGGGGGTATTATTACCTATTCAGTTGCTGCTGCAAAATATACTTCCACCATAAGCCAGGCAGATGCTGACCAGATGGCACAAGATGAAATTGATGCCAATGGCCAGTCGTATGCAAATTCAATTACTCACCGGGTATGCACACTTAGTACTGTTCCTGATTGGCAATCAGATAACCCGCAGTTTATGTGCGAAAAGGATGGAACCGCAAATACAGGCCACCAGTTGGCATTGTTAACAGATGTAAATCCCAATAGCAGTTCCTTTGGTACTCAGGCATGGAAAGACGTGGGCTATAATCCCACCGCATGCCCTGCTACTCAGTACCTGCCGGCACTGCAAACCAATTGCCCGGCAATAAACTCAGTTTTAAAAATGTATGGGAATGTTGGGGATGTTATAGTTCTTACATTAAGTTTCAGTGGACAGATTCAATGGAATGGAATATCGAATGGTGCAGGTGTTGTTATAAGTGTTTCGGCTGCAAATCAAGTCAGTTCAAACAGTTCACCGCATATTACAAATACAACAACAACAAATTTTAGCACTTCCTGTACCATTACGTTTACAATGCCGGCAAATTTTGTTACTATTAATACAACAGCGGTTATAAACAATTCAACCAATACCACGGCCAATAGCCCTATGCTTTCTGTAACTAGTATAAATGGAGTATTAAATACAAACCAGGCATATCCTTGTAAAGGAACCAGTGGGGGCAGTTGGTAATTAAAATGCTTAATTAATTGAATATGCATTCAATCAATATTATACAAAGTTTAAAATAAAAGAATATTTTATTTGCTGGCTAAACTGATAAGTTCAGCTTTGGTTGTGTCACTCACTTCAGGGGCTATTTCTTATTTCAACTTTTAATAGCGGCAGTAATATAGGTTTCAGGTAACAAAAAAATTGGCAAAAATATTTCCCATAAAAATCTGTAAGTCAGATGAAACAAATAAAAACTGTAAAGCTTGCACTGCTCCTCGCCATTGGCTTGTCAGGTATATCTGGTAAATCTTTTGCGCAGTGGAACCCAAACCCCAACTATTCTGTTGGCACTGTAAGTGGTATGTATAATTTTGATTATAATACCATACCATCTCAACTGGTAGAAATTGTATCTCCTGTTTATACAAACATAACCCTTACCTACCAGTGGCAAACCAGTACATCCCCCGCTTTTACCAGTTATTCCACTATTGGCTCATTAACCAGTTATACATTTACTGCGCCACTTACTCAAACTACTTATTTCAGGAGAAAGACAACAGACGCATCCAATGCCAATAATTACATTTACTCCAATATTATTGAATTACAATTGAGTTCTGTTAATTGGGAAAACCTCAATTATATACGCGAACATGATGTAATCACCACAGGCATTACCACCGACTGGAAAGCAGTTGACCAACTGACTATCGGACAAAAACTGCAAAGTACTACTTACTTGGATGGTTTAGGCAGGCCGGTAGAAAAAATAAGCAAGCAAACTGCCACACCTGCACAGGGCAGCAGTACCTGGGGCGATATGGTGCAGTTTTCACAATACGATGTATATGGAAGGCAGCCAAAACAATTCCTTCCCTATACCACTACTGCCGCCACTGAAGCGGGTAAATATAAAGTAGCTCCTACCACTGACCAGGCAGCTTATTACACTGCAGTATATAGTGAAACTTCCGCATTCAGCAATATTGTTACTTACGATAACAGCCCACTGAACAGGGTAATGAAAGTGAATGCACCCGGTGCTTCCTGGGCAATTAGTAATGGTAACCAGGCAGCATACGAATTAAACGATGCCACGGATAATGTGCAAATATTTACTATTGCTTATACTACAGGATCTATACCCTCAGATATTGGGGTCTACGCTGCCAATACACTTTATAAAACAACACAGATTGATGAGAACCTCAAAAAAGTTATCGAATACACCAATCAATCCGGGCAACTGATATTAAAAAAAGTACAGATAGATGATGTACCCACAGCTTCACATTCAGGATGGATATGTACTTACAATGTGTATGATGATTTTGGTTTGCTGCGCTATGTGCTGCAGCCGGAAGCGGTTAAATACTTAGATGCCAACACATGGAGTTTTGCAGGCACCAACGGGCAGGCTATATTAAATGAATTTTGTTTCCGTTACGAATATGATGATAAAGGCAGGACTGTTTTAAAGAAAGCACCAGGTGCTGACCCTTTAAATATGGTCTACGACAGCAGGGACAGAGTGGTTTTTATGCAGGATGGTAACCAGGCACAAAAAAGCCCGCCCGAATGGACGGCCAACCTGTATGATGAACTGGACCGTGTTACCATTACCACATTGTACAGAACCACAAAAACCATCAGCCAGTTACAGGCTGATATTGCGGCGGCAGTTACTGTAAATACGGTAACTGTAACCAATAGCGGGGAGCCCATTACCGACCTTGTAGTTGATACCCGCAATACAAGTATAGTAACTTACTCTGCCAGAAACAGTATTACATTCGCCTCTGACGAAGGCGGCAGTTTTGCTAGTGCAACCAATGATAATTTTACCGCACAGATAGATGCCACGGCCGCCACGCCTGTAGTTACGGTAAGTGTGGCGGTTTTCAGTAACCCGATCAGCGCCACAGATTTAGGTGACCCCTTAAAGAACACAATTTTAAAATACCAGTTTTATGATGATTATTCTTTTACGGGTGTAAAAACATTTGACAATAATTTTCACAATACCACTGCATACAGTACCAGCGACCCGAATGTGATTGCCATTGCATTATCTAAACGCACCTTGAGTTTCCCTACGGGCAGTATGGTAAGGGTACTTGGTACCAATACTTTTTTAAATTCCACCGAGTACTACGATGAAAAGGGCAGGCATATTCAAACCCTTGAAGACAATATAAAACAGGGTGCCGATATTACCACCATGCAGTATCATTGGGATGGGCGTTTGCTGAGTGCTTACTCAAGCCATTCTACAGCTTATTCTGGATACAGCAGTTTTGGGATACTTACCAAAAACCTGTTCGATAATATTGGCAGGATTACCAGTGTGCAAAAAAAATATGAAACCGGCAGCAATGATTTTAAAACCATTGCCTCGTATGACTATGATGATATGGGCAGGCTTAAGACAAAACACCTTGACCCCGGTTATACAGGCTCTGGTAAAAATGAACTGGAGGCACTTACCTATTCTTACAATATACACAATGAAATAACGGGCATTAACAAAGACTATGCGCTTAAAACGCCGGGTAAATACGATAAATGGGGTAATTTCTTTGGGTTCTATCTTGGCTATGATGACAATACCAATTTTACTATAAAACAATTAGATGGCCACGTTACAGGGCAATTGTGGACTACGCAGGGCGATGATGCGCAGCGTAAATATGATTACACTTACGATAATGCGGGCAGGCTTGCAAGTGCTGTTTTTAAAGAGAAACCAAAAACCACTGATGTATGGGATAACAGTAAAATGGATTTTTCAGTTAAGGGGCCAACCAGCAGTAAAATAGCGTACGATCTTAACGGTAATCTCTTAAGCATGATACAAAAAGGTGTGATGCCCGGATCATCTGCACCCGTTAATATTGACAATCTGACTTATACCTACAGCAATTACAGTAATAAATTATTAAAAGTAGTTGATGGTGTCATTACCCAGAACTCGGGAGTATCGGGTGACTTTAAGGATGGTACCAATACAGGAGATGATTATGTGTATGATAAGAATGGTAATCTTACAGTAGATAATAATAAGGGAGCCAGCATTAGTATTTATAATTTTTTAGATAAGCCTGAGACCATCACCATTACAGGCAAAGGCGTTATAAAAATAGTGTATGATGCCGAAGGCAATAAGCTACAGAAAATATTTACACCACAGGGCGGCACGGCGGTTACCACCACTTATATAAACCAGTTTGTGTATAGGGATAACACGCTGCAATACATCAATTTTGAAGAAGGGCGCATAAGGGTGATAACCCCCGTAAGTACCAGCAATGGTTATGATGGTTTAACAATAGATGGCAATATAGCATTGCCCGGCAGCAAGGAAGGCGTGTTTGATTATTTTATACGCGACTACCAGGAAAATGTGCGGATGATTTTGACCGAGGAGATACATAACGGCAGCAACAAATGTACAATGGAAAGCAGCAGGGCAACTGCTGAAGAGCCGGTATTCGGGCAAACGGGTGCAGGTAATGAAGTTGTAAAAACAAGGTTTGCCGTAGGCAGTATACCGGGGCAAAGCACCGGTGGCGGCTGGCAAAATGCACTTATTGGCAGCAGTGTAAGCAAGCTGGCGAAAAACAGCACACAAGGCATGGCAGGCCCCAATGCACTGCTGAAAGTAATGGCTGGTGATGTAATTAACGCAACAACGCAATATTATTACCAAAACCCTGTAACGAATGCAGCAGGCACCACCACATTAACCACGGATATTATTAATGCGCTGCTGCAGGTTATTAATGGCAGCACCAGCACCAGCAGTTTGGTAAAGGGTGGCTCTAATAATATTGGTACACAGCTAACAGGCAACAGTGGCTTTGGCAATATTACCGAACCTGATGTAAACAATGCAGGCGGCACTAACCCCAAAGCTTATCTTACCATTATATTTTTTGATGAGCGTTTTAATTATGTAAGCGATGGCAGCATCTCTTCAAGAGCGTTTAGCGCAGACGCTGGTGGCAGCAACGCGAGCCTTACCCTGGCAAATATTAAAGCGCCAAAGAATGGCTATGCCTATATATATTTAAGCAATGAAAGTACAGAGCCGGTTTATTTTGATAACTTTAATGTGGGGCTTAACCGGGGAAGGATAATTGAAGAAGACCATTATTATGCCTATGGTTTAAAGATAGCAGCCATTAGCAGCCAGAAACTGCCCGACCCCAATGAGGGCAACATTGACAACAAAAACCTCTACAACGATAAAGAGCTCTTTGATGACGCTGATCTTGACTGGTACGATTACGGCTTTAGGAATTATGATGCACAGATAGGCAGGTTTACGCAGCTTGACCCGCTGACTTGGGAGTATCCTGAGTTGACGAATTACCAGTATGCGAGTTGTGAGCCAATTGCTAATATTGATATGGATGGGTTAGAGAAAGCAAGTGCGGTATTAAATTTTTCGTACAGTTATACAACAGAATCAAGATTATTTCTGCCTGGTTTACAAGCTGGTGCTACAAAGGTCGTCGAAAAAACTGCTGCAAGTGGATTGAATATTACAAGTCTAACAGTTAATGTTACAAAAATTGGAGTAGCTATTTCTGATAATACAAGACTTGCCCCTAGACCTATATTATCATTTAATAATTCACCGCCTCAAGCTACAATAAGAACATATACACCAGGAGCGATGGACAATTGGTCGAATTCTGAATCTTTTCTGGGTAAAGCAACTTATTCTATTGCAGACGATATTTATGTTTCAGTTCAACTTTTTAGAGACAGAGCGTATAAACAGCATTTGGGTGGAGGTCATGTGAATAATAATCAAGCCATAAAATCCTTCGGCAATACACTTGCTTACATTATGCCAATAGGCGGAATTGAAACAGGTACGGCAGAAAAAGTTCTTGCAACTGGGTCGGAAAAATCCATTGTAATTGGTGAAGGTATGCAAGTAGTTAAATCTACTGCTAAAGAACTACAAAAACAGGGGATCAATGCAAAATGGTATCAAGCATGGGGGAAAAATTTCCCAAAAAATAGATTGTTGACTTTAGAAGAATTAGCGGCTTCATTAGCTCGGAATGATAGATGGATAAATTCAAAAATCAATCAAGGATATAAAATTTACGATAAAGGAATAGATCCTACTCGGCTAACACGAAGCCCTTTCTATGAATTAGAGCAAAGTATTTTGAAACAAAGAAATTATCCAGTAATTAAACTACCACGATAAATATGAATAGCCCAAGTTTTGATATAATTGCGAAAACACAATTTAAATTTCTTGAATTAGATTTTGATTTTCAACTCACTAAATGTTGCGAGCATAATTGGGGTTATGAAATGATATATTTAAACAACAAGGTTGGAATTAAAATTACTTATGAGTTTGGGGAGGCATATATCTTTATTTTGCTTTATAAGCTTATAGATGGGAAACTGATTGAAAATCCACATATTATTAAAAATGACACGCTTCTATATGGGTATGGTTTAGATGATATAATAAATCTTCGAAACCCTTCAGCTTTGATTAAACCAGCTTATCAATATGGTAGCAAATCTGAATACTACGATAAAGAAAAAGGATTAACACTATATGTTTCTGCTTTTGCTGATAATTTAAAAAAATATGCAACTGATATACTAAATGGAAATTTTGAAATTTTTATTGCAACTGATAAAGTAGTTAAAGAACGAGCAAATAAATATCAATAATACCCGATTTATAGTTGTTTTAAGTCTTCCAAATAAAGATATGAAACTTAAGATTAAGATAAAAGACTTTCTCCCGAACACGAGAGAAGTTGCGAAAGGATTTGCGGTCTTGATGTTCAATTCTCCCAGTAAATCTACGCTACGGTTAAAGTTGCATTATAATCCGAAAGTACAAGAGTGTGACACAACACGCGATGCCATAAAATGCAATTGCTGGTAACAAAAAAATTATAGAATTAATGTACCTGGCATTAGGTTATAAATTGAACTTTACTTGCGTCGCACCCTTATACTTTTGATAATGCTATTGAGTTTTACTAAAGCATAGCATAAGTGAAATTTTTATGTATTAAAATTGAAATTTCGAAATAGCATAATTATCAATAATAATCTTAAATATTATTTCTTATTAACCGCCTGCATCAGGTGGACTTATGCTATTTTTATCTTCTCAATATGTACGCTGACTTCTTAAAAAATTAATAACCATGGGGCCGTTTAAAAAAATTATTACCTGCTGTATTTTATTCTTTTCCCTGTTGATTTATTCATGCAGTGAGCCAGGACAAAGTGCTGTAGAACAAACGTATAAACCTGGTTTGCATTTGGGAACAGGGTTAAAATATTATTATACAATAAGCAATGAAACAGCAACTGATTTTAAGGTAAATGACCAGGAAGTGAAAAACAGCAATAGTATGCTCGTTGGTTTATTATACGAAATAGTAGCTGATAGAGGCAATGGCTTTAAGCTTAAAATAACTTTTGACAGTATTCATATTAAAACACAAAAGGGCGATAGCAAAACAGAAATGGATGCGGCCCATTCCGCATTTTCACTCGACCCTGTTGAAAAATTATTGGGTGCACTAAAAGGCAGCTCTTTATCAGTTAACATAAACAGCAAAGGAACCATAACCGCTACCAGTGGATACGATGAACTGATTGATAAAATAATGGTAAAAGGGGGTATTGCAGATGAGGCCCAAAAAAGCCAATTGCGCAATGAGCTGAATAGCTTATTTGGCAATGGGTTTATAAAAAATAATATAGAAAGTTTAAGCCTGTTTCCCGATTCTGCTTTGCGTGTTGGCGAAAGCTGGACAAAACAGCAACCGGTAGCACCTGAACTTAAATTAGATATAACAACCAGTTATATACTCACTTCTATAGCAGATAGTATTGCGTCTGTTGATGCGGTTTCAGATTTTAATAAAACGAGCAGCACGGCAGATATTCTGGGTACATCTGTTACCACCACACTGCAAGGCAACCAGGAAGGAAATTATAAAATTGATATGCGCACCGGTCTTTTGCAGAAAGGCAAATCAAATACATCACTTGAAGGCACTTTCCAGGTTATGGGCAGAGATGTGCCGGTAAAAATGAAAATTACAAAAACCCTTTCTGGAAAGAAGTTATAGTATCAATTAAATAAAAAGGAAAACAGGTTTCACTCTGGCTTAACCGGCAAGTAATGCGCCAAACCAATGCAGCAAAAAGTAGTAAACATGAGACTTCGGGAAAGTAATGACGGAGTGATAGCGTAGTCTTATACATTCCCTGACTGAAAATGAATGAGATTTCTCCTTCGTCGTAATAACGGCATGAGAGCGTAATTTTTCTCTTCTGCGGAGTTTCCTTTCATAGCTTTTGTGTATAGCAGGAAATGCGGTTCGCTACGGTAAGAGATGCTTCATAATCCAACCGTACAAGTGAGTGACACAACAAAAGCTCCATAGAATTACTTCATCCCGTACATAAAATAAAAAACCTCCCGTTTAAGAGAGGCTTTTATTTTATAAGTCTTTTCCGTGACAGTTTTTATATTTTTTTCCGCTACCGCATGGGCAGGGGTCGTTGCGGCCAATCTTAGGGCCAACTTTTACAGGCTCCTGTTTTACAGGTGTGGGGTCAAGGTAATCGCCTTCGTTGGCGGCGTAATCCTGGCCTGCTGCATCGATCTGTGCTTTATTGGCGTGCATGCGGCTCATGTCGGTCTTTTGTTCGCGGCCTTCTTTTATTTGCTGGGGCTGGCGTTGTTCGGCGGGTATATCGGCATGGCAAAGGAAATTTACCATGTCTTTGTTTACACCTGCATCCATTTGTTTGAAGAGCATGTATGCCTCGCCTTTATAAATTACCAAAGGATCTTTTTGTTCGTAATGTGCTGTTTGCACACTTTGTTTAAGATCGTCCATGGCGCGAAGGTGTTCTTTCCAGGCATCATCAATAAATGCCAGCGTAATGGTTTTTTCAAGAGCGTTTGCCAATTCTGCACCATTGCCACTAAGCGTTTTTTCTAAGTTTGCCAATACCTGCAAACTTCTTCTGCCATCAGTAAATGGCACTACCACATTTTCAATATGCTGCCCCTGCGATTGCCTGATATTTTTGAATACCGGTATTACATGCTGCATGAGCGCTTTGCGTTTTTGCTGGTAGTTTTCTGATGCTTCGGTATATAATTTTGTTGTAAGCCTGGTTTCATTTTCCTTTTGAAATTCTTCTGCATTGATGGTTGTATCCATCCCAAAGTTCACAATCACTTCAAGCCTGAAGCCTTCGAAATCATTGTTGTCTTTGAAGGTATTTACAAGACCTTCGGCAACATCGTAAAATGCGTTGTCAAGATCGAGTGCGAGGCGTTCGCCAAACAAGGCGTGACTGCGTTTGGTATAAACCACCGTACGTTGTTTGTTCATTACATCATCGTACTCCAGCAAACGTTTACGGATGCCAAAATTGTTTTCTTCTACTTTGCGTTGTGCCCTTTCTATGCTCTTGGTGATCATGCTGTGCTGGATTACTTCACCAGGTTTGTAACCAGCAAAGTCCATTACTTTAGCAATACGTTCACTACCAAACATACGCATCAGGTCATCTTCGAGCGATACGTAAAATTGTGTTGAACCCGGATCGCCCTGCCGGCCCGCACGGCCACGCAACTGCCTGTCTACACGGCGGCTCTCGTGTCGTTCTGTGCCAATGATGGCCAAACCACCGGCTTCTTTAACACCCGGCCCAAGTTTAATGTCGGTACCACGACCGGCCATATTTGTGGCAATAGTAATAGCACCTGCAAAACCAGCTTCTGCAACAACCTGTGCTTCCCTGGCGTGCTGCTTGGCATTGAGTACATTATGCGGGATTTGTTTTTGCTTGAGCATACGGCTGAGCAATTCACTTACTTCTACCGATGTGGTACCCACCAGTACCGGGCGGCCTGCATTGCGCAATTCTTCTATCTTTTCTATTACGGCCCCGTATTTTTCTCGCTTGGTTTTATATACAAGATCTTCCTCATCTTTTCTTATTGCAGTAACATTGGTGGGAACCGTAACCACATCTAATTTATAAATGCTCCACAACTCTGCTGCTTCTGTTTCAGCAGTACCCGTCATACCACACAATTTGTGGTACATACGGAAGTAGTTCTGAAGCGTAACAGTAGCGTAGGTTTGTGTGGTGGCTTCGATCTTTACATTTTCTTTTGCTTCGAGTGCCTGGTGCAAACCATCACTGTAGCGGCGGCCATCAAGAATACGGCCTGTTTGTTCATCAACAATTTTTACAGCACCATCCATTACTACATATTCCACATCTTTATCGAAGAGTGTATATGCTTTTAAGAGTTGCTGTACCGTATGAATACGGTCGCTCTTGGTGCCATATTCGCTTAATAAAACTTCCTTTTCTTTTATTTTTTCTTCTGCGGATAATGCCGTGTTGTTATCAATATTCGCAAGGTCTACACCAATGTCAGGTATAACAAAGAATTGCGGGTCTTCGCCTGCACGGGTAATCAATGCAATACCTTTATCAGTTAATTCAACGGAGTTGTTTTTTTCATCGATGTAGAAATACAATTCTTCGTCTGCCTTAGGCATTTCTTTTTGCTGATCGGCCAGATAATAATTTTCTGTGCGTTGTAGTTTTTGACGGATTCCCGGCTCGCTCAGGAATTTAATGAGTGCACTTGTTTTAGGCAATCCACGATGTGCCCTGAATAAAGCCAAACCACCATCTTTAGGATCATCGTTGCCTTCTGCCAGTTTTTTACGTGCTTCATTTAAACACTGGTTAATAACACGCTTCTGAGAATCTACTAACTTTTCAATCCTTGGCTTTAGTTCAAAAAACTGCTCTATATTATCTACATGACCTACAGGCCCCGATATAATTAATGGCGTTCGGGCATCATCGATTAATACAGAGTCTACCTCGTCAACCATTGCATAATGGTGCTTTCGCTGCACCATTTCATCGGGGTTGTGTACCATGTTATCGCGCAGATAATCGAAACCAAATTCGTTATTGGTACCATAAGTAATATCTGCCAGGTATGCTTTACGGCGGTCTGCGCTATTGGGCGTGTGTTTATCAATACAATCAACGGTTAAACCCAACCACTCATAAATGGGGCCGTTCCATTCAGAGTCACGGCGTGCCAGGTAATCGTTTACTGTTACAATGTGAACTCCCTCACCCGGCAATGCATTAAGATAAGCCGGTAATGTAGATACCAGGGTTTTACCTTCACCCGTTGCCATTTCTGCAATCTTACCCTCGTGCAAAACCATACCTCCAATCAATTGCACATCATAATGCATCATATTCCAGGTAACCTGGCCGCCACCTGCAGTCCATGAATTTCTGTAAATCGCTTTATCACCTTCTATTCTTATATAGTCTTTCTTCACGCTCAGGTCGCGGTCGTGCTGTGTGGCCGTTACTTCCAGTTCGGTATGATCTTTAAAACGATGAGCTGTTTCTTTAACCACTGCAAACGCTTCGGGCAGTAATTTTTCCAGTATTTCTTCAATCTTTTTATCACGGTCTTTAATCAGTAGATCCACCTCCTGGTAAATGGCATCGCGGCCCTGAATTTCAGCTTCAGGTAAAGCTTCTGCTGATTGCTTTTTACTTTCAATAGTAGCATCGATATCTTTCAGATAATCATTTATGCGCTGCTTAAATTCCTGCGTTTTGCTTCTTAATCCGTCGTTGGAAAGCGACTGGTATTGCTGGAAATACTGATTGATCTGTGTTACCACAGGTTCTAAAACTTTCACATCCTTCTCGCTCTTATTACCGCCTAACAGTTTGGAAATAAACTTCAGCATATCCGTGTAATTGGGTATTTATAATTATAATTTTAAACCAGATTTTTACATTTTCAAAAACCATGCTATCAAAAACGGTTGGTCAAAATGGCAGCATGTTTTAAAAATGAGGGAGCGAAGATAATTAATTTGAAGCGAGCAGGTCTGTTATACAAAAAGGAATTGTGGTTTTGTGAATTTCTAAAGTGTTAGAAGCTGCATAAAAATAATTTATTCGAATACCGGCATTGGCTTTTTATAGCGGCTCTGGTTGCGTCGCAATCACTTTATCATTTGTACTGGTGGCAGCTTTTGGCTTATATAAAATCTTTAAAACCAAACTCAGGCAGCTTCTTAGAGATGTTTTACAGATGAATATAAATACGACACTTTTATAAAACGGGCATTTACAACGACTATTTGCTAATGCATTTAAAGTTTTAAGGATATTGTAAAGTTGGTGCACCTTGCCGAGTTGAATTATGCAGTAAAAGGGTGCGACGCAAGAAAAGCTATAAATCTGCAATGCAGCCCGGCTCAAAATATTGTTTAAAAAAAATCGCCTTAATAAATTTATTTCTCAAATTCAATTTTGTTACCATAAAATAAACCTGTATAAAATGAAACAATTCGCAATTCTCTTTATTTCGGTATTGGGCTTTCTGGTATTGAAAGCGCAGGGCACCCGCCGACTTGAAAATCAAAAAGATGCCTGGGACCTTACCTACGTTTATACCGGTGAGGTAAAAAACGGTAAACCTAACGGAATGGGTGTGGCAAAGTATGCATCTGGTAACGTTGTAAGGTATGTAGGTAATTTTGTTAATGGAGTATATACGGGCAAGGGTACTATGTTTTTCGATAACGGCGCTTTTTTAACCGGTAACTGGAGCAATGGCAAGCTGAATGGTAAAGGTACAAACCTTACTGCAGATGGCACTTTATACATTGGCGATTTTAGTGATGGTGTAAAAAACGGAAAAGGCGTTTTAATTTACAAAGACAACAGTTTTGTAAAAGGTGGCTTTAAAGATGATAAGCTAACCGGACGCTGTATTAACCTTTGGACCGATGGCAATATTATCAGCGATATCTTTTATGATGATGATAAAAGAAATGGCATGGGCTACCAGTACGAGGCAAAATCCAAAACTACTTTTGCAGGGGAATGGAAAAATGATAAATGGGTACAATCTGCCAGTCCCAGTTTTACCAGTTTTATTAAAGACCCTGATTTTACAGGTGAAGCAACCAGTGCCCATGTGTTAATTGGCCCCGTTACCTCAAAGGGCTTTTTAAAAGACACAGCATACTACTACGATCTTGAAAAACACAAAAGATATTTTGGATATTACGAAAATGGCAATTTAAAAAATGGTTTAATTATTAGAGACGACAGTACCCGGTTTATGGGTCCGCTTAACGAAGTGGGAGCTACGGGTTATTGCTACGATTTCAAATTCAACAAGTATTACTCTGAAGGGGAATATAAAAATGATTATCTTAATGGAAACATAACAGACATTGATCTTACCAAAAAATCTGTTTATTATGGAACGGCTGTTGATGGCATTTTTACCGGAAAGGCCTATTTTTTTAATACCAACGGAACAATGTATGCAGGCGATTACCTAAAAGGCAAATTTACAGGAACCGGTTTCAGGGTGTTAAGCACCGGGGCCACCGTGTCAGGAACATGGGAAGATGGAGAAGTACTAAAAGCAACCTCCATCACCACTGCTGCCGGAGATCTGTTTACCGGAAACCCAAAAACACTGCAGGAAGCGTTGAATATTACCGTAAAAACCTACATCGATTTATTTGATGATATATTAGGTTCACTATCCGATGAAGGATTGGATGCACTTTTAGACGATACAGATGACTACAACGATTATTATAAAAGCCTCATCAGTTTTCCCGGAACCATCAAAGAAGACCTGATTGTATCAGATCTTGATGAAACCAATTTCTACAATGCCACATTTATTGAAACCAAAGACGCTGCAAAAGCAAAAGCAAAATACAATGAACTCGCAAAACAGTTGCAGGCATGTACCATATCAGGCGGCATCATAAAAAAACCAGTAAAATTAAAAGGTACTGTTACACCGGCAGATCCCTCAAATGAAAAAACAGAAACAGTATTTGACTTACCAACAGACAGTGATAAGTACACAAACTTTCATGTATGGTTGATTTTAGAAAAAGACAGCGATGATCAATACGCTGTAAAATTAAAAATAGGCGAAATCAACGAAGATTAGTTTTTAGAAAACTCAGGAATTACATCCATCGTTTGTGCGGTGGATGTTTTTTTTTGAGCCAGGGGCCAGGATATATATTAAGCTTTAGTTGCGTCGCACACTTGTGCTTTGGTAATAGCACGCACCTTAAACAGCCATACCCTCACCGCAGTTAACAACACAAATAAATTCAACTTTATTTTGCATTTGCCCATTCAACAAATTCCCCTATTTTTGCGCCCCTGATTTAAAAGGAAGCAGCCAACAGGTAAAGTAAACCTTGTTTGTAAATGCTAATCCTTTAAAAGCGGATGTGGCGAAATTGGCAGACGCACTAGACTTAGGATCTAGCGCCGCAAGGCATGTGGGTTCGACCCCCTCCATCCGCACCAAAAAGGTTGATAAGTTGAAAAGTTGAACAGTAGTACTTTCAACTTGCGACTTATCAACCTTTCAACTTATTAACTTATCAACTTTAATAATGGCAACAGTTACAAGAGAAAATATTGGCCTGCTTACCGACAAGCTGACCGTAAAAGTGACGAAAGAAGATTACCTGCCCACATTCGAAACCAGCCTTAAGAAATATGCAAAAACTGCTAATATACCTGGCTTTCGTAAAGGAATGGTGCCAGCCAGCCTGGTAAAAAAAATGTATGGCCAGGGAGCCTTTGCCGATGAAGTGTTACGTACAATTGAAAAAGGCCTTACCGACTATCTCACCCAGGAAAAGCTTGATATTTTCGCCCAGCCCATGCCACTGGAAACTGATTCCAGCAAGATAGACATGAACAATCCTGCCGACTATGCATTTGCATTCGAGATTGGCTTAAAACCTGAGTTTAACTTAGATATTTCAAGCATAAATGTTACCCGTTATGTTATTAATGTTACCGAAGAAATGGTAAATGAAGAAATAAACCGCCAACAGGTACGTGCCGGAAAAATGACTGAACCTGAGCAGGTAAGCAGCGACGAAGATGTATTGAATGTTGATTTTGCAGAAACAGATGAAAATGGAAATCTGGTTGAAGGCGGTATTACCAAGAGCAATTCTTTGCTGGTAAAATATTTCAATGAATCTATCCGTCCGCAATTGATGGGTAAGAAAGTGGGTGATACTATTGAGTTACAGATCAGCAAAGCATTTGACGATAAAGAAAGAGAATGGGTTATAAGCGATCTTGGTCTTGATAAAGAAGATGCAGCCGCTGCTGATAAGTTTTTTATACTAACCATTACCAAAGTTGGATTAGTAGAAAAAGCTGAAATGAATGAAGAGTTCTATGAAACAATTTATCCCGCACGTGGTATAAAAACTGAAGATGAATTTCGCGCAGCAGTAAAAGCTGAAATTGAAAATTACTACAAAAGCCAGAGCAGCAACCAGGTTCAGGATCAGATCTATCACCATCTCACAGATCATACATCTATGGAATTCCCTGAAGGATTTCTGAAAAGATGGTTGAAAGACGGTGGCGAAAAAGCAAAAACTGCTGATGAAGCAGAAGAAGAATACCCAACTTTTGCCAACCAATTAAAATGGTCGCTTATCAGCAGCAAATTGTTACATGAAAACAATATTGCGGTAGATCCTGAAGAAATCAAAGACTTCGCGAAACACCAGATCATGAGTTATATGGGCGGCCAGTCGCTTGGCGATAACTCCTGGATGGATGAGTATGCAAACCGTATGATGAAAGATAAAAAGTTTGTAGAAGAGACTTACATGCGCATACAAACAAGTAAAATGTTTGCAATACTAGAAGGGCAGGTTAGTGCAAAGGAAGAAAGCATTAGTGCAGAAGACTTTGCAGGCAAAGTGCATCATCATCACGATCATTAATCCTGATTTATAAGAAACAGTAAATAAAAAGCCGGGCACTTTTCGTCCCGGTTTTTTATTTGCCGCCAAACATCGAACTTCGAAGTTCAAAAACATAAACAATCACTCATGCAGGAACTTATAAACCGCCTCACCGCACAGGGGCTTACAGAAGAACAAGCTTATAAAGCCATTGAAACCATAAAAGATTTTGCAAAAGAAAAATTCCCGGTTTTTGCGGGAGCAATAAATAAATTATTCGATAAATACAGCCCAAAAGATGAAGACGATTTTTTAGACTAATTAATAATTTAGCACCACAACTGTAAACTACAAACTCTTTTCTCTGCCCTTTTGTCGCTTAATTCAGTTTGCATGGTATTTGGTTAAAGTAAAAATCAATTAGTAAAACACTTATCTTCAAGCCGAAAAAAAAATATTATGAATTTTGGAAAGGAGTTCGAAAAATACGCCGTAAAGCACAGGGGAATCAGCAGCAATACACTGGATGGTTATTTGAAACACAATGTAACCAACCTCACACCTTACATTATTGAAGAACGGCCATTGAATGTCGCCAGCATGGATGTATTCAGCCGGTTAATGATGGACCGCATTATTTTCCTTGGCGAACCCATTGACGATTATGTAGCAAACATCGTTACCGCTCAATTACTTTTCCTGGACAGCACCGACCGTACCCGCGACATACAAATGTATATCAACAGCCCGGGTGGCAGCGTTTATGCAGGTTTGGGCATTTACGATACCATGCAGTTTGTAAGCCCCGATGTATCTACCATCTGCACCGGAATAGCTGCCAGCATGGGCGCCATTCTTATGTGCGCAGGGGTAAAAGGCAAACGCAGCGCATTAAAACACAGCCGCATTATGCTGCATCAACCAAGTGGCGGCATTGGTGGCCAGGCTACAGATATTGAGATTACAGCAAGAGAAATTAAGAAAATAAAACAGGAACTATACGTGATCATCGCACATCACACAGGCCAGCCGGTAGAAAAAGTTGCCGAAGACTGCGATCGTGACTTTTGGATGAAAGCTGAGGAAAGTAAAGCTTACGGGCTGGTAGATGAAGTATTACTTACCAATCCAAGAAAAGAAAAGAAATAGAATTTTTTGAATACAGTTTTAATACAGGCATTTGTTTTTCATGGCATCATCGGTTGTGTCACTCACTTGTACGTTTGGAACAACAGTCGACTGTCGACCGAAGATTCTTCAGTACAAGAGTGCGACGCAACAAAAGCTTAGTTAAGATATATTGCCCGGCTAAAAAATATTAAAATTCAAACCCAAAATATGATGCATTCAAAATACATTGTACACCCATACAGGATGGACGATGAAGAAGAAGAAAACGAAAAAGAAGAAAAGCAGGAGCAAAGCCCGTTTCTCACCAAAAAAATGGAAAAGCTTTTTTTAGAAAAAAGAGCTGTTTACTTATGGGGCGTGGTAGACGATAAATCTGCAAGAGATTTTGTAACCAAGGTTATGCTGCTCGATTCTGACAAACCCGGTGAAGAAATTAAATTTTATATCAACAGTCCGGGTGGCATGGTAACAAGCGGCATGGTGATGTACGATACCATTAAGCTGATCAAATCTCCTGTAAGCACAATTTGTATGGGTCTTGCTGCCAGTATGGGATCCATTCTTTTAAGTGCGGGTGTTAAAGGCAAACGTTTTGTTTACCCGCACGGCGAAATAATGATTCACCAGCCAAGTCTTGGCGGGCAATACCGCGCCACTTCTGCCGATATTGAAATTCAGGCCAATCAAATGCGCAAAACAAAAGAACTAGGCGCTAAAATACTTGCAGAAAACTGCGGTAAAACAGTTGAACAAATTATGAAAGATTTTGACCGCGATTACTGGATGGACGCCAACGAAGCTGTGGCTTATGGTATTGTGGATAAGGTAATTGATTCGCTGTAAAATTTAGCCTTAATTAAAATTTCAAAGTAAAGCCACTGCCAGCGGTGGTTTTCGTACTTTTGCAATACCTTAAATCTTTTCAAGGCTTTTAAATCTGCTGAAAAAATGGCAAAACAAACAAACCTTCATTGCTCCTTTTGTGGTCGAAGTCGCGATGAAGTAAAGATTCTCATAGCGGGCCAGGAGGGGCATATTTGCGAAAACTGTGTAGAGCATGCACAGGAAATTATAGTGCAGGAACTACAGCAGCGCAGCGAAACACAAACCACTCAGTACAGGTTCAACATACGTAAGCCTATCGAAATAAAAGACTTTATTGATCAATATGTGATTGGCCAGGACGACGCGAAAAAGATCTTATCTGTTGCGGTGTACAATCACTACAAGCGTATCACGCAAAAGCAGTCGAACGATGAAGTTGAGATAGACAAGAGCAACATCATTATGGTGGGCGAAACAGGAACCGGCAAAACCTTGCTGGCAAAAACCATTGCCCGTTTGTTGAATGTTCCTTTCGCTATCGTTGATGCAACTGTGTTTACAGAAGCAGGTTATGTGGGCGAAGATGTAGAAAGTATGCTTACCCGCTTGTTACAGGTATGCAATTACGATGTTGCCGCTGCCGAAAAAGGTATTGTATACATTGATGAGCTGGACAAAATTGCCCGCAAAGGCGATAACCCTTCCATTACCCGCGATGTAAGCGGCGAAGGTGTTCAGCAGGGCTTGCTTAAAATGCTCGAAGGCACAGAAGTACTCGTTCCGCCGCAAGGTGGCCGCAAACATCCTGAGCAAAAAATGATCAAGTTAAATACGGCCAACATCCTGTTTATCTGTGGGGGCGCATTCGATGGTATTGATAAAGTAATTGCACGCCGTATAAACACCAACGCCATTGGGTTTAACGTAAACAAAAACGAGCAGGAAGCACAGCGCAGCAACATGCTGCAATTTATTACGGCACAGGATTTAAAAAGCTTTGGTTTAATACCCGAGTTACTGGGCCGTTTGCCTGTAGTTACGCATCTCGATCCGCTTGATGCAAAAACACTGCGCTCTATTTTAACCGAACCAAAAAACAGTTTGGTAAAACAGTTCACCCGGTTATTCTCTTACGAAGGAATAGAATTATCCATCGACGACGAGGTACTCGATTTCATGGTGCAAAAAGCGCTGGAATATAAATTGGGTGCAAG
>DGQT01000062.1 GCA_002390845.1 Chitinophagaceae bacterium UBA4407 | reverse complement strand
CGCAACAGAAGCTTCATTAATAAACTATAGCCTGGCTCAAAATTTTTATAGCATAACTTTTAAAATCATTTTGATATGTAAATTTTCTGTTGCATCATTGCCTTATCTCCGGTAAGCTGTACCACATACATTCCTGCATTCAATTTTGGAAGATTTAGGTTAATGCGGCCGGTTTGATTGGTAAGTGACTTACGCATTACTTCCCTGCCATTTATATCAAATATTTTTACGTTATCGTATGCTTCTTTAAGTTCAAGCATTACGATACTGTTATCAACCAGTGTAGGATAGATAACGGTTTTTCCGTTAGCTGCTATTATTGCTGCTTCGTTTGCAGCAGCAACTGTTGCAGGTGCTGCCGCCTGTACTTTATACACAACACCATCCAGCGACGCAGCATAAAGTTCAAAATCTTCCCCTTCGCCATAACCAGCAATACTGGGTGGTATTCCGCTTTGCTTGAAAGAATTATAACCGCCTGCCCCATTGGGGATAATTTTCCACAAATCGGCAGTGCTGTAGTCAGAACAAATGTAATAGCCTTTCAACGCAGGGTTAGCTGAACCTCTGTAAACATAACCACCGATGATAGCCTGACCGCTATGTGTACCAAAATGCGGGTAATTAAAAACCGGGAATGTGTATCGGTTTATATTTTTACACCCTGCCGGAACATAAGATACATTCGATTCGTAGCAGGGCCATCCATAGTTCATGCCGCCCTGTTGTACAGGCGTACTTACATTAATTTCTTCGAACCTTTCACCACCAACATCAGCAATCCACATGTTTCCATTTTCCCTGTCAAAGCTCCAACGCCATGCATTGCGAAACCCAAGAGCAAATATTTCCGGCTTTGCATTCGGCGTATTTACAAAAGGATTGGTAGGTGGTACGGTATAATAGGGAGCTACTTTAAGCCTTACATCGATACGCATCATTTTTCCGAAATACAAGCTTAAATCCTGAGCAAATGTGGTTGTTAGTGACGGGCTGCTGCCATCGCTGACTGTAAAATAAAGATAGCCATCAGCACCAAAATGAAATTGACCAAACTTAGGCCCATTGAAACCCGAACTGGGAAATGAAAATAATGTAACTCCGGAATTTTTTATAGCAGAATCGGGATTGCTTTTACTGGCCTGATAACGTGCAATAACTGTATTGCCTCCTTTTGAAGTATAGTATACAAAGAAGTATCCCAATGCTTTGTAATTCGGAACAAATGCAATACTCCACATGCCTTTTAGCGTATCAGTATTTGAAACGATATCGCTCAGATCAAGAAATGGTTTGCTTAACAGACTGCCGTTCTTGTAAATTTTTACAATACCTGTTTGTTCAACAATAAAAAGCCGTCCCGAACCATCATTTGCATTCGTAACTTCAATTGGCAAAGTAAGGTTTTGAATAAGCGGACTAAAAGTAACCTGTGGCTGGGCTTTTAACTGGATTGCAGTAAGTAAGACGCCGAAAAAAAATAATACTTTAAAAAAAAGTACTGAGCGTGTTGCATGGTTAGCAGTTAACTTTTTCATGAAAAAATTTTAATTGTTTAAAAATATCCCCGGAAGAAATTGATGGTATGCAGGCAGTTAACTTGTGTGGTTTTCAGGTTTCGTAAAACAAAGAAACATTGGCCCGAAGCCAGAATAATTATTTAGCGTTCCTTGCGTCGCACTCTTGTACTGCTGAATTTAATTTAGCAATAATTAAACCATGTTTTACTGAATCATAAAACATGAATAAAAAGTATTTGAAGCAATTACTTGACTGAAGGTAATACAGCTACCCCATAAAGCTGTATTGCGAGATTTGTTTTAGAAACAAAAGTTTAATTGAAGCTGTGGTTATAATTAATTGTAAGAACAATGATGGCAACTTTAAATATTATTCCGAAACATCGTGGGTTAATCATTATATATTACCTGGTAATTTTTCAAGTATCATAAATTCTAATTTTTTTAAATGTATACCACTTATGCCATCCTCTGTAAAAGGCTTTCTTTCGCCGGTATCAACGTATCCATAGCGTTTATACCAATTGATCAATTCTGTACGTACAGAAATTACCGACATATAGATTGAAATACATTTTAAATGAATTGCATATTCTTCTGCAGCCTGTAATATTTTTTTTCCAATACCGCCGCCCTGTAACCGGGGCGACACGCTGAACATGCCTAAATAGATCTTGTTATCATGCTGCTGCAGGTTTACACACGCAATTATTTCGCCTTCTTCATTTGTATACTTTAGAAATATACTACCAGGCTGCTGCATTGTTTTTTGCAGGGTTGCTTCATCTGTTCTTGTATTGCCGCTGATGAGATCGGCTTCTGTAGTCCAGCCCTGTTTGGAACTTTCTCCCCTGTAAGCACTATTGAGTAAGTTTTTAATAGCCGGAATATCTGATGTATCGGCAATGCTGATATGATCGTTAGAAAATGTTTTCATAATTAACGCAAAAATAAAAATATAAGGGCAATATTATTAGTTGGGAGCAACATATAGTACAGGTTGTTGCACAATGTACAATATTGAGCAGAACCCTGAGGAGTGCGACGCAACTGGGTTTGATAGTAGCAACTCAGTTAGGCTAATAAAAAAAGTACTATACTAAATGTTGCTCCCGTTATTAACTGCATTCAAGTTCAAGCACCGCAATAACTTTATTATAGTAGTCGTATGCTTTTTCATGGGTGCTGCCTACGCATACCACACCAAGTTTACCATACTGCGAAAGGGCACCGAGCAGGTGAAACATTACACCCTCCTGTTTAGAACCATCATACATAAGGCCGTGGTAAATGGCAAGATCAATCAAATCTTGCGGGGTAAGTCCTTTATACAAATCGCTTTGCAGGTTATCTGACGCAAAATAGTATCGTGGCTGACCACCCGCCGTGGTGTAAATACCGGTATTGCTGTCGTAATTTCCGTCAGTTAAAAACTGCAGCATCAGGTAGGGGTGGGTGGTGCCGCCTTTACGAAGGTTGATCTCAATTGCATAGTTATTCCATTCATCGCCATTTTGTACGGAGATAAAATCAATTGAGAACCTGCCCAGCACGCCTTTACTGCGTAATGCTTCCGAAATGCCTGCGCCCATTTTGCCAATAGCTACATTGTATGCTTCGCTTGCAGGAAAGGCAGCGCCAAGAAAAACCTGCCCTGTGGCTTCATCAAGCAACTGATCGTGTGTAGAAATTACATCAATTTCACCCAAAGGATTTATCCTGCATTGAACAGAGGGCGAAGTTTTTATTTCGCCTTCTATAAAAGCTTCTACAATGCCATGCATTTCTTTTAGTTTGGCCATAAAATCTGTAAAATTTACATCCGATGCAACAGCCTGCAACCTGTCCGGCAACTGGGTTTCAATTGCCTTCATAAGATGTTCGTCTGTTGCAAGATCTTTATAGGAAAAAATGGCATTTCCTTCTCCTGAGAACCCATCATTTAATTTTACCACAGCTTTTTTAAGTGCCGGGTTTTGAAGTTTTAAAGCATACAGCGCTTCGGCCACATCATTGATGGTTACCACATCTTCAAAACCTGGCGGCATGGGTATATTACATTGCCTGAATATTTCACGGCTGCCACTTTTAGTGCCCCAATATAGCAGGGCAGGATCACATCCATAAACAGGTAAGCCCAATTGAACAGACAATGTTTTTTCAAAAGAAGTAAGATTAAAACAAACCAGGTGTGCCTGTTCTTTGCTGGCAATTGCATTGGTTATTCGTTTCATAAGCCTGGGCCGGCTTAAAATTTTTTCAGTAAGTGACTTAGCAGAAGCATCATAACAACTCAGCAATGTAAGCCGCTCCTTTGCATGAGATCCTGTAATACCTGGCAACAGGTGCAGGTAATAATCAATGATTAATTCATCAATCGGGGTGCTGGTAATATATACCACTTTTGTGCGTGGCATGCGCAATAACAGCAGCATACAGAGCATACGTTCCTCATAAAAAATGCGCCCTTTTATTTTAGAAAGAATTGCAACATCCAAAGTAAGTGAAGGAACGATTACCACAGTTTTTTCAGCAAGCGCATTGGGAAAAGATTCAGAGAACTGTTTTGATAGCCCATGTTGCAGAAGCTGAAAAGCAACATTTTCTTCACTTGATCCGGGGGCTGGAAACGTATTGGTTTCTTTAAAAAAACTTCGGCCACTGGAATTGTATTCGTGTAAAGCTGGCGTCATGGTAAATCAGATTTCATTAAAGGCAAGTTACGAACTTGCTTTTTGCAGCAAATGACTTGCATCATTTTTTGTTTGAATTATGAATATTTATTTTGAGCCGGGCTTTAGCAATACTATGAAGCTTTTGTTGTGTCACTCACTTGTACGTTCCGAATATCTGTCAGCATTGCATTATCCTTCGCATAAATGTCGCCATGAAAACAGAACTTCGAACCGAGCGTGGCAACAAAAGCTTCATAGAAGTTATGCAGTCTGCTACATAAATACTTTATATTCTGCAATTGGAGATTGTATAATTAACTACATTTAATGCAGCCAATAATTAACGATGAAAAAAATATTACTGATTGCTTTGTTGTTTATACAACTTGCTGTGCATGCGCAACTGCCTGTTGAAAACTATCCTGTAGATGCTGCTTCTATTGCACAGGAAGGCGTTCCAAAAGGTGAGATAATGAAATTTGTTTTCGACAGCTCTAAAATTTTTCCCGGTACGTGGCGGGAATATTGGGTATACGTTCCGGCACAATACAAGCCCGAAATACCTGCCTGTGTTTACATAAACCAGGATGGTATTCAATGGAATGCACCCACCGTTTTTGACAATCTTATTTACAAAAAAGAAATGCCAGTGACGATTGGTGTTTTTATAAATCCAGGTATTGTAAAAGCAAAAACTCCAGCGGCTCTTGACCGCTACAACCGCAGCTTTGAATATGATGGTCTTGGTGATGCCTATGCACGTTTTGTTTTAGAAGAAATTTTGCCGCAGGTAGAAAAAATAAAAACAAGCGATGGCAGGCCAATCCATCTTTCAAAAAGCGGCAACGACCGTGCCATTGGTGGCAGCAGCAGTGGTGCTGTTTGTGCATTTACCGCAGCATGGGAAAAACCAAATGAATTTTCAAGGGTGTTCTCTGCAATCGGTACGTACATTGGGTTACGCGGTGCAGAGCGTTATCCTACACTGATCAGAAAATACGAACCAAAACCAATAAGGATATTTTTACAGGATGGCAGTAATGACCTGAATATTTATGCCGGCGATTGGTGGAAGGCAAACGAAACGATGGAGCGTGCACTCAGTTTTTCAGGCTATGAAGTAAATCATATTTGGGGCGAAGGTCAACACAATGGCAAACAGGGCAGTTATATTTTTCCTGCTGCAATAAAATGGTTATGGAAAGACTGGCCAGCACCTGTCAAAACAGGCAGCACAAAGAACCAGTTCTTAAGCGATATCTTAATTCCGGGCGAAGACTGGCAGCTCGTTGGCAAGGATTATAAGTTTACAGAAGGCACAGCGGCGAATGCAAATGGCGAAGTCTTTTTCCAGGATATTCCCACATCAAAAACATATAAGGTTGATGTTGATGACAAGCTTACCACATTAAACCTTAATGCAAAAAACTCAAGCGGCACTTCGTTTGGTGCTGATGGAAAACGTTATGTTGTTGCCGGGGGAACAAAACAGATTCTTGCTTATGATGCAACAGGAAAAGAAGCCGTTGTTGCAGACAGCATCTCAGGCAACGATCTTGTAGTGGCCAATAATGAAAACATTTATGTAACCTCACCGGATGGTACACAGAAGCCAAGCAAGCTTTATCTTATTCGCCCCAATGGCGAAAAACTTGTTGTTGATGAAGGATTAAAATTTGCCAATGGTTGTACGTTGTCACCCGATCAAACACAATTGTATGTAACAGAATCTGCCACGCATTGGGTTTGGGTTTACCAGGTTCAGGCCGATGGAACACTTGCCTATAAGCAACACTACGGCTGGCTGCATGTTGCAGACAATGATGACAATGCATGGAGCGATGGCCTGCGTTGCGATACCGCCGGAAGAATCTATGTTACATCGCGTTTGGGTGTGCAGGTGCTCGATCAAACGGGTCGTGTAAATGCCATTATCCCCATACCCGCAGGCTATGCTTCAAACCTTTGTTTTGGAGGTAAAAACTTTGATACCATGTATCTTACTGCGGGCAATTATGTGTATCGCCGCAAGCTAAAAGTACGTGGTGCCAACACTTTCGATGCGCCTTCAAAACCAGTAACACCAAGGCTTTAGTTTTTTTATTTTGTTACAGACCGCAGTAATTGTATTTGAGATTCGTTGTGTCACTCACTTGTACGGTTGAATCATATATTGAGCTTTTACCGCAGCGAAGATTGAAGCGAATCAATATTTATTTTAGAAGGATGTTATTGAATATTAGAGGTTGGGTACTGCATACAATTTTAAGTTATTCAATGGTGCCTTCAGGAACTTGTTCAACCCTTACTTTTAAGACACCTACTTTGGCACTCAACCCGATTTTTTTTGCCGCTGCCGATGTAAGATCTACAACACGTCCTTTTTTTGCCATGCCGGGATGCATTCTGTCGTTGATTCGTATAATAACCGATGTGCCGTTTTTTAGGTTGGTTACACGTACCCAGGAATTTAATTTAAAACTGTTACTGGCGCCCGTTAAATTTTTTTGATGAAAAATTTCACCGGTTGCGGTTTTAATGCCTTCAAACTTGGGGCTGTAATAGCTTGCAATACCTAAAACACTTTTATATTTTATTGCCGCTAAGCTGTCAGAAATGTTTTGAATTGTATCTTTTGAAGAAGATGCAATGCTGTCAGTGACAGATATTTTCAAGCTGTCTGTAATTTTTATTGAAGAACTATCTTCTCTGGAAGGCCTGCTATTGTCTGATTGTGCATCGGTACTTAATACAAAACATACCAGTAAAAATATTGAGTACAAAGTTTTCATTTGAAGTCGTTTTAAGAGATTTAAGAATCCGGCTAAACTGTTTTAAAGCATTTTCTTCTGAACAAGTGCTTGTCTTCTTTTTTTGATTTTTAAAGTCACCGCAATTCGACAATTAATGTGCCAAAGAACCGCTTAAAAATTTAAGTAATTGAAAATCAGCAGATATTTAAATTTTAATAAAATAAATTTTAGAGATAGAAACGTAATTTTTGATTTTTTGAACTGGAACTCAGCATTCGGCGGAGTAAAAAATTTCTTTTTGGGAACAATTCAAGATTTTAAATTGACTTGCAAGCGTATTTTTCTTTTTATAGATATCTGGGAAAATATGGGTTAAATGATGGTCTTCGCTTTGGTAAAAGTTCCACCAATGCATTGCAGATAAACGTAATGCGACGCAACGATGATGCCACAGCGTACAAAAGCTGGTTTCAAAAAGACTTATATTGTTTGTACTTGTAAAAATTTATTTCGCCAGCATAAAATGACACAAAATCAAGACTTTTCTTTGGTATATATCTTACATTTGATTGATGAACCGTATTGGAAAAATACAGGAATTTTTGAAGGTTACTCCTAATGATAATTTTATGCGTCATGCACTGGCGCTGGAATATATAAAAGCCGGGGATGATGCAAAAGCAAGGGATGAATTTGAAGCAATTTTAACGGCATCTCCGGATTATGTTGGTTCTTATTACCATCTGGCAAAATTGCTGGAACGCAATGATGAAACAGATCTTGCAGTTCAATGGTATAAAAAAGGGATGGATGTGGCGCTTGATGGGGGCGACAATCATGCTTATAATGAGCTGCGTGCTGCTTATGAAGAACTAATTTATTAAGGGCTGGTATTTTTAATAATATGCGGAAATAGCTCACCTGGTAGAGCGACAGCTTCCCAAGCTGTAGGTAGCGGGTTCGAGTCCCGTTTTCCGCTCTTATATAATGAATTCTTAAGATTGCAGTGTTTGGTTTCTTCAGGCTTCCTCAGCTATATCTTTATGCAGTAAAATACCAATGCACTTTGTTTATAAGAATCTTAAAGTTTACGGGTTTTAGTAATGAACCGATTTTAAAAAAAATCAAATTTGTTGTAAATTCTATTACCCATCGAAAATACTATTTAACCTCATTTTATGGGCAAACTGTTTTTCTTTCATAATGGCGATATCACTGCAAAAATCTATTACAACTTCGACATAATCAGCGATGTATTCATCGTTATCCCTGAAACTCCTCCGGCAGATTTACCAGAGGAAATTCTGTTTTATAAAGAGAATGATTTTTGGACAACTGCATCAGAAATAAAAAATTTTCCGGCCTCACTTCAAAGTTTGATCAGCAGTATTGATAAATATTTTGAAAAAGAAATACTTTGGGATCATAGATTAGTGCTGCTTAACTACCTTTCTTAATTTGCTTGAGCAGAAGTTTTGTTGCTCTAATATTTTTTAATTACCTAATCGATGTATTAGTCCAATTTTCTGAAAGCTGTTCAACTTTTTCAATTTTTTCGGAAATATCTCCCGATACTATCAAATACGCATCCATTAAAGAATCTTTAAGCTCTTCTGTTCTTCGTCTTAATTTTCTTCTGCTGGCCGCCCCACTGTCTGGTGCATATAAAATACCTAATACAATTCCAACTAACATTCCGTTTACAAATGATTGTAGCTTCATAACAAATAATTAAATTGATTAATTTTTTAACTGCCTGGTATAATTTGCAATTTTTGAGCCACAGTATTAATAAACCCATTTTCGTGTAAATGCACATTCAATAAAATCTTTTTGTACCGGGCAATGAATATCTGTTTAGCTTCTGTTGCCACGCTCGGTTCTCAGTTCCTCTTTCATGGCAACTTTGAAACAGCCACCGCGGCTTGTTTATAACTTGTTTCGGGATCGCACTCTGGTGCTGTAAACCTTTATTCAGCAATGAATCAGGTATAAATTTTAGTATTTACATTTCTTAGAAAATTTTTCAACCAATAGAATTATCAATTCAGCAATGTGGAGATTTTGCTACACAGTGTAAAATAATTTCACGAGAGAAAAGAGTCTTTTCTTTCTAAAGGTTATTTATTTAATATGGCATTCGTAATTATTCAAGCATTCTCATTAATTTTCCAAACTGTTGTCAATTTTAAAAATCGCTTTAAGTAAAAGCTTTAAAATTTCTTCTATGAAATTCTGCTCCCAACTCGTTGTTTGCCTGCTAACCTGTTTTTTTTCAACTTTAAATGTGCTGGCTCAAACAGGCGTGCTTACCCAGCATAATGACATTGCCAGAACAGGTTGGTATAGCCATGAAACAATCCTCAATACAAAAAATGTAAAGGCAGGTTCATTCGGTAAAATATTTACCCGTACTGTTGACGATCAAATCTATGCGCAGCCGCTTGTAGTGCTGAATGTAAATATGCCAGGTGTTGGCAATAAAAATGTAGTATTTGTGGCAACGGTAAATAATACGGTTTATGCATTCGATGCAGATTCTGCAAATGTTACAAATCCATACTGGCAGATAAATCTTTCACCAGCAGGAACCAGGGCACCTAAAAATACTGACATGAGCGGCGCCTGCGGCGGCGGATACCGGGATTTTAGTGGTAATATGGGAATTGTAGGTACCCCTGTAATTGATAGCACTACCAACACATTATACGTTGTAGCGCGATCACTGAATACTGCAACAAATGTTTATCAGCAATACCTGCATGCGCTTGATATAAAAACTGGTGCTGAAAAAGCAAATAGCCCGAAATTAATTACAGCACAAATTGCAGGCAATGGCGATGGTAATGTTGGCGGCATTGTATATTTTGATCCGCAAAAACAAAACCAGCGCTCAGGCCTTTTGTTATTAAATGGAAATGTTTATATAACGTATGCTTCACATTGCGATTGGGGTCCGTATCACGGATGGATCCTTGGTTACGACAAATCAACCTTATTGCAAACAAGGGTATATAACAGTACGCCAAACGGGTATTTTGGTGGTATCTGGATGTCTGGCGCGGCACCTGCCGCAGACGAACTGGGCAATATTTATGCCTCCGTAGGTAATGGATCAGTTGGCTACAACGGCAATCCCTCTAATACTATAAACCGTTCTGAAAGTGCATTGAAATTAACACCTTCAGGAACAGGTTTTATCTTGAGCAGTTTTTTTTCTCCCATGAATATTGCAGAGCTGGAAGCGGCAGATCTTGATTTCGGTGTAACGCAGATGCTGCTGATACCTGGCACCAACCGGGTAATGACTTCCTGTAAAGACGGCCGCATTTATTTAATGAACCGTGATAACCTTGGTGGCTATAGTTCAACTACGAATAACGTAGTTCAAACAATTGACCTTGGTGTAAATGCGCACCTGCGTTCTTCATTGTCCTACTATAAGGGAGCGCAAAAAGAATTTGTTTATTCATGGAGTGAGAACGCCTTATTAAAAGCATTTCCTTATAACAGGGTTACGGGTCAGTTCGATCTCGGGAGTACCATTAGTAGTGGGGTGCAGGGGCCGGTTGGTAATAACGGCGCATTGCTTTCTGTGTCATCAAATAATGCAGTAGATTCCACTGCTATTCTCTGGACGAGTTATGCAGCCAATGGCGATGCCAACCAGTCTGTACGCCCAGGCATACTCCGTGCTTTTAATGCAAATGATGTAACGAAAGAATTGTGGAATTCGTCGCAATATCAAAACGATAACCCCGGCAATTATGCCAAATTTAACTGCCCCACAATCGTAAACGGTAAAGTATATCTGGCTACATTTTCCAATAAGTTGGTGGTGTACGGGTTAACTTCAGGTAACAATGCAGATACGTGCAATACGCCAAATATTGCCCTGAATAAAACTGCTGTTGCATCTTCAATTGAAAATGCGGCATTCCCGGCCAGTGCTGCATTTGATGGCAACGGCACTACCCGCTGGAGCAGCCAGTACAGCGATCCACAATCAATTTATGTTGACCTTGGAAAACGCTACGATCTGTGTAAAGTTGTATTGCGCTGGGAAACCGCACTTGGTAAAGATTTCAAAATTCAGCTATCAGATGATGCAGTTAACTGGAGCACTTTAATCACCATTACCGGCAATACTGATCTTGAAAATTACCTGCCTGTAAACGGAAGCGCCAGGTATGTGCGTATGTATGGAACAGCAAGGGCAACAGTGTATGGTTATTCCTTATGGGAGTTTGAAGTATATGGTAAAGAAAGTGCATCGGGCTGTGCCGATCCTTCTAATCTTACCGTCACCAATATTTACGAAAACTCAGCCACACTTAACTGGAACGGTAACGGCGCTTCAACTTACAATGTTCAGTATAAAACAGTATCTGCCGGTAGCTGGACAACGGTTGCAGCAGCAACAAATTCTTTAACGCTTAACGGCCTGGCGTGTGCAACAGATTACCTGTTCCAGGTTCAAGGAATATGCACCGGTATTGGCACAAGTAATTATTCTGCGTCCGCAGCTTTTTCTACGCTGTCATGCAACGCCAACTGTGGCCCGCTGCCAACACGATGGACAACACAAGACATAGGCGATGTAGGTATTGCTGGTTCTGCATGTTACGATAATTCGGTATATACTTTAAAAGGGGCAGGCGATGATATATGGAATACTGGCGATGCATTCCGCTTTGCTTATAAAACGGATGTAGGCGATCTTGAAATAAAAGCAAGGGTTGTAACAATGGATCAGACAAACGAATGGAACAAGGCAGGCATCATGATCCGCGAAAGTTTAACACCAGGTTCAAGGCATGCTTTTATTGCCATTACCAGTGGCAATGGTGCAGCCTTCCAATACCGTGATATAACAGATGGTGAAAGCAGTAACACCAATACAGGCGCAAGTATTAAAGCGCCTTACTGGATTAAGATGGCAAAGAAAGGATCGGTATATACCACGTACACTTCTGTGAACAATGTAACCTGGGTACAGCTCGGCAACCCTGTAGATTTGGGTTTTGGGGCAGACAATATGCCCGTATATGCAGGCTTTGCTTTAACCAGCCACAACAATGGTTTGCTCTCCACTGCAACCATTGATAACTACCTGCTTACCGGCGGCACGCTGCCACTGCAATTGTTGAAGTTCACTGCCAGCCTTTCCCTTCGCCAAACGGTGAACCTGCAATGGGTTACTGCTTCAGAAAAAGGTGTAAAAGAGTTTGTAATAGAAAAAAGTGCAGACAATATCAATTATAAAGACATTGCCACAGTACCAGCAGTGAACAACGGTGAATACACACAAACTTATAATTACGAAGATAAATATCCGGTGCAGGGCATTAATTATTACCGCTTACGCATAACCGGTCTTGATGGTGCTGTAAACTATTCAGTGATCGCCTCTGTAAAATTAAATGATAGTAAACCGCCGTCATTGTCGCCCAATCCTGCGGCCAATACGCTTTATATTACACAGGGCAGCGAAACCATTAAGTTCGTAAACCTTTACGATATCAGTGGCAGGCTTGCATACCGCATCAGCAATACTGCGGCAACCAATATTATAAAAGTTCCTGTAAACAATTTAGCCAATGGAACCTATATCGTAGAAATGCGAACCGCCACAACGGTGTATCGCGAAAAATTGGTGGTTCACAATTAAACAGCTATTTCATATATCAAAAGCCGCAACATTTTTGTCGCGGCTTTTGATATCGTTTTTTTTGAGCCGGACATAAGAATAAGTATGAAGATTTACTTGCGTCGCACTCGTGTACGGTTGGATATTCTATTGAGTTTTTATTGCAGGGTAGATTGTAGCGAAGGCTGTTGGTTAGCCTAAGGCGACCAACAGCGGATGTTAAAAATATCTTATTGGTCTTACTAAACGAATCCACTCTTTAAAATGGGATCCCTGCGCTCCTGGATAAGCACTAACAATAGCTTCTCTCGCACTTGCAGCAGATGATGACCAATAAGCTGTATCGGAATTAAAAGTTGCCCCATATTGCCCGGCAGTAAATGCGTAACCAAGCTCAATAATTGATGGTAAAAACCAATCTTTATAACCCCCACCTCTGTATTGCTTGCATTCAAGAACTGCGTAATTGTCGACCTTTTGAAGAATCCGGTAAATTTCAAGTGAGTTTTTCTTACCGTCACCAACAATACCACCATATACTTGAATGTCAATATAAGGATTGTAAGACCAGACAGTTGGGGCTAGATCTTCTAATCCTACAATTATTCCGTGTCTTCCTGATGGGTCTATCCATGCTATCATACCGCCACCATACAGGTCACCGATTTTTGGTTTGACAGCCAATGAAGATTCGTTTGATGTAGTAGTTAATGAAAAAGGTTTCTGAACAGATTCCTTTTGACATGAAAAAGACGCGAGCACAAAAAATGCGATAATAATTTTTGTTTTCATGTTTACAGATTTTAATTAAAAAAATGGTTTTTAAAATGAATATAATTTTTGGAATTCAAAGGTGAAAGAATATCAAACCTTAAGCAATACCTACATTTAGGTATTTTGAAACATCTCGCAAAACTTTACAAAAGTGTAATGAAAGAGTGTTATATGCGGTAAAGCAGTTTGTACAATGCTAAATAGAAATCCCGAACGCACACTAGCGCTACGCAACAAAAGTTTGATAGTTTATCAGAAGCTGAGTACAAAAAATATTATGTAAGACTTTAGCGTTGGCAAACCAAAAGTAACAGCAAACTTATACAACCCTGCAAAAGTTTTTACTTCTAATTTATCACCAATATTACGCCGGTGGGTATTTACAGTCAAGTGGGAAATGCAAAAGAAATCTGCAATTTCTGAACTGCTTTTTCCGCTGACTAATAATGGGATGATTTCTTTTTCCCGTTTATTGAGCCTGCAGAATTTTTTAAAATTCTTTTTCATCCAATCGCTTTCTTCCAGTACACTGTTTATTTTCTTTGATATTAAACCTAGTGAATTTACTTCGTTTACAATAAGTATCATTTTATCTGAAATTGTCTGGCCTGGCGTATACATTAATTTGGCAGAAGCAAAATACCATTTATAAGAAGCATCAGATACAGATTGTACCCGTTGTACATAATTGTAAATATGAGCAGAATCCTGCTTTTGCAACATACTAATGTAATTTGGAATAATTACATTTACCTCTTCGGGTACAAAGAACCGTTTAAAATATTCAGGCCCTTGCTCTTTCAATTCATCCACACTGTGTTTTAAGATATTGCACCCACTCTTATTTATATACGTAGGAATAATTTCATTGAGATCATTTATCAATAAGTTTCCCGGTAAGTAATCACCCACGGATTCTATGGAAAATTCACCTTTATATAATTTCTTTTCCAACGTAAATATCTGCTGGCTGTTAATATCAATTACTTCCCGGCTACTTAAGTTAGTTTTCATAAAGTATTTTCATTTAGGGTTAAATCGAATACATCGGTAAACTTCAGTAAGCCTGCGATGTTTTTTATAACGAGTTTTTGATTTATATTTTTTCGGTGCGTATTAACTGTATGAACAGAAATAAACAACATATTAGCAATTTTAGCAGTGCTCATTCCTTTTGCAAGTAAGCCTATAATTTCTTTTTCCCTTTTAGTTAGGTTAGCGACTTTATTGAAATTTTCTTTAAAAAATTCATTATTCTCTAAAACCTGGTAAAGCCTTTTTTTTATATCGCCAAACGACTGCAAGCAGTATGTAAAAATGACAAGTTCTTTTGGAAATCCTTCATCACATTTATTGAGCCGCGAAGAGGAAAGAAACCATTCTGCTTCTAAAGAAGCATCTTTATTGGAACGATAAAAAAAACTATAAACTGCAAACTGATCCTGATCTTTTAAAAAGTGAACTATTTCCCATATCAAACTTTTCAACAACTCATTACAAGGAGGTTCGTAGAAATGTTTATCAAGCAATGATGGCGAATTCTCATTAATACTTTTTTCAATTGTACTTAATTCATAAACTTTTATTTGGTCGGGGAAAAGACTTTCCATGCCGATAATAGACTCGCTGTAGATTTTCGCCATTGTATTTAAGGGTACTTTTAAATTAACATGGACTTATCGGACAAAAGCAATTTACCTAAATTATCTATTTATAAAACAAGAAACTTTTCGTTAGGATTTTATAGACTTTTTTTCGCTTTTGTTATCGGACCCGCCAACAAAAATCCCCTTCAATCTACACATCAATAAAAGCTCAAAAAATATCCAACCTTACAAGAGTACGATCCCGAGATAATCCTGAAGCAAGTTCAGGACGGAACTGGCTGCTAGACTTCGCTTAAATGTTGCCATGAAAGAGGAACTGCGAAACGAGCATGGCAACAGAAGATGCCAAAAGTTATAAAGCCGGGCTCATAACATTTGGCATCTTTATTTATATAGACATTAAACTTGTTTATCCGTCAGATTCACTCTTTAGCATATCTACTTTTATTTCATTAGTACCTTTTACGATATCTACGCTTTGTGTTGCTTCAAGATTAATGATCTCACCGGTATCGCCAAACTTGCCTGCATATATTGCCTCTATGATATACTTACCCGCTGCAATATTTTTAACTTCAAAAAGCGATTGCTGCTCTTCGCCTGTTTTTTCTGCTTTTATTTTTTCTGTATTTCCTTCGGCCTGCAGTGTTACTACCGCACTGCCCATGCCTGTTTCAATAAGATGATTCTTTTGTTCTTCGGTAAGGGTTGGTTCGGCAGCAATTAATTCTATTTGTACGCTTTCTGCGGCCGCGGGTATATCTGCGGGTTTTTGTACGGGTGCCAGCGGATTTTTAGGATCAGTGGCCAATGGAAAAAACAGCAGCTTAAAACGGTCTAGAAAATTCATCATTCTACTCGAATAAAAACCGCCAATAAATGAAAACACAATAATGCCTTTGCTTGCATTAATATCCACCAGGTCTTCGCCCTGAAGAAATGAATAACCAAAGATGATTACAAGGGTGCAGCAGGGTGCATAAAAGAACTTCGCTATCTGGTAGGGGATCTCTGTAACATCAAAAATAGTTGATGAATCGCCGGGAACGGTAGTAGCATTCCTGTTTTTATCGCTTACATAATAAAGCAGGCTGCATAGTACACCTATAAGCACCCAGAAGATCACCTCCACATAAGCCCATCCGCCTATGAGCCAGAAATAAGATGTTACTTTAAATTTTGTATCGGTTAGAAAAAGCGTTACCTCTCTTGATGAAGCATTGCAGAGATAACACTGCAGGCTTTGCATCTGGGCTGTATCGATTGAATTATCAAATTCACCCTGTATATAAAGTGCTGCTTTTGAAAAACCGCAGCCATCGTTGATATCGCAGGCAGGTGTAGCTTTTATATTTTTTGTTGTGTCTGCGGGTTTTTGTGTTGTGTCGATGCTTGTCCTGGGTGTATCGTTTGTTGTTGCTTTTAAAGCGGCTGCTTTGGCTATGTTTGCTTTATTGGTACTGTCGTCAATTAACCAAACTACATTCTTCAACTGTTCGGGAGTAAGTTTTACATATTCCTGCCCCGTATGAAACTTGTGCATAACTATATACACAATTACCCAAATAAAAAGAAACATGGCAAGGAACCTGAGCCAGCTACCGGCAGTCCATTCCTTTTGGCCAAATGCACCGAATATACCTGTGTTTACTACATCTTTGTTTTCGCGTGACATATCAATTGATTTTAAAGGGATAAAAATGTTGATGAAACCCATTCTTCTTTATCTGAGCTAATGCGGCTCCAGCCATCCTTTTCTTCAAATACCTCTACTATGGTATTGCCGGGTATTTTTCTTACAATCCCGAATTGTGTGCCCCGGCCACTTCTTACATTTAATGTGGTGGTATTTACTTTTTTGTGAGTAATATTTACCGGCGGCGCTGGTGCACCATTCAGTGCATTTATTTTGGTATTGATCAGCGGGTAAAAATTTGCTTCTGCATCAATAATGGTGTTGCCGCCAAAGAAAGCAGTACCAGGGCATGTTTTCTGCAATTGCTGCTGCGTTACAGCACCACTGTTTATTTGCTGCGCGGTAAATCGTTTGCCTGCCCTGTCGAACCAGTGATGATACACTACCTGGGCTATATTGGGTCTCAGGTCGAACTTAATGCACAAGAGGGCATTGGTTAAAATAATACTGTCTCTTTGTGCCGGTGTCATTACATCTTTGCCAATATCAAAGTCGCCCATATTTTCTATACAAATCGCACCGGTATTGGCGCCAAAAATTCCGGCGGGGGTTTTATCAATGGGCCTGCATACGGCAATAAAACCATCCGGAAAAATGGTGATGTTCTGGCCAATGTCAGCCCAGTGCCGTTCGTTAATATGTACACTGCGCATACTTTCCAGCCAGAATAAATGATCTGCATGGTTATTAAAATTCTGGTACGATGGCAAAAATGTGTGGTGGTTCTGGATGAAAGTAATGTTTCTTGTAAATGCGGTTGACCTTATCCAGTTTGTAAATTCGGCGGGTGAATAAACATGAAAAGTACTTAGTGGCATAGAGTATGGTTTTGGCTAAAAAATGTATTACATAAATATAGCTATTTCAAAAAGATTATGATTGTGATTTTTATGTACCGGCTTATGATATTTATGGCATCGGTTGTTGTGTCACTCACTTGTACGTTCTGAACTTTTTTGATCTTTTATTTTAGAGTAGACTGAAGCAATTTTTTTGTTTCTCTTATTTCATGGAGTAAAAATACATTGATCAACATACTGCTTAAAGGGTGTTTACACCCTTTCTCTATACCGTTTTTTTACTGGGATTATGTTTAAAACACTGCGGGAAATTTGCGTTGATTTTCTTTGACCCACGTTGTTCAAGATGTTCCTAAGGCCATCTTGAACAACAAAAGTAAATGTAAAATTTCGCTTTTATAAAAGCTACATATACAATCCTAATGGACAAATGTGCGACCCCGAGTTCCGCTTCGCTCGTCGGGGCAGGCGCAACAAAAGTTTAATAGTAATTCTCAAGGCCGGCAAATAAAAATGTATTTATTTCAAAATATTATTTAATACTTTAAGCCTGCCATCAATTTTTTCCGCATGTTGGTTTCAGTGCATTTGATCTGTGACTTTTGAATTAATGTGTCGGCTAAGCCCGTTTTCTCAAAAATTTTACTGTCAGTAATAAGAATATTAGGAAAAGTGTCGCAAGGCCAATCACTTCGACAGTAAGCCACAATCCAATGTCAAGCAGTCCAGGTATAAGAACATTTAAAATTGGTTCAGTTATGTAGAAGTAAAGAGCCGATAATAATATCCATAGAATGAGGTATTTCAATAATAATCTTCTTTTTGTTTTCGTCATCGGTTTATTGATTATTAAAGAGAGATTCAAACGACATTATTGTTGTCCAGCTCGCTTTTTCGCTTCATTCTACGCTTCGGCAAAAGCTCATTCATAATCCTAACGTACAAGTGTGCGACGCAAGAAAAGTTCAATAGTAATTCTTCAGCCCGGCCAATAAAAATGTATTTATTTCAAAATATTCTTCAATACTTTAAGCCTGCCATCAATTTTTTCGGTGTAAGAAAGTCCGAGTAGTTTTGCCACCAAAGGATAGATATTTACATTCTCGAAATCGCCGATTTTTTTGTTGCTTTTAAACTGCGGGCCCCACGCATAAAATGTTGCATGCATATCGGGCAGGCCCGGGTCAAAGCCATGCTTGCCGGGCGTTACAGACCGTTTGCCGAAATTAAAACTTAGCGGTAAGTGGGGTGTTAAAATAATATCGCCGAGACGGTTGTACCTGTCATCTTTTTTGCCGTAATGCCAGCGGGCGGGCATATTCTGCGTAAGGTACACATCGTAATCTTTGGCTTCTTTTTTCAATGCTTCATAAGTGGGTAGTATATCTTTTTTGTCTTTTGCATAAAGCTGTACCAGTGCATCGCCACGTGGAATAATAAATTTATTGGTATCTAATGCAGCAGGTATTTGTATGGAGTGTACCGTATCAACAGCGGTCATCCCATGATCTGAAACAAAAATAAAATTCACCGGCAAATGCAATGCATCCACCATTGCAGTCATTTTGCCGATACTCTCATCTACAAAATGCACAGCTTCTTCTGTTTGCTTAGACTCGGGCCCGTATGTGTGCGATTCATGATCTACTTCAGGAAAATAAAATGTAATAAAATGTGGGCGTTTGTCTGCCGGTAACAATAACCAGTTCTTTACAGCGTTGATACGTGCATCAATTTTAAAAGCATCGCTGTAATTGTAGTAATAAGTTGGACGCACCCCTTGTATTGCACTTTCTGAAGCCACCCAAAAAAAACTTGCACTGAGCATATTTTGTTTTTCTGCCAACACCCATAAAGGCGTGCCACCATACCAGGAACTGTCGGCAACCGCTTTTTTATTACCAAGACTGTAAGAAGCCTTTTTATTTTCATCGTAAAAATTATTGTTCACCAAACCATGATGAGCAGGGTAGAGGCCGGTAACAATTGTATAGTGATTGGGAAATGTAAGCGATGGAAATGAAGGGATCATAGATGAAGCGGCAACACCCTGTTTGCTTAAGCGAAGCAAATTTTCTGCATGAAATTTTTCAGCGTAATCGTAACGGAAGCCATCTGCAGAAATAAGAATTACATAAGGCTTTTCCTGTTGTGCTGCACTGTTGAAGCGGCCATTGATTATTTTTTGAGCAGTATCCTGGGCAATAATATTTGAAGCATAAATCAGGCAAAACAGTGTGCAGAAATATTTAAACATAACCGTAAAATATTTAATGAAGCTACAAATGTAAAGCATTCAAAATGCCGTGAGGCGGGTAAACAATTTAATAATAACTGAGTGCAGTTATTTTCTAAATTAAGCTAACGAATGCTTCACAAAGAAATATAAGCCCGGTTGGTAAAACCTTTCTAATGGTGTATCGCTGATACTGCTTTTGGATTGTGTTTATAACGGAAAACCAACGGAAAAATAATACCAAGCACCAATGCATAAGCGGCAAAAGTAAACCAGATACTTTGCCAGTTTCTTATTCCATCAATAGTGAAATGATCTACTACCCAGCCGCTTCCCCAGCCACCGAGATAAGCGCCAATTCCATTGGTCATGATCATAAACAAGCCCTGCGCACTGGCCCTGATATTCAGATCGGCTTCCTGCTCTACAAACAGGGAGCCTGATATATTGAAGAAGTCGAACGCCATACCGTAAACGATCATAGAAAGTATCAGGAAAATCAAACCGTTTCCTGGGTCGCCAATGCCAAACAATGCAAAGCGCAGCACCCATGCAAAAATGCTCATGAGCATTACGTTTTTAATACCAAAACGCTTTAAGAAAAATGGTATGGTAAGGATAAATAATGTTTCGGAGATCTGCGAAACCGAGAGTAAAACACCGGGATGTGTTACTGCAAATGAATTGGCATATTTGCTGTTAAAATCCAGCAGGAACGAGCCACCAAATGTGTTGGTTATTTGCAATGCCGCACCCAGCAGCATGGCAAATACAAAGAAGATGATCATCTTTCTTTTTTTAAACAATACCAGCGCATCCAATCCAAATGCCGAAAGAAACGAGCCATTTCTTTTTATATTGGCGGGTTTGCAGGCAGGCATCGTAAACGCATAAATACCCAGCAATAAAGCCGAGGCAGCGCTCAGGTATAATTGCAATGGGCTTATGGTCCAGCCAAAAATATCAACCATCCACATGGCGCAGATGAAACCTATAGTGCCCCAAACACGAATGGGTGGAAAATCTTTTACAATATCAAAACCTCTTTGCTCCAGTACGATATAGGATACCGTATTATTCAGTGCGATAGTTGGCATATACACCATTGCATTAAAGAGCATTACCCAGTACATCATATAGGCATCGGTAATGGTAGATGCCCAGAATAATAATCCTGCGCCAATAACATGACAGGCACCCAAAACCTTTTCTGCATTCACCCAGCGGTCAGCAACAATACCCAGTAATGCAGGCATAAACAACGACGCAACGCCCATGGTGCCAAAAATACTTCCTACCTCAACGCCGGTAAATTTCAAGGTGTTGATCATATATCCGCCGAGAGAAATTAACCAGCAAGCCCACACAAAAAACTGTAAAAAATTCATGATAATCAAACGGGCCTTTATATTCATGTAAGTTATTTTTGGTTGTGTAAAATGCCAAAAGCGGAAGATAATAAATATTAAAAGATGAACAGGCAATTTTAAATATCCAAGAAGCTTTTAAATTTAATTGAAGAGATTTTGCATAGAGCCAAAAGATGCCACTTGTACAACTGATGAAGTGATTGCGACGCAACGAAGCTGCCATGAAAAATAATGCTGGTATTGCATTCATTTATTTTTAAACAGCCATTATGTTACCAGCTATAAATCTTTGTGAGGCTACTCTTGCGTCGCTCTCTTGTACTTTTAGTTATCAGGCAACATTCCAATGCGGTATCGCTGTATTTTTGCAATATTATTTTTTACTGGCCATCAGTAAAACTTTCATCATTTAGAAATAATTCATGCCGGATAAACAACAGCAAAAAGCCGATCCATTTATATCTGTGCGGATTCCTGAATACCGCAACCTGATGGTTGGCCGTTTTATATTCATTGCGGGTTTGCGCATGATGGGTACACTGGTAGGCTGGTGGATTTACAACCTCACCAACGACCCGCTGGCAATTGGTCTTATTGGCTTATCCGAAGTTGTTCCCGCAGTATCACTCGCATTGTATGCCGGTCACGTAATCGATCTGGCCGAAAAGAGAAAATTAATGCTGCGGGGAGTGGTATATTATTTTCTTTGCGCTGTAATATTATTGCTGCTATCTTCTCATTACGCATCAGATAACATCAGCAATCACTGGATTTCTCTTTGTGTATATGCAGTAATTTTTTGTACCGGTATTATACGCGCTTTTACAGGGCCGGTTTTTGCTGTGCTTGTTGGTTATATCGTTCCAAAAGAAATACTACAGAATGCCACTACCTGGAACCAGGGTATCTGGCTCAGTGCATCCGTTACCGGCCATGCTATGGGCGGGCTGCTTATCGCAGGAATTGATATAAATGGTACACTCACTGTTATCTGTAGTTTGATCTTTATCTCGTATTTTATATTGATAGGCATTAAACCCAAACCTTCATTAAACGAACTCGGCGAAAAGAAAACATGGGACAGTGTAAAAGAGGGACTGAGTTTTGTTTTTAAAACAAAAGAGGTTTTGGGCGCATTAACGCTTGATTTGTTTGCCGTTTTATTTGGCGGTGCTGTTGCTATGATACCCATTTATGCAAGGGATATTCTTAAAGTGGGCGCCACCGGCTTCGGCTGGCTGAATGCCGCTACAGATATGGGCGCCATTTGTATTGTAATAATTCTTACGCTCTTCCCGTTGCAAAGACAGCAGGGGAAAAAGCTCATGTTTGCTGTAGCTGGTTTTGGTACCTGCATTATTGTCTTTGCATTGTCAAAAGTATTCTGGTTATCGTTTGCTGCATTAATGATTGGTGGAATGGTAGATGGCATCAGTGTGGTAATCCGCGGTACCATTCTTCAGTTAAAAACCCCTGCGCACATGCGTGGCCGCGTATTAAGTGTAAACAGCATGTTCATCAATTCGAGTAATGAGCTAGGCCAGTTCGAAAGTGGTGTTGCGGCTAAATTGTTTGGCGTAATTCCGTCGGTTGTTATTGGCGGTTCTATGACTTTGCTGGTTGTAATCACCACATGGTTTAAAGCACCAAGCTTGAGAAAGATGGAGTATTAGCTTGCCGGCTAAACCCGCCCAGGGAAACAGCTTAAATTTAGTTTGCAAGTTTTACTTTGAACCTGTTGATGCCATTGATTCAAACGATGAAGTGATTGTGACGCAACAATGCTGCCATGAAAACCGATGCTGGAATTAAAATGAATTTGAGAAATTAGTTAAGACATTAATTTTTCCAGCACGTAATAAACAATGGGGCAAAACTCAGAATTCTTCAACGTAATGTTTGGCCTTTTTAAAATTACATCTTCATCCGTATAAGGAAAACGTGCGCAATCTGATGGGCGCACATCGTAAATGCTGCAGGCATTATCATCGCCCAAAAACGCACAAGGCTTGGTTTTGCCAACATAATCGCCTTCGTTATCAATGTCGAGATAGGTTTCAATAAACTCACTTTCTTTCATACGCAAATGCTTGCTGATGCGTTTAATATCCGGCGTTTTAAAACGCGGCGAATAATTTTTACAGCAGGCTGCGCAAGTGAGGCAATCAATTTTTTCAAAAGCTGCTTCGTGCAGTTCAGGCAACTTTTTAAGCACAGCATTTTTGTTGGCTCTGCTAAGGAAATTTTTATACTGCTTCTGGTGTTCAGCAGATTTCTTTTGCCAGTTGGTTAATAAGTCTTCAGCCATATTTGTAAAATGATTATCGTTAACTGCCAATCGTGAGTCGTGAGTTGTTTAAGCGGTCAACTGCAAACCACAAATTCAAAGAACGAAAGTAACACATCATTTATACTTTATCATTTACTTTTGCTGTTTACAGTTTATGGAACTAATACGCGAACAATGGTTATGGCTTATTTCTACACCACTCTATTTTATTATAATCGGGGCCGAAATACTGTTAACACATTTGCAGCACCGTAAAGCTTATACCATAAAGGATACTGTTGCCAATCTTTACCTGATGCTTCTGAATGGCGGTATCGATCTTGTTTTCCGAATTGTTTACTTTGCAGTGCTGGCATGGTTTTACAGCAAGTCTTCTATAACCTGGCAAACGGGTATTGCCTACTGGCTTATTATTATAATTGCCGAAGATTTTCTATATTACTGGCTGCATCGTTTCGATCACGAAATACGTTTTTTCTGGGCCACGCATGTTACACACCACAGTTCACAGCAATTAAATTTTACAGTTGGTTTCAGGTCGTCTGTGTTTCAGCCGCTTTACCGGTTTATTTATTTTATTCCGTTGGCATGGTGTGGTTTTAAAGTCGCTGATATTGCATTTGTTTATTCCGCAACGCAGATCTGGGGCATATTTGTGCATACAGAAATGATAAAAAAAATGGGCTGGCTCGAGTATGTTTTTGTTACGCCTTCGCATCACCGCGTACACCATGCATCCAACCCAAAATACCTTGATAAGAACATGGGGATGTTCCTTATTTTCTGGGATAAAATGTTTGGCACTTTTCAACCTGAATTGCCAGATGAAGCATACCAGCCATTACAATACGGACTCACAAAAAATATTGAAAACCCCAACGCTGTAACCATCGTTTTTCATGAGTGGAAACAGATTTGGAAAGATGTTACCCGTAAAGACATTGGCATAAAAGAAAAATGGAAATACCTTTTCGGCCCGCCAGGCTACAGCCATGATGGCACAAGGCTTACCAGCCAGCAGTTGCGTGAAAAAGAAAATGCAATTACCAACGATGAAAATATTGTGGCATGTTTTGATACAACTGAACTGGAAGATGTTGCTTAATTTTTTTCGAGCCCAACTGAAACTTTTCATGGCATCGTCTCTTGCCACGCTCGGTTCACAGTTCCTCTTTTATGGCAACCCGGAAACAGCCGTTGCAGCCTGTCCCGAATTTATTTTTGTATCGCACTCTTCTACCGTATTAATTTTATTGAGCAATAATAATACAGTTGTGTTTCACCCATAAAAATTGCATCTTTAAAAGATAATTCACACAATCGGTTGCCATTACATTATCTGTCAGAATTTAAACCAATTTTAAAATGAAAAAGTATAAAAAAAATTTTAGTTTTTTAATGCTTTGTTTTCTATTCAATATTATGACTGCTACTATAACAACAGCACAAACACAGGACGCACCAATTCGTTTGGCCGTAGCTGGCTTAACCCATGGCCATGCCGGATGGATCTTCGAAAGGAAAAATAAAACAGATGTTACCCTTGTTGGTATTTATGAACCCAATACAGAGCTTGCCCAGCGTTTTGCAACAAAATATAATTTAAACGCATCGTTGTTCTTTACTGATCTGAATAAAATGCTTGACGCAGTTAAACCCGAAGCGGTGGTTGCATTTGGTTCAATCCTTGAACATAAAATGGTGGTAGAAGCCTGTGCACCCAAACATATAAATGTTATGGTTGAAAAGCCGTTGGCTACTACCTATGCTGATGTATTGAAAATGCAGGCGCTTGCAAAGAAATATAACATTCAGTTGCTTACTAATTTTGAAACCTCCTGGTATCCTACCACAGTAAAAACGTACCAACTGGCCAACGATAGTAATTATATGGGTGCCATTAAGAAAGTGGTAATACACGATGGCCACCAGGGGCCAAAAGAAATTGGTGTAAGCAAAGAATTTTTCGATTGGCTTACAGATCCGGTACAAAATGGCGGGGGTGCCTTAGTTGACTTTGGTTGTTACGGCGCTAACCTGATGACTTATTTAATGAAGGGCGAAACGCCTGTTTCTGTTACCGCAGTTACGCAACATTTTAAACCATTGATTTACCCAAAAGTTGATGATGAGGCAACCATTATTGTTTCTTATAAAACGGCGCAATGTATCATACAAGCCTCATGGAACTGGCCTTTCGGCAGAAAGGACATGGAGGTGTATGGAGAAACAGGATCGGTAATTACTGTTAATAACAATACCATGCGCATAAGAAATAATAAAGACAAACCTGAACAAACCATACAGGTAACACCTGATGATGTTCCGGTATATGTTGATCCGTTTTCTTACCTGGCCGATGTTTTAAGAGGCAAGATAAAAGTTCCTGAATTCGGGGTTTATTCTTTGGAAACTAATGTAATTGTAGTGCGCATTCTTGATGCCGCAAGAGAATCTGCACGAACCAGAAAAACCGTCACTTTTAAATAATGATTGGGTGTATTTTAAATTTTCACTTAGATGCTTAAGTTATAATTGTTTAACCAGCATTTGAATTTTATGGCAGCTTCGTTGCGTCGCATTACGTTCATCTGCACTACAATTATTGGGCTTTTACCGTAGCGAAAATTTGAAATGCACCTTAATGATTTTGGCAAATAGTTCTTGCTGTATTTGTTGTTCAGAAATATTCGGAATGTACAAGAGAGCGACGCAAGAGGCGATGCTATGAAAGGCTTCAGTTGGGCTCAAAATATTTATAACATCTTCAATAAAGCAGGGTTCTGTATTTCTTTTAATCTCTGCTTATCTTCGGGTACTTTTTTAAAATGAAATATTTCAAAAAACTTGTTCAATACATTTATTGTTTCTATGCCGTAGTATGCTTTGGTATTTTAATGCTGCTGGCCCTGCCTTTTGTAATGATATTTTCTTTGTTTGGTATTAAAGGCGGCAATCTGGTATATAGAGCCTGCAATATCTGGGGAAGGCTTTGGTACAGTTTTATTGGAATGCGCCACAAGGAAATCTATGAAGAACCGCACGATAAAAGCCGCCAGTATATTTTTGCAGCCAATCATTCTTCTTATATGGATATTCCTGCGCTGGTATGTTCAATGCACCAGCCGGTAAGGGTTTTAGGGAAATATGAAATGGTGAAATTTCCTGTATTCGGCATTATTTATAAAGCTGCTGTTATATTGGTTGACAGAAGCAGTTCTGAAAAAAGAGCGAGAAGTGTTCGTGCTTTAAAGGCTGCGTTAAACCATGGTATTTCTATTTTTCTTTTCCCCGAAGGCACGTTCAATGAAACTGATAATCCCTTGAAAGAATTTTACGATGGTGCATTTCGTGTGGCCATAGAAACACAAACGCCCATCAAACCACTGTTGTTTGTTGATTCATTAAAACGCATGCACTGGCGTAGTATTTTTGAGTTAAATCCCGGCAGGTGTTTGGTGGTTTTTATGAAAGAAATACCGGTAGATAGTTATACGATGAAGGATGTTCAATTACTGAAGCAGCAGGTTTATGATGTGATGGAAAAAGGGCTTATTCAATATCGGACTAATAACAACGGGTTGTAGTTAAAGATAAATTCTAATGGATGATTTAAAAAATACAAACGAATTTTCTTATTCCGATTCAATGGATAAGAATTTATTATTTGCTGAGATTATTATTCCGCTGGCGTTGCCTCAAAATTATACATGGGCCATACCTGCGCATTTGCAATCATCAGTGCAAAAAGGTTCCAGGGTTGAAGTACAATTGAGGAATAAGAAATATTCCGGCATTATAAAAACGTTGCATCAAAATAAGCCTGTTGCATTTGAGCCAAAAGAAATATTTAATGTGCTTGACACAGAGCCTTTGTTATACCCGCAGCAATTACAATTATGGCAGTGGATGAGCGAATATTATATGTGCAGTGAAGGAGAAGTAATGAATGCCGCTGTGCCATCCAACCTTAAATTATCCAGTGAAAGTGTGTTGCTCTGGAATGATGAATACGGGCTGGATTTTTCGGATTTAAATGATGAGGAATTTCTTGTTGCCGAAGCACTGGAACTAAAGAAGGAACTGCGTTTAAGCGAAGTGCAGCAAATACTGGAAGTATCGCATGTTTACCCCGTTGTAAAGAAGCTGATCGAGAAAAAGATTTGCTATGTATGGGAAGAATTAATAGCAAAATACAAACCGAAAACAGAAACATACATTGTGCTTAATCCTGTTTATCATGATGAAGATAAACTGGCAGAGCTAATGAACAAATGGAGTAAAGGCCCAAAGCAATTAGAGTTGCTTTTATCTTACCTGCACCTTATTAGAACTGAAGGCGAAGTAACGCAAACGCTACTGCTTAAAAAATCAAATGCCACTGCTGCACAGTTAAAAGGGCTGATCGATAAAAAAGTATTGATCGCAGAAAAAAAAGAAACAGGCCGCATACTTTCTTTGCCAAAAAATGTTTCTGTTGATTTTGAATTATCTGCTTCACAGCAAATTGCATTAGGAGATGTTCGAAATGTGTTTCATCAAAAATCTGTTTGTTTATTGCATGGCGTTACTGCAAGCGGAAAAACACAGATATACATAAAATTAATTGAGCAATATATCAATGAAGGCAAACAGGTTTTGTATATGTTGCCTGAAATTGCATTAACGGCACAGATTATACGCCGTTTGCAAATACATTTTGGAGGTAACATTGGTATTTACCATTCTAAATTTAATCCCAATGAACGTGTTGAAATCTGGAATAAAATAAAGCATGGAGAAATAAAAATTGTGTTAGGGGCAAGGTCTGCTTTACTGCTTCCGTTTAAAAATATCGGACTTATCATTGTTGATGAAGAGCACGATACTTCTTATAAGCAACAGGACCCTGCACCACGCTATCATGCACGTGACTGCGCTATATATTATGCCTCTTTATTCAATGCAAAAGTTTTACTGGGCAGTGCCACGCCATCTATTGAAAGTTATCACAATGCAAGAACAAATAAATACGGACTTGTTGAATTGAACGAACGATACGGAGAAGGCCGGTTGCCTGTAATTGAAATTATTGATTTAAAAAAAATCGTAACTAACAGTAAGCAAAAAGTAATGCTTACACCACAGTTAAAAGAAGCGATTCAAAAGTCCCTCAACGAAAAAAAACAGGTGATACTTTTTCAAAACAGAAGGGGCTATTCACCGTATATGATCTGCAATGTTTGCGGATGGATTCCGCAATGCAAGCAATGCGATGTGACGCTTACCTTTCATAAATCAAAGAATAAACTGGCCTGTCATTACTGCGGCACAACTTATCCTGTAATTCATACATGCGCTGCATGTGGCAGTCATAATTTTACAGAGAAAAATTTCGGTACAGAGAAGATTGAAGAACTCATTGTTGATGAGTTTCCTTCTGCACGTGTTGCCCGCATGGATTACGATAGCATTAAAGGCAAACACGATCACGATAACTTAATAAAGTTATTCGAGCAGCAACGAATTGATATTCTTGTGGGCACACAAATGGTGGTTAAAGGTTTAGACTTTGAGCATGTAAATCTTGTGGGCATTCTTGATGCAGATGGTATTTTGAACTTTACTGATTTTCGGGTTAACGAGCATGCCTTTCAATTAATGGAACAGGTTAGTGGCCGCGCAGGAAGAAAAGATGATAAAGGCAATGTGCTGATACAGGTAAGCAATACACAACATCCTGTTTTGCAGTTTGTGCAGCAACATGATTATCAAAAATTATACGAATACGAAATTCAGAATCGCCGTCAATTTTTTTATCCGCCTTTCTCCAGGATCATCCAGATCATTTTTCGTCATAAAGAAAGCCACATCGCTGAAGAGGCCGCCCATATTATGGTTCAGGGGTTAAAGGTGAGCTACGAAAAAAATATTACAGGCCCGGCTGAACCAATTGTTAACCGGATAAGAAATCAGTATTTGTGGGAGTTGCTCATCAAACTTCCCAAAGATGCCAACATCATTCATAATTGTAAACAACAGATACAGCAGCAGGTAATTATCATACAGTCAAACAAAAGATACAGGGGCGTAGATATTATTTCCGATGTAGATCCAGTTTAAAATTTATTTTTCGAAATGCATTTTTATGAACCATGCAGCAGGAATACTATGAAGCTTTTCTTGCGTCGCACACTTATACTGTTTGTGTCTATTGAGCTTTTACCGAAGCAAAGATCGAAGCGGGTATTCTGCCGAAGAGAAGGAGAGACACAAAGCAAAGGCACTTTCTCTGCGGCTTTGCGCCTCTGCGGTTTAATGTATTTTTGCTCATTCATAAACCGAACGTACAAGTGAGTGACACAAGAAAAGTTCAATATAATTACTTCAGCTAAGTACAAAAGTTGTATTACTTCTTGTCAAAATAAGGAACCTCATCATGAGGTGTATTTTCTTTTTGTTGCCAGTAAGCCAATGTAACTACATGGCCTTTGGGGGCTTTCAATAACCTTCCGAAAATAGCATTGGTTGGGTTAAAAGTAACATCGGTAACGCCAATGGTAAACGTTTCAATTGCAGGTTCAGCAATCGTTTCAGGGGTTTCTTCTGATGCAGCTACTGCGGGTTTTGCTGGCACAGCTTTAGGCGGCGGGCTTGCAACCACTACAACTTTATATTGATTATAATCAAGGATATTTTTTAGGAATGCAACACGTTCTGCTGTTGCATTCTTCTCCACTATGCCACATTTTACACCATCCAGTTCTTCAAACTCATGATTTTTATTTATAGCCATGTAGAAGTTTGTAGTTTATAGTTTTTGGTTTGTAGTTTTTCGATACACAACTACATTTAGAAACCTGTACTTAATGAATAAATATAATCATAAACCCAGCTTACAAAACCTGTAAGCACAATACCACTCACACAAATAAACAACGCCAGTTTTGAATAATTATTGATCACTAACTTTTCAATTGGCTGTTCGTTCTTATCCATAAACATTGCTTTTACAACCCTTAAATAATAGTAAAGTGAAACGATCATATTAAGTGCGGCGATAATGATCAGTGTATAATTTCCTTTGGCCGCACCGGCCATGATTAAAAAGAATTTTCCAAAAAAACCAGCCGTTGGAGGAATACCCGCTAGCGAAAACAAAGCAATCGTTAATACCCATGTAAGTAATGGATTGGTTTTGTAAAACCCTTTGTAATCTTCTATTCCTTCTTTTACGGTTAATGCACTCACCAAAGCAATAACTCCGAAAGCTCCAAGATTGGAGAAAATATAAATAAGTATAAAATAAATAACTGAAGCAGTACCTGCCTGCGAACTTCCTGAAATACCAACCAGTATAAAACCAACTTGTGCAATGGAAGAAAATGCAAGGAAGCGTTTTAAATTATTTTGCCTGATGGCAAATAAATTTCCAATAACCATAGTGAGCACACTCAACAAAAACAGCATATTGTACCAGGTATCGGCAAGTGGTTTAAACACGTTATACAAAACTGAAATGAAAGCAAAAATAAATGCGCCTTTGGAAATCACAGATAAGAAAGAAGTAATGGCAACCGGTGAACCCTCATACACATCTGCTGTCCACAAATGAAACGGAACAACAGAAATTTTAAAGGCAAATCCTGTAAATAAAAGTATAAAGGCGAATAGCTGTAATGCACTGCCATCAAGGTGTTGAGATAGTTCAGTAAAGTTTAATGTGCCTGTAGTTCCGTACATCATAGAAATGCCAAACAATAATAACCCGGATGAAAATGCAGAAGACATAATGAGTTTAAAAGCCGCTTCTGATGACTTTCTTTTTTCTAAATCAAAGTTGGCCAATGCAGCTAACGGAATGGTTGAAAGTTCTAAGCCTAAATAGAACATTAAAAGGTTTCCGCTGGAGATCATGTAAAACATTCCCATTAACGAAGCCAGCAACAGCATATAAAATTCCAGCACATGTTTGTGATTCTTCAGCCAGGTATAAGCCTGCAATGAAATGATGAATGTTCCAAGGTTAAGTATACATTTTTCCAAAACAATCAGTTGGTTTGTTTTGAACATGTCATTAAACAGCATACCATCTTTATTGCCAAAAAAGCCTGCGATAAAGTTTACGAGTAATAATACATTTACAATATTCAGCATCTGCTCATTCTTCCATTCTTTACTACCTACTTTTATAAAAAGTAAAATAAAAATGATCACTGCCAGAAGCAGTTCCGATTTCATCAATATAAAAAAGTCAATTCCCATCGTTCATTTTTATTTTAACGTTACAAGCTTTACCGCATGCTGCATAATCGTATCTGTTGCCGGTGTTATCAATTCGTTTAACCAGAATGGGGCAATACCAATTGCCACAATGCCAATGATCAATAACCCAGCTGCAAATTTTTCATTCCAGCTTGCATCTTTTAAACCTAAGTAGTGTGAATCTGTTACCGGACCCATCACCGATTGCCCGACTGCCCGAAGGATATAAACCGCAGTAACCACAATTGATGCACATGCCAGTATCGTAGCTATACGGTACATCGTATCAGGGTTTTGCCAACTGCCCATAAACACCGTCATCTCTGCCACAAAACCACTAAAACCCGGCAAGCCAAGCGAGCACAATCCTGCAATTACAAACACCGTAGAAATAAAAGGCATCATCTTAAGCAGGCCGCCCAATTGCGCCACCATCCGTGTATGGGTGCGGCTGTAAATCATTCCAATTGCGGCAAAGAAAAGTGCCGTCATTAACCCATGCGAAACCATTTGCATCACCGCGCCGGTAATAGATGTTTGTGTGAGCATACCAATACCGAGCAATACAAATCCGCAATGACTAACTGAAGAATATGCATTGATATATTTCAAGTCAGTCTGCATCATTGTAGCGAAAGCGCCATAGATAATGGCAATGGTAGCCAGTAAAACAATGATCCACGAATAAGCATGTGCCGCATCCGGCATAAGGTAAGTTGCAACACGCAAACACCCGTAGCCACCGAGTTTCATAGAGATGCCGGCGAGAAACATAGATGCTGCCGTTGGCGCAGAAGAATGTCCATCAGGAACCCAGGTGTGAAAAGGAAACAGTGCGCCAAATATTCCAAACCCGGCAAATGCAAAAGGAAAAAACATTTTCTGCACTTCAACCGGGATATGCATTTGGGAGATTTGCAACAAGTCAAAACTATGTACACCGCCACCAATATCTGTATTGAAATACAATCCAAGCAAACCCACAAATACCAATGCAGAACCGCCCATCAGCATCAAAGCAAGTTTCATGGCGCTGTATTCTTTTTTGCCACTGCCCCAAATCCCTATCAGCAAAAACTTTGGTATTACAGCAACTTCTAAAAAGAAGAACATCGTAAAAAGATCCAGCGAAATAAAAAACCCATAAGCGCCTGCACTTAATAAAATAAGCAGGAAGAAAAATTCTTTCGGCATACGGTCTTCTTTCCACGACATCAGCACACCGGCCAAAACAATAAAAGAAGTAAGTGCGATCATTGCAATGGAAATACCATCAACACCAACATGAAAATTAATATGCAATGGCGCAAACCATGTGTAGCTTGATTCAAAAAGCATTTGCGCTGTGTTACCTGCAGCACGCTCGTTCCAGTATAAAATCAGCAATGCAAAGGCAAGTGCCAGTTGTACCGTAGCGCCAATCAGCGACACAGTTCTTACCTGTTTAAGTCCGTTGCAGAACAACAGTGCCACCGCAGTTAATATGGGCAATATGACGAGCAATGATATATTCATCGTTATCTGTTAATCATTTTTATTTTTTGTACCCGGCTTTTGTCTCTTTTCTGATCGTCCCTTGCGTCGCACACTTGTACGTTCTGAACATTTTTGAACAGGTGCGTCTTTCTCTTTGCCTATTGCCTCCTTGCCTTGATGCTTTGCCTGCTGCAGTACAAGAGTGCGACGCAAGTAAAGCCTCATAGTTATTCTTCAGTCTGGCTCAAAAATCATTTCCATAAATAAATAAATACAGCCGCCAACCCAACAATGCCTGCAAAAAAATACAAAGTATAGCTCTGCACTTTACCCGATTGTAAACCTTTGATCAGCTCTGAAATTTTTTCTGTTACTGAAGCAATCAAATTCATCAATCCATCCACAATATTTTTATCGATCCATGCGGCCGGTCTGCCGATAAGATTAAAAACTATTTTTTTAGTAACGAAGATGTAAACTTCATCAACATAAAATTTGCTGTGCGCCGCTTTATAGAAACCGCCAAGTGCAGCAGCAACTTTTTCGGGCTTATTATTTTCTGTTTTATAAAGATTTGCAGCCAGTAATATTCCGCCCAAAGCCAGTAATACCGGGGCTATTGAAAAAACAAGATTAATATGTGTTTCCAAGGCAGCACCATCTGATGTAATGAAATTTGAGAAAGGTAAAAGCCCTGCAATAACAGCACAAACTGCAAGAATGATCAAAGGAATTTTCATGGTAGAAGTCCCTTCCCCATGCGCATTGTGCAGGTGCGACTCTTTTTTCCAGAAGATAGAAAAGTATAAACGGAACATATAAAAGGCAGTTAAACCAGACGTAAATAAGGCCACACCATAAATCAATTTATTTGAATCAAAAGCCGCAGTTAAAATTTCTTCCTTACTAAAGAACCCAGCGAAAGGCGGAATACCTGAAATTGCTAAACACGCAATTAAAAAACTAATGTGCGTAACGGGCATAAACTTTCTTAAGCCACCCATATCTTTCATATCGTTGCTGTGCACCAAATGAATGACTGCGCCGGCACCAAGAAACAAAAGCGATTTAAAGAATGCGTGTGTAAACAAGTGAAACATGGAAGCCATAAAGCCGAGTCCATTTTCGCCGCCGTATCTTGAAACACCAAGCGAAAACATCATATAACCGATTTGTGACATAGTTGAATAAGCAAGCACCCGTTTAATATCTGTCTGCGTGCAGGCGATAACTGCTGCAAGCAATGCAGAGAATGCACCGACATAAGTCACAATATCCAATGCGGCTCCATCAATTGAATAAACAGGAAATAACCTTGCGACAAGATATACACCTGCCACAACCATTGTCGCGGCATGTATTAATGCTGATACGGGTGTTGGGCCTTCCATTGCATCTGGTAACCATATATGCAAAGGGAACATGGCTGATTTACCTGCGCCACCGATGAACACTAAAGTCAAACCCCATGTGAGTATGGACACTCCGAGTAATGACCCGGTTGTTATGCTGACAAATTGTGTGGATTGATGATCTGTAAGCCGTTCGATAAGTGTTGAAATATCGAGTGTTTCTGCATGAAAAGCGAGAATCAAAATACCGATCAGAAAACCCAGATCAGCAAAGCGTGTTACAATGAATGCTTTCTTTGATGCGGCCACCGCAGAAGGCTTGTCAAAATAATAACCAATGAGTAAATAGGATGAAACGCCAACGAGTTCCCAGAACATATAGATCTGGAAAATATTGGTGGAGAGTACCAGTCCCAGCATAGAAAAAGTAAAGAGCGAAAGAAATGCATAATAGGTTGCGAAACGTTCTTCACCTTTCATATAGCCAAGACTGAATACATGTACCATGAGTGAAATAAAAGTAACCACCACGATCATCATTACGGAAATAGGATCGAGCATGATGCCCATATCTATGGAAACATTTGGCGAGAATTGCAGCCATGTATATTTCATGGCGATGATGTGCTGGTAAACGCCGTTTACTTTTCCGTCAACAAAAAAATATTGGTAAGCTGTATAGAAAGATAAAATGGTTGAAGCCAGTAACGAACCGGTACCAACGATTCCAGAAAATGTTTTGAAACGTTTTCTTCCCCATAAACCCAATACCACAAAACATGCCAGTGGCAGCAGCGGTATCAGTGAAACATAAGCGTAGTTGGTCATGTAAGGATTATGTTTGCTTGGTTATTGTTCATTTATATTCTGCTGTACAAGAGTGCGACGCAAGGATGTTGATTTGATGATTTGATGATGGGTCAATTTGATAATGTATTACACAATCACATCACCAAATTATCAAATCATCAAATCGTTCTGCCCGGCTCATAAAACTAATACTTCATTTCTCCCGCATCTTCCACATCAATTGAATTGTGGCTCCTGTATAAATTAATAATGATCGCTATTGCAACGGCAGCTTCGGCTGCGGCAATCGTGACTACAAAAATTGAAAAGAACACACCCTCTAATTTGTCGGGAAACAAATATTTATTGAATGCGACAAAGTTGATATTGACACTGTTCAAAATAAGCTCGACCGACATGAGCATGGTTATCATATTCCTGCGTGTAAACAGGCCATACATGCCGATAAAGAACAGGGCCGTGCTTACAAAAAGAATATGCGTTAATGGTATATCGTTCATACTGCTTCTGTTTTTTTCATGGCAATAACTATGCATCCGATCATTGCAGCAAGCAATAAAATACTTACTACTTCGAAGGGTAAAATATATCCATGGTCTGTTGTGCTTAATAACTGCGAGCCGATGTTTGCCACATCTACATCAAGAGTGGTTGTGCTGGTTTGTTTAAACGAATGATGCGAGATCAACTGCCACACAAGTGCGAAACCGATTAACACGGCAGCAACCGCAAAACCTTTCCTTGTCGCTGAGGCCTTCGGCATTTCGCTGCCCGATTTCTGTGTAAGAAAAATGGAAAAAATAATCAGCACCACAATACCGCCAACATAAACGACTATTTGGATTGCTGCAATAAACTCAACCTGCAACCAGAAATACAAACCAGCGATGCCGATCAATGAGAATAACAACCAGATGGCAGAGCGGAAAATTTTTCTTGTGGTTACAGCAAGAATTCCGCTGCCAAGAATGAAAGCAGATAAAATATAAAATATGATTTGTGATGCTGTCATTTTATTCCACGCCCTCCCTAATTTTTGATCCGGGTTTATTTAATTTCTTTGTAAGCAGGCTGCGGTCAAACACACTGTGCTCAAAGGTTTGCGCCATTTTGATTGCATCGGTTGGGCAAGCTTCAATACACAAATTACACATGGTACACAACTCCAAATGATACACGAAAGTGTCAATCGCTTTTTTCTTTTTGCCTTCCGGTGATATATCAAATTTTGTAATAATTTTTATGGTTGCATTTGGGCAAGCCAGCTCGCAGGCAGTACAACCGGTGCAGGCATGTTCATTATTTTCATCATGCAGCATTACTACTTCGCCACGAAAACGTTCGGGTAAAGTTTGCTTAACTTCAGGGTACTGCTGCGTAATAATTTCTTTATGGTGCGTAAAATAATAACCCGTACGCTTCATGCCCGTAAGCAGCGATTTTACAGCGCCGTAAACATCTTTTATATAGTCAACGATAAACATTCAGATTATTTATTTTCTTATTTCAGTTGAATCAGAAAAATCAGGTCAAAATCGTAGTCAGAAATGCCACCCTTCAATCGCTACAACCGTCATCAATAGTAAATTAAACAAACTGATCGGCAGTAAATATTTCCATTCCAAATTCAACAACTGATCAATACGCAAACGCGGAAAAGTCCAGCGAAACCACATAATCACGAAAATTAAAAAAAATACTTTTCCCATAAACCAAATCGAAGATGGAATATAATCCATTACATGATTAAATCCTTCCCAGTTGCCAATATGTAAAGGCATCCATCCGCCAAGAAATAAGATCGCTCCAATGCTACACACGATAAAAATATTTACATATTCTGCAAGAAAGAACAATGCGAATTTCATTCCTGAATATTCTGTATGAAAACCCGCTGTTAATTCACTCTCTGCTTCTGCAAGATCGAATGGAGCACGGTTCGTTTCCGCAGTAACAGCAATAATAAAAACCACAAAAGAAATGATTGCAGGAATATGCCCTTTAAATATCCACCATCCATCACGTTGCGATTCAATAATATCAGATATCTGCAAACTTCCTGTAAGCACAATAATCGAAATAACAGAAAGCCCGGCACTCAATTCATAACTTACAATTTGTGCGCCGCTGCGCATGGCACCAAGCAACGAATATTTGTTGTTACTTGCCCAGCCTGCCATCAAAATCCCTATCACAGAAACAGAAGAAACAGCGGTTACGTAAAGCACTCCAATATTCAAATCCCACATCTGAAACCCTTTAGCAAAAGGGATTGGCGCCATTATCAACATCGCAACGATCATCACTACAAAGGGTGCAAGGTTGAATAAAAATTTGTCGGCGCCATCCGGAGTTAATCCTTCTTTTACGGCGAGCTTTAATGTATCGGCAACCGTTTGCAACATGCCTTTAAATCCTACCCGGTTTGGCCCTAAACGTATTTGCATGTAGGCAGAAACTTTACGTTCCATAAACACCAATACCAAACCTAATACTGCAAATAATGTTATTACGCTCAAACCCACGATTACAAATTCCAATAGCAATGCAATGGTCGAGTTGAATGTGTTATTCAACCATGCGTTTATAGAATTTGTTATGTTTTCGAAACTAGGCATTAGCCATTAATATTTTTTTTTGTTACAAGCTTTTTGATTCTTTAATCATCGTCTGTTGTGTCACTCACTTGTACGTTCGGAACTTTAATGAACAGAGCGAAGCATCCACAACATAGAAACATAGGTGCATAAGAACACATAGTTTTTACAATTTGTTACTACTTATACTTTTCTCAATAATCCTTTCTATGTGCATCTATGTTTCTATGTGCCTATGTGGTGAAAAAGTTCCATATTCAATCCAACCGTACAAGAGTGCGACGCAACGAAAGATTCACAAAGAACTAATGCCCGGCCAATCATTGTATTTGTCTTTCTGCATTCCCAATTCCCAATTACAAATTCCTTTCCCCTGTCTTCAACGGTCAATATCCGGTATCACCAAATCCAACGTGCCCATAATGGCAACAAGATCGCCGATCTTGTAACCCTTTGCCATGTGATTGAGCGCTGATAAATTTGAGAAACCGGGCGAACGAAATTTAATACGATAAGGTGTTGTGCCACCTTCGCTGATAATGTACACACCAAACTCACCGCGGGCAGTTTCTATTCTCGAATAAAATTCCCCTTTAGGCAACTTAAGTACTGCTTTTGTTTTTGCCTGGAAATCACCTTCCGGAATATTATCAATCAACTGCTCGATGATAGAAAGCGATTGCCGCATTTCGCGGAAACGCACTAAGTAACGGGCAAAACAATCACCACCAGTTTCTATGATTTCATCAAACTGCAATTCGCTGTAAACCTCGTAGGGATAGAGTTTGCGTATGTCGCAGCTTACACCGCTGCCTCTTGCAGTTGGCCCGGTACAGCCGTAAGAAATTGCATCTTCTTTTGAAAGCACACCAATGCCTTTCATGCGGTTTTGAAAAATGATATTATTGGTAACCATTTCATCATACTCATCAATTTTTGATTTGAACAGCGTGATGAATTCTTTAACACGATGTTGAAAATTTGGATGAAGATCATACATCACACCCCCGGGCACCATATAATTCATGGTTAACCTTGCACCACAGGTTTCTTCCATGATATCGTTGATCGCTTCGCGTTCCCGGAAGGCATGAAAAAAGGGTGTTAGCGCACCAACATCCATCGCCATGGCACCCCACCATAACTGGTGCGAAGCAAGCCGCGTAAGTTCATCCATCAACACACGGATGACTTTGGCACGTGGCGGAATTTCTATCTGCATTCCTTTCTCCACGCACATGGCACAACCATGATTATTAATGTGCGAAGAGAGGTAATCCATGCGACTGGTAACGTATATAAATTGCCTGTAGCTAAGGCTTTCGCACATTTTTTCAATAGAGCGGTGAATGTACCCAAGATGTGGCTCAACGTTCTTAATCGTTTCACCATTCAATGTAATAATAAGATGCAGCACACCATGCGTGGAAGGGTGTTGTGGTCCCACGTTAATGATCAGATCGCCTTCTGCCTCCCCTAAGGAAGTGACTTGCGAGCCATCGCTTATTATTTCAGTTTGTCTGTACATTCTTATTAATTCTTCACCCCCCCCTTAGCGGATGGGGCTTTATAATTTTATCATATTTATTGCATCTTCATAATCTTTTCTCAACGGCCATCCAACCCAGTCATCGGTCATAAATAATCTACGCAGATCTGGATGATTTTTAAAAATAACACCGAATAAATCGTACGCTTCGCGTTCATGAAATTCTGCGGTGCGCCATATATCACTTACTGTTTCTATTTCAGGATTGTTGCGGTCAAGTTTTGATTTTACAACGATTGTATGACGATGCGTTATAGAGGTAAAATGATACACCATCGTAAAATGTGTTTTCCAATCAACGCAGCTAAGACAAAATAAAAAATCAAAATTTAAACTGTTAATGGAGCGAAGTTGTTGTGAAAATAATTTGAAAACATTTGGCTCAACTGATACGGTCAGCCATTCTGCACCTTCCTCAAAGGCAGCAGCAGGAAGAATTTCAGCAATCGTTATTTTTAAATCTTCATTGGTCATTTACCCGTCTGTTATTCATTTTTTTTTAAAACACCCCTTCAGGGGATGGGGGCTGCATTTTTATCTGCTCTCTTGTATAACCCATTTTTATTTTTTCCTGTAACGTAATCATTGCATGTAATAAAGCCTCAGGCCGCGGAGGGCAACCGGCGATGTAAACATCTACGGGTATTACATGATCTGCACCTTTAACAACAGAATACGTGTTATAAAAAAAAGGGCCTCCGCTTGTGGCGCATGCACCCATAGCAATTACATATTTAGGGTCGGCCATTTGATCGTATAAACGTTTTAAAACAGGTGCCATTTTATTTACAATAGTTCCGGCAATAATAATTACATCGGCCTGGCGTGGTGTTGCTCTTGCTACTTCAAAACCAAAACGGCTCCAATCGTATTTTGCAGCGGCCGTACTCATCATTTCTATGGCGCAGCAACTGGTACCGAAAACCAGCGGCCACAAAGAGTTTGAACGTGCCCAGTTGATTACTTCATCCAATTTGCTTATTACAATTCCGCCGCCTGCTGTGGGGTGCACTTCGCCGGGAAAAGGCACCTCCCATGCCCCATCTAAATCTCCACCTGATGGCGGAGATTTTTTAAAATCGTTATCAATTATATTTTGTTGATCCATTTAGTATTTTTTTATTCCTCAATTTAGAGAGGTTAGGAGGGCTTTACATCCATTTCAATGCTCCTTTTTTGTGGGCATATAAAAAGCCCATGAACAATATAAAAAGAAATACAATAACCTCGCCGAGTGCAGACATCCCGATCTGTTTTACCACTACGGCCCACGGATATAAGAAAATCAATTCAACATCAAAAATCAGGAAGATTAGTGCGAACAGATAATAGCCAACATTAAACTGGTTCCAGGGGCTGCCATGTGTGGGTACGCCACACTCATAAGCCTGGCCTTTTTGCAGATTTTTTGTACCTTTTACTAAAAATTTAGCAACAGCAATACCCCCTGCAGAGAAGGCGATAGCGGCAAGAATGAGAACAATTAATGAAGACGCACCCATCGTTAAGAATTTCAGCTACAATATAGTAAGTAAATTTATTACGGATAAAAAATTTACCAACAAGTTGTTGAATAGTTCTTTAAATGAACCTGATTGAAAATTACAGTAAGTAATTTGAAAAAGTGATTTCGTTTCATTAGTATGTTGTGGTGAGGTGAATCAAGTAAAAGAAAAAAGCTCCTTTTGAGAGCTTCGATTTTTTTTAAGTCTTTCTGGATATTGGAGAATTTTTCGGTGGGATATTGGTAATACAAAGATGTGTGTAAATAGTACACTTAAAAGTAGAAGACAACTTTTGAATATCCGGATGAGACGTATGGCCGTTAAATGATTATTAAAAGCTTAAAACGGGATTAAGCAAAGTGTTGTGCAGAATTTTTCAATCTTTATGTTCGGCTTTTATAAAAAGCCAAGTTCGAGTTTAGCTTCTTCAGTCATCATTTCCCTGTTCCAGGGTGGATCGAAAGTAAGCATCACATTTACATCGCTTACCCCATCAATTTCCCGGACTTTGGTATCAACTTCCATGATAATTTCTCCGGCAACCGGACAGGCGGGTGCAGTAAGCGTCATCTTTATATTTACGTAACCTGTATCGCTTATATCAATATTGTAAATAAGGCCGAGATCATAAATATTGGCCGGCATTTCAGGATCATAAATTTTCTGCAACGCCTCTATAATCTTTACTTCCAAGCTAATTTTATCAATCATAAAAATTAGTTTGCTTTTACTTTAGATTGTATTGCCATTGCATACATTTTCATTTGTTTTATCATCGAAAGCAGGCCATTGGAGCGGGTCATTGAAAGGTGTTCGCGTAAACCAACTCTATCTACAAAATACAGATCTGCAGCAACAATTTCTTCAGGAGCATGGTTCGATAAAACACGGATCACCATACTCACCAGGCCTTTTGTGATGATGGCATCGCTATCTGCCATAAATAAAACTTTACCATCTTTATAATCTGCATGCAGCCACACTTTTGCCTGGCAGCCTTTTATCAGGTTCTCTTCCTTTTTATATTGTACGTCAATTACCGGAAGTTCTTTGCCCATCTGGATGACGTTTTCATATTTCTCCATCCAGTCGCCAAAGAGTTCAAACTCTTCTATCAGTTCATCCTGTATTTCGTTGATCGTCATATATTTTTAAGTAAGTATTTTTTGTACCAGCTGCATATTGTAATTGAGCTTTTGTTGTGTCACTCACTTGTACATTCGGAACTTTATGCAGCAATCAGCAATCAGGTTTCAGCAATCAGTAAAGGTTGTATTTCGGAATGCTGACTGCCGATTGCTGAAACCTGTACTTCTGTACAAGTGTGCGACGCAACGAAGCTTCATTTATATTCTATTGCCCGGCTCATAAAATTACCAGTTAAAAATTAGCCCAGCATACTTGCGGCTTTCTTAACGCCTGCAACAAAAATATCAATTTCTACGGTAGTATTGTAAAATGCAAAGGATGCACGCACGGTGCCGGGTATTGCAAAAATATCCATTAGCGGTTGTGTACAATGGTGGCCTGTGCGAACCGCGATACCAAACTGATCGAGTATTACCCCAACATCGTAAGGATGAATATTTTCAAGATTAAATGAAACAACGCTTGCTTTGTTATCAGCAGTGCCGATAAATTTTATGCCTTCAATTTCTGATAATTTCTCAGTTGCATATTCCAGCAACTCATGTTCGTAGCGGTCTATCTTTTCTAACCCAATTTCGTTGATATAATCAATAGCTGCGCCTATACAGATTACGCCTTCGATATGGGGAGTACCGGCTTCAAATTTAAAAGGCAGTTCATTATAGGTAGTTTTTTCGAATGTTACCGTTTTGATCATCTCGCCACCACCTTGGTACGGGGGCATTTGGTTCAGCCATTTTTCTTTGCCGTATAAAACACCAATACCTGTAGGGCCATATAGTTTATGTCCGGAGAATACAAGAAAATCCACATCAAGTTCCTGTACATCAACAGGCATGTGCTGCACAGCCTGCGCTGCATCAAGCATTACCGGAATATTTTTGCTGTGTGCCAGTTCAATAATTTCTCTTACCGGATTTATTGTACCCAATGAATTAGAAACATAATTGACTGAAACAAGTTTTACGGTTTCATCAAGCATAGCCTTAAAAGCATCCATCAACAATTCACCTTTCTCATTGATAGGGATCACTTTTAATTGTGCATTTTTCTCTTCGCAAAGTATTTGCCAGGGAACAATATTTGAATGATGCTCCAATGAGGAAATAATGATCGTATCACAAGCTTTTACAAATTGCTTTCCAAAACTATGTGCTACAAGATTGATGCTTTCAGTTGTTCCTCCGGTAAAGATGACTTCGTAGTCATGTTCTGCATTGATAAAGGATGCTACTTTTCTTCTGGAAGCTTCAAATGCATCAGTAGCTTTCTGACTTAAATAATGCACGCCACGGTGTACATTGCTGTTGAGATTTGTATAGTAATGTTCAATGGCTTTTATTACCTGCCAGGGTTTTTGTGTAGATGCAGCATTATCAAAATATATTAATGGCCTGCCGTTAACTTTTGTATCGAGAATAGGGAAGTCTCTTCTTATTTTTTCAATATCCGGTATTTCCTGCGCTATTATAGTTGCTGTATTCATAACCCACTTTTTTAGTTGTCTGCAATGGCAACCAATTACAATTTCTATTTCAATCCTTCCTCAAGCAGATGATTGATATGTGACTTTACAGCTGCATGTGGAATTTTTTCTGTTACATCATACGCAAAAGCATGAATGAGTAATGCCTTTGCTTTCTCATCGCCAATACCCCTTGATTTCAAATAGAACAATGCTTCTTTATTAAATTGCCCAACGGTAGAGCCGTGACTGCATTTAACATCGTCTGCATAAATTTCTAATTGAGGTTTAGAATCCACCACAGCCTTTTGACTTAGCATTAAATTATTATTCTGCTGAAAAGCATTGGTCTTCTGCGCCTGTTTTTGCACAAATATTTTTCCATTGAAAACGGCAATGGCTTCATCTTTCATTACACCTTTATACAATTCATTGCTCTGGCAATGCGGCTTTCGGTGATCTACAATCGTATGATTATCAACTACCTGGTTACCACCGGCAAGATAAATGCCGTATAAATGGCTTTCAATATTTTCATCATCCAACGCAATGTTCAGGTTATTGCGCAGCAGCGCTGTTCCGGGGAACGATGCTTTGTAATTATTGTAAACACTTGAAGCTTTTTGATGAACTTCTGTATGATGAACATACCTTGTATTTGCATTGCCCGTTTGTATATAATAATGATGCAAATGCGCATTCTCACCTACTGCTATTTCTGAAACATTATTTACAAAAACATCTGAGCTGTTTTTGGCACTTACAAAACTCTCAACTATGGTTGCCTCAGCAGTTGCACCCGTTACAAAAAGAAAGCGTGGCTGAATAAAAATGCTGCTATCGGTTGTAACAATATGGATAATATGCAAAGGCCTGTCAATAATAGCTTTGCTCTTTATTTCAACAAACAACCCATCACTGAATAAACCGGTGTTTAACGCTGCAAAATGGTTCTTCTCAACATTGGTATATTTACCAAAATGTGCTTTGAATGCGGGTTTACCAATAGCTGAGGCAATAGTAGTAACTGTAACCGCTTCATCACTAATAATATCGGAAAGACCCGGTTGGTATCTTCCGTTTACTAAAATGATATTATAACAATCAAACGATTTTATTTTTGCCTGTGCAATCAGTTCATCACTTACATTAAATGTCTCATCTTCCTGTTCTGTTATAAATTCCTGTTTTAGAAAAGGTGCAAGATTGGTGTATTTCCAGTCTTCTACTTTGGTATTGGGGAAACCAAGTTTTTTAAATTGTTCAAAAGCATTTTCACGCAACTCGAGCAATTCTTCAGTTTCTGAAGAGGAAGATATAATTGAACGCACTTCAAAATCTGCAATAAGCTGATCGTATAATGGACTTGTAATCTTTGTGATCATTAATATTATTTTTTAAACCCGCATACAAACCGTAATCGGTTTTAATTTTACGCCAACTCTTTTTCTTTCAATGGCTCTTTTAACCAGTCGTAACCTTTCTCTTCCAATTCAAGTGCAAGCTCTTTTGTACCCGATTTTACAATTTGCCCATTGTACAATACATGCACAAAGTCAGGAACAATATATTCCAGTAATCGCTGGTAGTGCGTAATAATGATAAATGCATTTTTTTCTGAACGTAGTTTATTTACGCCCTGCGATACAATACGCAATGCGTCAATGTCAAGGCCGGAATCTGTTTCATCAAGAATAGAAAGTTTGGGTTCCAGCATTGCCAGTTGAAAAATTTCATTACGCTTCTTTTCTCCACCTGAAAAACCCTCATTTAAAGAACGGTTTGTAAGAGCGGCGTCAAATTCTACCAACTTTTGCCTTTCTTTCACCAACTTCAAAAATTCCTTTGCTTCTAATTGCGGAAGATTTTTATAGTTTCTGATCTCATTCAAAGCTGTTCTTAAAAAATTTATGTTCGATACGCCGGGTATTTCAACGGGGTATTGAAATGCGAGAAATATCCCTTCTCTAGCCCTGTCTTCCGGCGACAATTCCAGCAGGTCTTTACCATCAAATAAAACTTCACCATCTGTTACTTCATAATTGTCTTTGCCTGTAAGTGCTGCGGCCAGTGTGCTTTTGCCAGAGCCGTTGGGCCCCATAATCGCATGTACTTCGCCGGCTTTTACCTCAAGGTTTAAACCTTTTAATATTTCTTTTCCTTCAACAGACGCCCTTAAATTTTTTATACTTAACATGTTGTTCCTATTAATATTTATAGCTGTTTTACTATTTAACTATTTTGATATTTTGTTTGCCAGCTTTTGTATTTCATATCATCGGCTGTTGTGTCACTCACTTGTACTGAAGAATCTTTGGTCGACCGTTGACCGTCGACTGTCGACCGAAGGTCAAAACGTACAAGTGTGCGACGCAACTAAAGCTCAATAGATATGCTGCACTCTGGCTCATACAATACCTAACCTACACTACCTTCCAGTGATATGGCCAATAATTTCTGCGCCTCGACTGCAAACTCCATAGGCAATTGGTTCAAACC
>DGQT01000060.1 GCA_002390845.1 Chitinophagaceae bacterium UBA4407 | reverse complement strand
GGGAAGAAGAATTTTTTGAAGCGCTGGAATTTCTTCGCACATTGAATATTGTTAACGGCGAATATTTTATTAATAATAAAATAAGCGAAGGCAAAAAAGTACTTGCCGAAGGCGCACAAGGCAGTATGCTGGATATTGATTTTGGAACGTTCCCCTTTGTTACTTCATCCAGCACAATGACGGCAGGTGTTTGCAGCGGCCTTGGTGTGGCTCCTCAAAAAATTAACCAGGTACTGGGTGTGTCCAAAGCCTATTGTACAAGGGTTGGCAGCGGCCCATTCCCAACAGAACTTGAAAATGAAACCGGCGAAGAGCTAAGAAGAATTGGCAGTGAATTTGGTGCAACTACAGGCAGGCCACGCCGTTGCGGCTGGATTGATCTTGTTGCGCTTAAATACGCCTGTATGATCAATGGCGTAACACAGGTAGTTATGACAAAAGCCGATGTGCTCGATTCCTTTGAAGAACTACAGGTTTGCACTGCTTATAATATAAATGGCGAAGCAAAAGAAGAAGTACCTTTTCAAATGACACGTGTAGCCATAGACCCTCAGTACAAAAGCTTTGCGGGTTGGAATACCGACAGTACTCAAATTAAGGATGCAGCATTATTGCCATCCAACATGTCAACATATATTGAGTTCATCAATCAATATATAGGGGCACCGGTTAAGTATGTTTCCAATGGGCCGGGAAGAGACCAGATCATTGAGCTTTAAGAAATTATTTTCCGTTCTTTTATATTTATATTTTTTAAGGTCGGCTTTTATACTTTGTGGCATCGTTCCTTGTGTCACTCACTTGTACAGTTGAATATAATTCAGCCAGTGGCAACCAACTTCACAAGGAGGTAAAAACCGGCAATTTTTAGAAAAAAAGTATCTATTTCCCTGTTGCAGCCAATTGCGGAAAAAAAATATTTTGCTGATTAAAAAACTCGTTTAAATTTTACGTTATAATCTTTAGCGGTATGGCATCAAAATCTGATAAAGACAAAAAAATTCCTGGCAGTAAATTGTCGGCTGCCGATAAAAAAAGTAGTGAAAAACCTTCACCTAAATCCAAAAAGCAACTTGAGGATGATGACGATGATTTGGATGACGATGATGATGATTCAAAAGTAAAATCGTCTGCAAAGCCATCAAAAGCATCTTCCAAAAAAAGTAAAGATGATGATGACGATGATAGCGACGACGGCCCGGATGAAGTTGATGAATGGGAAAAACCCGAAGAAGAAGACAGCTGGGATCCGGATTTTGAAGAGTTTGACATTCCCAAATCAAAGGGCAAAAAAGCTACAGGGGGCACTACCGGAAAAAAACCGGCTGCCGATGATGATTTATCAATAGATGAGGACTTTAAAGAATTCGATCTTTTCAACGATGCAGATAGCTTCGACGATGATGAAGATGACTTCTAACTCATGCCCATCATAATGGTGCAAAGGAATACGGTATCTTTTTCTGTAACCGATATAGAAAATTTTAAAAAACGAATGCTGAGCTGGGCCAACCAGTTCGGCGTTTGTTGTTTTTTGGATAATAACGGCTATGGTGGAAAACATCATTCCTACGAATGTTTGCTGGCAGCAGGTGCAGCAGCGTTTTATTCCGCTTCAAAAAACATACTTGTTTCTCTACAGGATTTTTATCAATTGCATAACGACTGGCTTTTTGGGCATTTTAGCTACGATCTTAAAAATGACATTGAAAACCTCACTTCTTCGCATAAAGACAAAGTTGGTTTTCCAGATACTTTTTTATTTCAGCCACAAACAGTTATTAAAATAAACGGAAACCTGGTAACTTTTTCCTGTTTGCAGGATGAACCATCTATTGTTTTCAAAAACATACAGGCAACACCAATAGAGAGAACAGAACCCGCATCTGCTATTTATATACAGCCCCGTATCAGTAAGGAAACGTACCTGCAAACCATACAAAAGCTACAGCAACACATATTGCGTGGCGACTGTTACGAGATCAATTACTGCATGGAATTTTTTGCAGAAGATACGGTTATCAATCCGCTTGAAATTTATCAGCAGCTTATCAGTATTTCTCCAAACCCATTTTCCTGCTTTTATAAACTCAATGATAAATCTTTGCTTTGTGCAAGCCCTGAACGTTATTTAAAAAAAGAAGGCAGCACCATTATATCGCAGCCAATAAAAGGAACTATTCGCAGGAATAATGCTGATATAAATGCTGATGAAACAAACAAAAAGCAACTTTACGAAAGTACTAAAGACCGCAGCGAAAACGTAATGGTTGTAGATCTCGTTCGCAACGATCTCAGCAAAATATGCAAAGAAAATTCAGTTCAGGTAGAGGAGCTGTTTGGCATTTATACTTTTCCCCAGTTACACCAGATGATCTCTACCATTAAAGGCGAACTTAGAAACGATATTGATCTTCCCGGTATTCTGAAAGCCACGTTCCCAATGGGCTCCATGACGGGCGCACCAAAGAAACGTGTAATGGAATTGATTGAACAATACGAGTATACCAAACGGGGCATTTACTCCGGTGCTGTCGGCTATATTTCTCCCGAAAAAGATTTTGATTTTAATGTGGTTATTCGCAGTATTATGTACAACCAAATCAATCAATACCTCAGTTACCAGGTGGGGAGTGGCATTACATTTTACAGCAATGCCGAAGAAGAATATAAAGAGTGTTTATTGAAAGCAAAAGCTATTGAAAAGGTATTACAGTAATTTTTTCGTAACCAGCTTAATCTTACTATTAATCTGGGTTCGGGATAAAAGATAGTTAGCGGGAAGAAGAATAGAAGAATTATTTTACTTAATAAATATTTGCCGGGCAAAACACATCAGGCATAGTAGTGTGGCGGCTTTTATTTTAAACATTACGTAAGCTATCGCTGTTTACTCATTCTTTCCAAAAAAAATTCTATCAAACACGATATTGAAGAAAATAATTCTGCACTTTTTGCTCAACAAAATAAGCAAAAAATTAATAGCCGCTTAAACTAAACTCAGTTTCCTGGTTTAACTTCTCACAGACAGCCAAATGCGCATATCTATTCTGGACTACAAGTGTGCGACGCAACTAAAGTTCAATTCATATTCCATTGCCTGGCTCAAAAAAATTGTATTTTAAAAATTGAGTTTAATTTGTGTAAAATTGCTTTATGCCAACTATTATAAAATGTCCTAATTGTGGTTTTGAATTTCCGCTGGAAGATGCGCTTAACGAAGAGCAGAAAGAAGCGATTGAAAAAGAGAAACAACAGTTGCGCCAGCAAATGCAGGATTATAAACGCACAAAAGAAGAAGAGTTGCGTAAGAAGGAAGAAGAGTTTACAAAACAAAAGCAACTACAGGAAGATGCCTATCAAAAAAAGCTTTCTGACGAATTGAAAAAACGCAACCAGCAGCTTGAAGAAAACATTCGAAAATCTGTTTCATCTGATTTTGAAAACAAGTTAAAGTTGCTTGAGCAATCAGATGCTGATAAAGAGGAAAAATTAAAAGAAGCCCGCAAAAAAGAATTGGAATTTTTGCAAAAAGAAAAAGCGCTCAACAATAAAGAAGCAGAGCTTGACCTGCAGGTACAACGCCAGCTAATGGAAGGCCGTGAGAAAATGAAAGAACAGTTGCAGAAAGAAGAACAGGAAAAAATGGGATTAAAAGAACAGGAATATCAACTGCGCATGCGTGAAATGGAAAAGCAGATTGAAGACCAGAAAAAGCTGGTTGATGAAATGAAACGCAAAGCCGAGCAGGGTAGCATGCAACTACAAGGCGAAGCACAGGAATTATTGCTGGAAGAAATTTTACAGGCCACATTTCCTTTCGATAAAATAGAAGAAGTGGGCAAGGGTGTTCGTGGTGCAGATTGTATTCAACTAGTGCGCAACCAGTTTGGTAACGAGGCAGGAAAAATTATTTATGAAAGCAAACGCACTAAAGATTTCAGCAACGACTGGATAGAAAAATTAAAACATGATATGCGCACTTTAGGTGCCGATGTAGCCGTAATTGTAACGCAGGCATTTCCAAAAGACATGGACCGTTTTGGAGAAAAAGACGGCGTTTATATTTGTTCTTTCACCGAAGTAAGAAGCGTTGCTTTATTATTACGCAATGCCATTTTGAAAATCGCCGACACAAAAAAGAGCCAGGAAAACAAAGGCGATAAAATGGTAATGCTTTACGATTATTTAATTGGCAGCGAATTCAGTGAACAGTGGAAAGCAATCCGCGAAGGTTTTATGAGCATGAAACTAAGCATACAAAAAGAACGCGATGCCATGGAAAAATTATGGAAGGCACGTGAAAAGCAATTGGAGAAAGTTTTGCTGAACGCTGCCCATATCAAGGGTTCTGTAGAAGGCATTGCCGGTGCCGATGCCGTGAATTTAAACTTGCTGGAAGACAGTGATACCAACCTTTTAATGTAACAAAGAATATGTTCAACACAAAAGATCCCATAGAACATATTCGCCCTTCGCGTAAGAAACCCATCTTTCCGGTGAATGATAGTTTGCGGCTTTACCTTACCCGTAATGGCCGTGAAATAAAATTACCCGCAACTTACAGAGACTTGCTGCGCTTTACTTATTCAATACCACTAAAAGATAAAAAAGGTAAAGATACTTTATGGGAAACGGTGAGTTACGATATGCGTGAATGGGAACATTTACGCGAAGCGCTTGTAAGTATCTATGCCATTTTAAAAACAGAAGGCGACCTTAGTTTTGTTGATCATCTCGATGTTGCCAGAATCGACTTTTGCATCTTTGGCAACAGCCAGCCATTCCGCATACGCATCGTTAATAAGTTCAACGATAATCACGATCACTATTATATTAAACAGGCCGATGCAAGCCGTGTGTATGGTTTGGAACTGGAGCATTTGCTTTCGCCCAACCGTATTACTTTTTTCACCAATCATGATACACTTGTTGAAGAACATATTCCCGGCATTCCCGGCGATGTGTTTGCAGAAGATTATTTAAACAGTCCTGCCACCAACATCATCCGCTTTGCGAAAGAGTTTGTTAAGTTCAACGAGCGTTGTTTTATACGATTGCTTGGCGATATGCGCAGCTATAATTTCGTGGTAAATATTACACCCGATATTGATGAAGATTTTCAGTACCGCATACGCGCCATAGACTTTGACCAGCAGAGTTATGAAGGGCGTAAAAATTTATACCTGCCACAGTTCTTCAAAGAAAATACATCCTTTGTTGAAGCTGTATTAAAGCACCTGGATAAAGAATCCATAGCACAATACCAGGCCGAAGAAAGGACATTAATGACATTCCGTTTGGTGTCTTCCCGGTACCGTTTGAAAGAACTGCTCGACAATATGAATACCGATAAAATTTCAAGCCCCGAAAAAATCGAACAGCTTAAAATTGAACTCGCAGATCATTTTCACGAGATCGGTTTTCTGCGTCCGAAATTCATGGGCGAACTGTTGCGAACACAGTTAAAACACACGCTGCGTAAAAGCTTAAAAAACCTTCCCAAAACCAAGGGCAGGTTCGATGATTAATACATTTTTTTGAGCCGGGCCACAGAATATGAATTAAGCTTTTGTTGCGTCGCACTTTTGTACACTATAACTTTATGCAGCAATCCCGAATTTAAATCATCAGGTAAATAACTCAACATTGATACCAATTGCCTTCTACGGAAAAAGCCAGTCATCATCAGAACCGGTAATAGTGCTGGCCGCAGACCTTGGCGGAACCAAAGTGAATTTTGCATTGTATAAAGTAACCGGGCAACAAGCAGAAACGTTGCTTTCGGCAAAGTATCATTCAAGAGATTATCCTTCTTTTATAAGTATTATACAGACATTTTTCGCTGAACATCCGCTTGTAAAACCACAAAGTATTTGTATTGGTGTAGCCGGCCCTGTTATTAATGGCAGCGCCGATATTACCAACCTCAATTGGATCATCTCTGCAGATGAAATTGCCAAAGCCGCAGGCTACGAAAAAGTAACACTCATCAACGATCTTGAAGCAACCGCTTATGGCGTTGCATGTTTACCCGATGAAGATCTTGTTACACTGAACGAGGGTGTACCCGGTGCAGGCAATATAGCCATAGTAGCACCCGGCACCGGTTTAGGCGAAGCAGGCATGTTTTGGGATGGCAAAGCCTATCATCCTTTTGCTACAGAAGGTGGCCATACAGATTTTGGTGCCCGTACCGAAGTTGATATTGAATTATACCGCTATATAAACCAAACAGAAAAAGTAGTAAGCCGTGAACATGTTCTTTCAGGACCGGGCATTTTTCGGGTGTATAATTTTTTAAAAGAAGTAAAGAAAATGCCAGAGCCTGCGTGGCTTGCAGAGGCTATAAAAGCAGAAGATCCTTCTGCAGCAATCAGTAATGCAGCCATTGATAACACTGCTGAGATATGTGTGGAAACCATGAAAATATTTATGCAGCACCTTGGTCACGAATCTGCCAATCTTGTTTTAAAAATGAAGGCGATTGGTGGCTTGTATTTGGCCGGGGGCATACCGCCAAAAATTATTCAACTATTGCAGCAGGATATTTATTTAAAAGCCTACCTTAACTGCGACCGTATGCAGGAATTGGTACAGACTGTACCAATTAAAGTTGTAATGAATGAAAAAGCTCCTTTGCTTGGAGCGGGCTACTATGGAGCCAATCACCTGTAAGCATAGCAGCATACGCAGAAATATTTTCATTTAGCTGCTTGCATCTGAATTATGCGGGTGTTCTGGAAATTTCCGCTTCGGTAAAAGCTCAATAAATGCGTTGCTGATAAACGTAATGCGACGCAACGATGATGCTATGAAATACAAATGCCGGTATCAAAAAAATTACCGCCTACATTCACCATACAGATTACATAAAATCGCTTTCTGGCTGCAGATTAAAAAGGATAGATTAACTTTCACACATAAACTGTAAAACAATTGCCATGAATTATATTACGGAACCCAAACCAATTATTGAACGCCTGCAAAATATGCGCAGCTATTATAACAGCGGCGTAACAAAAACATACGCGTTTCGTAAAGAACAATTGCAAAAATTAAAAGCTGCCGTAAAGCTGTATGAGCAGGATTTACATAATGCTTTATATACCGATCTTAAAAAAAGTGCAGAAGAAAGCTGGGTTACAGAAACAGGATTTTTATTAAGCGAGATTAATGCAACTTTAAAAAATTTAAAGCATTGGATGCAACCTGAACACACTGCAACAAATCTTGTAAACCTTCCAGCATCAAGCTTTGTACTGCACGAGCCTTTGGGCATTGTACTGATTATTGGCCCGTGGAATTATCCTTTGCAATTATTGTTTACACCTTTGGTTGGTGCCATAGCGGCTGGTAATTGTGCGGTATTGAAAGCCTCTGAATTTGCACCTGCAACCGATGCAGTGATGAAGAAAATTATTGAAGAAATCTTTTTGCCGGAATATATTTTATACGTTCAGGGCGATGGCGCAGCAGTGGTTCCCGAGATGATGAACAACTTTACTTTCGATCATGTTTTTTATACGGGCAGCACTGCGGTTGGCAAGATCATTTATAAAATGGCTGCCGAAAGAATGGTGCCCGTTGTGCTGGAGTTGGGCGGTAAAAGTCCGTGCGTGGTAGAAAGCGATGCCAACATAAAAGTTGCAGCCAACAGAATTGGTATGACCAAATTCTCCAATGCCGGACAAATGTGTGTGGCGCCCGATTATGTGCTGGTGCACGCTTCAAAAAAAGATGAATTGATTGCTGCTTTAAAAAATAGTCTGCAAAGATTTTTTACAGATAAGCCTGAAGAAAGTTACAACTACGGCAAGATCATTAACGAGCGGCAATTCAACAGGCTTATCACTTATTTATCGCAGGGTAATATTGTTTATGGCGGCAGAACCAATAAAGAAAAACTCTTCATCGAACCAACAATTATTGAAAACGTTTCATTGGATTCCCCAATAATGAAAGAGGAAATTTTTGGTCCTATACTGCCCATACTTTCTTTCAATACGGCAGACGAAGCAAAAGCAATTATTGCGAACAATCCCAACCCTTTGGCGTTTTATATTTTTACATCGAGCAGTGCAAAGGAAAAAGAGTGGTTAAACAGTGTGCCTTTTGGCGGCGGTTGCGTAAACAATGCAAGCTGGCATTTAACCAATCATCATTTGCCCTTCGGTGGCAGGGGTTTCAGCGGTACAGGGCGTTATCATGGCAAGTATTCGTTCGAAACATTCAGTCATAAAAAAGCGGTAATGAAAACGCCCACATGGTTCGATCCTGCAGTAAAATACCCGCCGTTTAAAGGCAAGCTTAGGTTGTTTAAGATGATTATAAAATAAAATACATTTTATGTTACCTGCTTAAGAAAATGAATGAGGCTTTTGTTGCGTCGCTCACTTTTACTGTAACGATATGATCAGCTTTCAACAGCCCTTCTAAATAGCATGCATGTTTAAAAATAAGATCATTAAAAAGCTAACCTTTGCCGCAGTAATTATTACTGTTTTGCTGGTATGCGTTAAACAAAAAAATATGACGTTAAGGCAATCTTTATTAAAAACGTTTTATCCCGTTCTGATGTTTACCAGTAAAGTGTTTGCAGGTAATAATGCAATATTGCAAAACCAGGCAAATGCAAAACCGCTTACCTCATTTTATAATTTAAAAGCTGTAAACAACAAAGGGCAAACCATAAACTTTGAAACTTTTAAAGGAAAAAAAGTGCTGATTGTAAACACAGCAAGCAATTGCGGATATACCGGCCAATACGAAGAACTTGAAAAATTACAGGATCAATACAAAGCCAAATTGGTAATCATTGGCTTTCCGGCAAATGATTTTAAAGACCAGGAAACCGGCACCGATGAAGACATAGCCGCCTTCTGTAAAACGAATTTTGGTGTAAGCTTTCTTTTAATGAAAAAAAGTACGGTAATAAAAACAGCGCAGCAGAACGAAGTATTTCAATGGCTTACTGATAAAAATAAAAACGGGTGGAACAGTCGCCCACCCGAATGGAATTTCAGTAAATATCTTGTAGATGAAAACGGTATTTTACTCAGCTATTTTCCACCGGCAATTTCTCCGCTTGATAACGCAATAACCGCTGCTTTAAAATAACCTGGTTGTTTTTGTAAACAAGCCCGCCTATGCCCAATAGTATTACAGAAAGTACAAGAGAGTGACACAACGAACGGCGATAGTAGTAATGGTGCCCGTAACAAAAAAATGATTGCATACACCCGATAGCTGATAAAATTACTTCTGAAACACCCTTATATAATCAACTGCCATTCTCTGTGGAAATATGGTGTTTGCATCTGGTGCTCCGGGCCAGTTGCCGCCAACCGCTATATTAAAAATGAAAAAGAAATCATTGTTAAATGGGTATGGGTTTCCTGAAACATCATTGCTGGTTAACGTATAAGTTAGCTGATCATCAATAAAAATTTTAACGCTGTTCTCCTGCCATTCCATACTATACACATGAAACTGCTGATCGAATGAACCTGTTGGCAAAACATAATTGGAACCTTTTGAATCATGTAACTGAAAAGTGGCACCCCAGTGAAGTGTGTTATAAACTTTATTGGGTTCCTGGCCAAGCAGTTCCATCATATCTATTTCGCCGCAGGCAGGCCAGCTTACTGCATCAATATTATTACCCAGCATCCACAATGCAGGCCAGATCCCTTTTGTAGAAGGCAGCTTTGCCCTGATATCTATACGCCCATATTTAAAGATTTTTTTATTCTTTGTAATCATTCTTGCAGAAGTGTACTGGCTGCCACCAAAATTTTCCTGCCTTGCTTCGATAATAAGGTTGCCATTCGATGCAAAAGCATTCTGCGATCTTCCCGTATAATTTTCAAGTTCCCCGTTGCCCCAGCCGTTATTGTTACCACTTTCAAAAGTCCAGCTATTGTCATCAATTGTTTTGCTGTTAAATTCATCAGCCCATGCCAGCGTATAACCGGGATAGGTTGAAGGCGTGCTGTAACCTGCATTGTCAACAGGAAAGTATAAGCCATTCTCGTTTATAATGGTTCCAAATCCTTTACTGGTTTTTAGTGTACAATTTTGTGGCGCATCAAGCTGTACATAAAAACTTTGATTGGGTTTGCGCAAACTGTCCCCGGTTATCTGAACGTCAATATTTGCACTTGTTTTGCCGGTAGCAATTGACACAGTACCTGCTGCTGCTGCATAGTCTTTGGTTTCCAAAGCGGTTCCCGCAACGGTTGTATAATGAATGGTTACATCGCTTGTAGCAGCACTGCTTAAAGAAACCGTAAAACTAAAAACAGATCCGGCAGGGTTTCTGTCTCCCGAAACACTGCTAATGCTTGCAGATGGTAATGATGGGGGTGTTGTGCCAGAACCGCCTCCTTTACTGCATGCAACTACAGAAAGACTAATTAAAATCACTTGAAGTAACCTGAAATTTGTACGCATAGGATTTAATAAATAATAATTGAAGAAAGTTTTACCTGTTTATATACAATCGTTTTTCTAAAATAGTTTTTCAATTTATACATTTTGAGCCAAACTGAAACAGTTTGTGGGGCTTTACTTTCCCGAAAGCATTCGGGATCGTTTCTTGGTTCCTCTTTCATGGCAGCATTTAAGCGAAGTGTAGCCGTTCTTTACGGGCAGGCAGGCGATGCCAGCAGCACTGCAGATGAACGGATTGCGACGCAACAAAAGATGCCATGAAAACGATTGCCCGTATTCCGATTATTCATTTTCAAACAACCCTTAAGAAAAACTTTGAAAAAGGTACCGAAATTATAGAGTAAATCGAGCGAAGTAAAGCTGCATTCATATTCTTTTTCAGGCACAAAAAATTATTTCCCTGTATTTGCATCCATACTTTTTATCCACGTATAAATAAGTTCAACAGCTTCGCGGTGCACCTGCTCGCGGCCCAGTTCGGGCATTGCTTCGCCGGGATCGGTCGTTTGCATGCGATGGAGCAAAATAGATTCGTCGGGCTTGCCGGGAACAATATCAAACAAGCGGCCTGCCGAGCCTTTGCCCGTAGCAACCGGAGTTTTGTTTATGCCTGTTGCTCTTGCATCCTGCTGGTTGTAGGTAAGCAACAATCCAGATGTTTCTGCGGGACCGCCGGTACGGTGGCAATGTGCACAATTGATATCGAGATAAGCCCTTGCCCTTTCATTAACCGTACCTGTTTGTGCATTGTTCCATACGGGCATTTTGGGTATCGTATTGATTTCCGGAAGCCCGGCAATTAATCCTTTTTCTTTCCAGTATAATAATTGGTTTATTGAGTTGCTGCCATAATTCATTTCCTTATTCATTTCTGCAACAGAAGGGCCAATGGGTTGCATTTGCTGCTGATAACTATGGCAACCTTTGCACTCATTTTTATTGGGTACATAATATGGAGCTTTTACTTTTTTGCCATTTTCGTTTATGTAATTTACTTCGGTTGTTTCTCCGGCCACATCGTAATAAGCTTCGGTCTGCTCATCGTTCCAGTAATAAGGCCAGGCCTGCCAGCCCTCGTTGGTATGCACCAGCAAACGGGTTTCAATAATGCGCCGGCCTTTTTCAGGATGGCGGAAATCTAAAGGATAGTAAAAGTTTTTGATGAGGTAAGTTCCTTCGGGGAAATCGAGCACGCCATTTCCTTTATACAAAACCTGTTTGCCTGCAGGCATATAAACAAACCGAAGCTTCTCTGCATAGTTAGAAAACAAGGTTGAGTTTAATTCGTAAGGCACAACATTTTCTGATGGTTGTAATTGCTTCAGCTCTCCGGAAAAGAACCCGTACTCCGATAATTTTTCTTTCGGCGAAAAGCTGTTGCCTGCTTCATTTTTCGCTAAAGAAAACGACAGCAGAAAAACCAACATGGCCAGTATGCTGCTGATTTTTAAAATATTATTGCTCAGTAAAAATTTCACTCCCATTCTAATTTTACGGGTTCATAAGATTTGCCTTTGCATTGGTAGGGTTTTATATCGCGGCTCTTGTTTTTAAACCCATTCCCGGCATCAATATTGGCAAATGTTTCTTCGTGATTATTATAAAGGCAGATCACCTGTGTATTATTTTTTTCATCTGTAATTCCGTCGTACATAATATGCGGCACATCCTTTCCAAACTTCAATTTAAAGCGGTACATCTGGCCAATTCTTCCACGGCCTGTTGCCCGTTGTTTTTTTCGCGTCAGGGTATTATCATGGATATAAGCATCGTGTGGATAAGGTTCGTAAAGGCTGTCTTTAATTGGGTTCTCACTCATAAAATAACTAACAACAGAGATACCCGAAGTACGGTTGTTGATAATGTTATTTTCAAAAACTTCACTCTGCTGCGAAGCAAGCAATAACATACCCGTGCCCAATGGAACTTTAGCTACAATATTTCCTTTAGGCGCAAAATTAATATGGTTGTTGTCATGGATATTGTTACGAAAAACCCTTGACTGCGTACCAAGTTTTACCGGAAGATCAGGAAGGTCAAACACCAGTATGCCCCCTGTGTTCTCCCAGGCTTCATTATCATACACATCAGCATAAGAAGAGTTCTCGATCTCTATGCCTGCAACGTTGTGGTATGCCTTGCTGTTGCGTACAATAATATTTTTCGACTGGCCCACATAAATACCTGCATCAGATGCGCCAATAGCCCAGCAGCCATCAATCAGCACATTCTGGCATTGCACCGGGTACAAGGCATAGCCGCCGTTTTTACTGCTGGGTTTGCCCGTCCATTCTGCTTTTATATTTTTAAACACAAGGCCGTTAACCTGCTGCACTTTTATGCAATCACCCTTTGCATCCTGTACTGTAAAATCAACCAGTTTAATATGCCTGCCGTTGCTGATCTTCATGCCTTCGGCACCGGTAACCTGGTCTTTAAAAGACAGGATTGTTTTATCCATTCCGGCACCAAGAATTACAATATCATTCTTGCCTTCCATGCTTAAACTACCGGGCATGCTAAATGTTCCTTCCGGCAGGCGAATGGTATCGCCGTTATTGGCTTCGATCAGTTTTGTTTGCAGTTGTTTGTAAAGCGGTTGCTGAGCAAACGTTGTAACTACTGTAAGGCAGCAACAGAAGAAAATTAACTGGCGCATGGCAATTGATTAGTGGATACTAAAATTACGAATTCGCTTTCGTGAATACAGCAAGAATTTTTTTTATACCAGCAGCAAAGCCTTGTGGCATCTTCGTTGCTTCGCAATCCTTTCATCTTTAGTGCTGCTATGAAGCTTTATCGAAGCGAAAATTTGAAATGCACCCTTTTAAAATGAATCTTTTACTTACGGGTTGTAATGGCTTCGCCAGGGTTAGGTTATTACGAACCACTTTCTCCATAATCACCGCTTAGGTAAAAGTTCCGTAGAATTACAGAACGTACAAGTGAGTGACACAACAACCGATAATAGCAGCATTAAAGTTTGTAAACAAAAAACTATAAATCCCATTTTTTATTCCCCCGAAACCTGCCAGGTCACAGACTGCTTTTGCCGGTAAATTACTTTCTTTCCATTCTGTGTTGCGGGCACCCACCTTGGGCCTTCTTTAATTACACGTACCGTTTCTGCACCTAGCTTTTTGTGAACATCGTCGGGGTTTATCAATTGCACTTCAGATATTTCGCCATTGGTGTTTACAAGAAAAGAAACGATGGCAACCTGGGTTATGATTTGCCCCTTTTTAGGTTTTAAATATTTAGCCCCCAAATCTGCATTAAGGTTTGCCTCAAGGTATTTTTGCCAGCCTTTTGCACCGCCCGGAAACTGTGCTTCTACCTGTACGGTTATAAATTCTTTTTTTGCAGTATCTGTGTTAGCTGTTGCTGTATCTTTTTGGGCATTTGCCTGTATGCAGAATATTGCTGCCGCCAATGTGATGACTGTTTTCAATTGCATTTTTTATGGGTTAAATATCAATATTTTTTCATTATGGTTACACTGATTTTTGCAATGATTGAGAACCGTGCAGGCCATCGCAGGTTATATTAATTGCATCTATCAAATGATGCTTTTCATCTGTATCAGGGTTAAAGTGCCTTTAAATAAAAGCAGCCTACGGCTAATTTTACAGGCACCTGCAATTTGGCGTGGTGCAGCAAGGTTACCTGATAAAAAAAATGACTGAGACAATAATTTAATCGCCGTTTATGTATTTTCATTCCTGCCTTCAAAAGAAAAACCTTTAGTTTTATTGTTCGTTTTTTATCTCTCAAAACCTATAACTATTTTCTATGACACATGTGAAACTGTTATTGCTGTGCTGCATTATAAGCATTGCGGCAATGGCGCAGGAAACTTTTCCGGTAAATGGCGTGGCAGATCAGCGGTCTGATTATTTCGCGTTTACCAATGCAACCATTGTTAAAGACCCGCAAACGACTTTGCAAAATGCAACGCTGGTAATTAAGCAGGGCAAAATTATTGCCATTGGTGCAAACATTACTGTGCCAAAAGATGCAGTAGTGGTTGATTGCAAAGGCAAATACATTTACCCTTCGTTTATTGATCTTTTCAGCGATTACGGAGTAACCCCACCCAAAGGCGAAGGTGGCGGTGACTTTTTTAATTACCAGAATATCAGCAACACCAAAGGCGCTTATAGCTGGAACCAAGCATTGAAGCCGGAAACTGATGCATCGAAACTTTTTAATGTGAATGCTGATAAGGCAAAAGACCTGCGTGGCATTGGGTTTGGAACAGTTCTCACCCACATGCAGGATGGTATGGCGAGGGGCACCGGCACACTTGTTACATTGGGTAACGATAAAGAAAACCTGTTGATGGTAAAAGATAAAGCTGCTGCATTTTATTCGTTTAATAAAGGTACTTCAACACAGGATTATCCGAATTCTTTAATGGGCGAAATTGCTTTGTTTCGCCAAACATTTTTAGATGCTCAATGGTATAAAAGCCGCCCTGCAGCTGAAGGCACCAACCTGAGTTTACAGGCGTGGAATGATAACCTTGCACTGCCCCAAATTTTTGAAGGCAACGATAAATGGAACGACCTGCGTGCTGATAAAGTTTTTGATGAAGCCGGCGTACACATTATGATAAAAGCCGGCGGCAACGAATACCAGCGCATACCCGAAATGAAAGCAACCAATGCTGCTTTTATCTTACCGGTTAATTTCCCTTTAGCTGTTGATGTGGAAGATGCGAACGATGCGAGAGTTGTTGCATTAAGCGTAATGAAGAACTGGGAAATGGCACCATTGCAGCCTGGAATGTTTGAGAAAGCAGGCATTACTTTTTCACTTACCACTTCTGGTTTAAAAAGCATGGATGATTTTCTTGCCAACCTGCGCAAAGCAATTGATAATGGATTAAGCAGTACCAAGGCATTGGAAGCATTGACAAAAGCGCCTGCAACATTGATCGGTTCTTACGATAAAGTAGGAAGTTTAGATGCTGGCAAGCTAGCCAATTTCATTATTACAAGCGGCCCTGTGTTTGATGAAAAAACAACCTTCTATCAAAACTGGGTGCAGGGCAAAAAATATACACTTACAGAAAATGGCTGGAACGACCTGCGCGGTAACTACAAACTCACACTCAAACAAAATAACGCAACCAAAGAATTCACGGTTGAAGTAAAAGGCACACCTGATAAACTGTCTGCCACGCTGCAACCAATGGGCGACACGGTTAAAACAGATTTAAACCTTTCTGTCTCAGGTAAAATGGCAAAACTTAATTGGAGCATGAAAGCTGACAGCAGCAAGCTTACCAGCCTAACTGGCTTAGTTAGCGAAAAAATGTGGATGGGCAATGGGTACAGCACCACAGGCGATGCCATAAACTGGAACATGCAATATGTTT
>DGQT01000114.1 GCA_002390845.1 Chitinophagaceae bacterium UBA4407 | reverse complement strand
ACACAAGGATTTTCAGTCCTTTGCTCTACCAACTGAGCTACCGCACCATCCTTTTTTTGATTTGAAGTTGCCTTCTGATCAAGTAAGGCTGCAAATATAAGTTTGAAAACGAAATTTCAAAAATGAAATTCTTTATCTGGCCTTTGAATTTTAAAACTCGCAGTTCTTCGGCGTTCTTGCAAAAGGAATTACATCCCTGATATTTGTCATACCGGTTACAAAAAGTACCATGCGCTCAAAGCCTAAACCAAAGCCCGCATGCGGCACAGTGCCAAAGCGCCTGGTATCTAAATACCAACTCATTTCTTCAACCGGAATGTGCATTTCTTCCATACGCTTAACAAGCTTATCAAGCCTTTCTTCCCGTTGACTGCCACCTACAATTTCACCAATACCTGGCGCGAGAATATCCATTGCCGCTACCGTTTTTCCATCATCGTTCATGCGCATATAAAAAGCTTTTATCGCTGCGGGATAACCCGTAACGATCACAGGCTTTTTAAAATGTTTTTCTACAAGATAGCGTTCGTGTTCGCTCTGCAAATCAATTCCCCAGCTTACTTCGTATTGAAATTTCTTTTTCTTATATGCGGGACTTTCAAGCAAAATATTGATTGCTTCTGTATAAGTGATTCGTTCAAAGCCATTATTCAGCACAAACTCAAGCTTTTCTATTAAGCCCAGTTCGCTGCGTTTATCCTGGGGTAATTGCTTTTCTTCTTCGGCAAGGCGCTGAGCAAGAAATTCAAGGTCTTCGCGGTTGTGATCCATTGCATACTTAATAAGGTATTTAATGAATTCTTCCGCAAGATTCATATTGTCTTCAATATCGCAGAAAGCCATTTCAGGTTCAATCATCCAGAATTCAGCAAGGTGCCTTGTAGTATTGCTGTTCTCTGCCCTGAATGTTGGCCCGAATGTATAGATCTCACCAAACGCAGTTGCAGCAAGTTCACCTTCCAGCTGGCCGCTTACGGTAAGATTGGTGCTTTTTCCAAAAAAGTCATCTTTAAAATTAACGGTGCCATCTTCATTTCGTGGTGGATTATCAAAAGGCAACGTTGTTACACGAAACATTTCACCGGCACCTTCGGCATCACTGGCTGTAATTACAGGTGTATGCAGGTAAAGAAAACCTTTATCATTAAAAAATTTATGAATAGCATAGGCGAGTGAATGTCTTACCCTAAAGACAGAACCAAATGTGTTGGTACGGAAACGCAGGTGTGCTTTTTCCCTTAAAAACTCCAGGCTATGTTTTTTTTGCTGCATCGGATATTCCGCTGCATCGCAATCGCCAAGTATTTCTATCGCTGTTGCATTAAGATCGATCTTTTGTCCCTTACCCAACGATGCAACCACTGTGCCGGTAACTTTTACCGATGTACCTGTGGTTATTCGCTTTTGTGTTTCTTCATCCAACATACCCAATACAACTACAACCTGCAGGTTATTGTTGGTGCTGCCATCATTAACGGCTATAAACTGGTTGTTGCGAAAAGTACGCACCCAACCCATTATTGTAACCACCTGACCTTCCGGAGCTGTATTCAGAAGTTCCTTAATTTTTACACGCTTATTAAACATAACCCGTTATTTATTCAAAAAATTATAATGAGCCCGGCTTTTGTATTTTATAGCATCGCCTCTTGCGTCGCACACTTGTGCGCCATAGCTTTATTGAACAATGCGAAGATAAAAGCAACGGCATGTCTTATACATTCTTGTCTTTCCCGATCTTTATAATCCGCCCCTCGAAACCAATTTGGTTATTAAACCGTTAAAATACTTTTATAAAAGATCGTTTAGAAAGCCGCAAATATAAGCGAATCGTATCAGCGATTATTAAAATGAGCCGTTATGCCAGGGTTTATTCTGTACAGGTGCCTTGCCTCGGTAGGCAGATAAGCATCACCGATATTCCATTGTAAAGCTCATAAAAAATTTGTTTGTTTTTAAACATTTTGCAGTAACATTGCAACGGAAACAAGCTGATTTGTCTGTGTCATACCCTCTCAGCTCGCAGATTTTCACATAATCAACCGATTATTATTTCTTCAATTTTTTAAGACTGGATTTGAACGATTTAACCTCAATTTTTTTATAATTTTTTATGTACGACATTCTGCAATTGAACGACATGCTGGTTCCTGAATTAATTGATATTGCTGAGCAATTAAAGATTACACACACAAAGAAACCAGATAAGCAAGACCTGATTTACAAGATTCTTGACAAGCAAGCACTTGCACCAAATGAAATATCAAACAATCCAATGGAAAAACCAAAACGTAAACGGATTATAAAAGCTACACCCGCAAGCATTTTTACCGAAGATGCTCCGAATAATGAATCACCTAAAGAAGAGACATCTGTGGTGCCCCCGGAAACAATTGAATCAGATACAGTTAAGGAGGACAAACAGCTTAAGAAAAAAGGCCGGAAAACGAAAGAAAAGGAAGATGTTCATGAACAACCCGTTATTGCTAAACCTGTTCCTGTAGAAATTGATATTCCCGAACTTGGAAGCAGGCTTTTAAATATGCTTGGTGATGATGAACCTCTCAATCTTGATGATGACCCGGCGGAAACATCAGACAATAATGCTGATGAAACAGCCAGTGTAAGATCATATAAAAGAGAAACATCCGGGTTTAATATTGAGTTTGATGGTATTATACAAGGTGAGGGTGTGCTGGAAATGATGCCTGATGGATACGGCTTCCTGCGGTCCTCGGATTATAATTACCTCTCTTCCCCTGATGATATATATGTTTCGCCCTCGCAGATAAAGCTTTTTGGATTAAAAACAGGCGACACCGTATTTGGCGCTGTTCGACCACCTAAAGAAGGTGAAAAATATTTTGCCTTGCTTAAAGTAGAAAGCATTAATGGCAAAAGTCCCGAAGAGGTTAGAGACCGTGTACCCTTTGATTATTTAACGCCTTTATTCCCATACGAAAAACTGAACCTGTTTACATCGCCTACCAATTACAGCACCAGGATCATGGATCTGTTTACCCCGATTGGTAAGGGTCAGCGTGGGTTAATCGTTGCCCAGCCCAAAGTAGGTAAAACAGTTTTGCTGAAAGAAGTTGCAAATGCAATCGCGGCAAACCATCCGGAATGTTACCTTATGGTGGTGTTAATAGATGAGCGCCCTGAAGAGGTTACAGATATGGAGCGTAGTGTAAGGGCCGAAGTAATTGCTTCAACATTTGACGAGCCTGCAGAAAAACATGTAAAAGTTTCTTCTGTTGCTTTGCAAAAAGCAAAAAGATTGGTAGAATGTGGCCACGATGTGGTGATTCTGCTTGACTCCATCACCCGACTTGCACGTGCACACAATACGGTTGCGCCATCAAGCGGTAAAGTTTTGAGCGGTGGCGTAGAGGCCAATGCCATGCAAAAACCAAAACAGTTTTTTGGTGCAGCAAGAAAAATAGAAAATGGCGGTTCACTTACTATACTGGCAACGGCATTGATTGAAACCGGCAGCAAAATGGACGAGGTAATATTTGAAGAATTTAAAGGAACAGGTAATATGGAACTTGTGCTGGACAGGCGTTTGGCCAATAAACGTATTTACCCGGCTATCGATCCTGTAGCTTCTTCAACACGCCGCGATGATCTTTTGCTTGATAAAGAAGTATTGGCAAGAATGAACATTCTGCGTCTTTATATGAATGATATGAAAACAGAAGAAGCCATGAATGAATTGTTGAAAAGAATGCGGGGTACTAAAGATAATGCTGAGTTCCTGGCCAGTATGAATGGATAAATTGTTCCTGGTAAAAGAATAAAAAACACCTGGTTTATGCAGGTGTTTTTCTTTTTATATTTACTCCGGCTGTTAAAAGCTCAACAGGATTAATGCAGTAAAAGTGTGCGACGCAACGATGTTTAATCTCTGACAAGTAGCTGGGTTCAAAATAATACTAAACATTCAACCCGCCGCAGACACTTAAGGTTTGCCCTGTAACATAAGAGCCCATATCGCTTGCAAGAAACAATGTTGTATTGGCAATTTCTTCAGCAGTACCAAAGCGTGCCAGCGGAATGCGTTTTAGAAAACTTTCGGCTGCATCGCCTTCTGCAAGATAATGCGTCATATCTGTTTCAATAAAGCCCGGGGCAATCGCGTTGCAGCGAATGTTACGGCTGCCCAGTTCATGGGCAATAGATTTTGTAAAAGCAATAATGCCTGCTTTACTTGCGGCATAGCTACTCTGGCCCGCGTTACCACGCATCCCAATCATTGAACTCATGTTTACAATGCTGCCCGCTTTGGCTTTCATCATAGGGCGCATTACCAATTTAGTCATATTAAAAACACTCTTCAGGTTGGTAGTCATTACTTCATCCCACTGTTCCGGCGAAATACGCAGCAGCAAATTGTCTTTGCTGATGCCCGCATTATTTACCAGCACATCTATTTTACCAAATTCTTTCAGCACATCGTTTACAAAGGTTTCGCAGGAAGCAAAATCACCAGCGTTACTTTTATATGCTTTTGCTTTTACACCCAAAGCAGTACAGCGGTCAACCAGTGCCGAAGCTTTTTCTGCGCTACTGTCGCTAACATAAGTAAAAGCAATATCAGCGCCATGCTCTGCAAATTTTAAAACAATACCAGCGCCAATGCCACGTGCAGCACCGGTTACAATGGCAACCTTTCCTTCTAGTAATTTCATATTGTATTTTTTGGTGGGGCAAAAATAGTGTTTCTGTACAAATACATTTTGTGAGCCGGGCATTGGTTCTTTGGGGATCGTCCCTTGCGTCGCACATTTGTACGTTCGGAAAATAATCGAGCGAATTGACGGATTACAAATTGTCAAATTAATCTAATCTGTTAATCAACCGATCTATGAATGGAACGTACAAGTGTGCGACGCAAGAAAAGCTTCATTCATATTCTTGGGCCCGGCCAATAAAAAAATTAATAATTCACAACCTGCTCTACGATTGTTTCAGGAATATTCCTCCACTCATATTGCTGGTTGCGCAACTGCGGCTGAAAGCCTGCTTCTTCAATTGCTTTTTGAATGGTCTTGTAGGTAAACCTGTGTGGCGCGCCTGCGGCGCTTACTACATTCTCTTCGATCATAATACTTCCGAAATCATTGGCGCCGCTGTGTAAGCAAATCTCCGCGGTTTTCTTACCAACCGTTAACCAGCTTGCCTGTATGTTTTTTACATTGGGCAGCATCATGCGGCTTAATGCAATCATGCGGATATATTCTTCCGGCGTGGTTAAATTATGAACGCCACGAATGCGGGCCAGCAGTGTATCTACATCCTGGAAGGTCCATGGAATAAATGCCAGAAAGCCCTTTGCATTTTCTGGTTTCTTTGCCTGTACTTCTCTTATTCGTGCCAGGTGAATAAACCGTTCTTCAATGGTTTCTACATGGCCAAACATCATAGTAGCACTTGTGGTTATATTGAGTTTATGTGCCTCGTGCATAATAGCTAACCATTCATCTGCTCCACACTTACCTTTGCTAATGAGGCGGCGAACACGGTCAATCAGAATCTCTGCACCAGCACCGGGCAATGAATCGAGGCCTGCTTCTTTTAAAGCAACCAGTACATCGTGATGATTCATTTTTTCCAGCTTACAAATATGCGCCACTTCAGGGGGCCCAAGTGCGTGCAATTTAAGTGCGGGGTATTCCTGCTTTATCTGGCGAAATGTTTTTGTATAAAAGTCCAGGCCAAGTTCCGGATGATGGCCGCCCTGCAATAACAACTGATCGCCGCCGTAACGAAACGTTTCTTCAATCTTACTACGATAAGTATCAATGTCTGTAATGTATGCATCTGCATGGCCTGGTATGCGATAGAAATTACAAAACTTACAGTTGGCAATACACACGTTTGTGGTATTTACATTACGATCTATTTGCCAGGTAACTTTTCCATGAGGCACCTGTTTTTTACGCAGTTCATCTGCTGTGAACATCAGATCTGCTAAAGGTGCGTGGTTGAAAAGATATACCCCTTCTTCAACACTTAAGAATTCAAAGTTTAATGCCTTCTGGTATAATTCTGAAAGGTTCATGCCTTGTATTTTGAAATGAATAACAAAACTACGACAACGTTGTTGCAGAAAGTTTAGCAGTTTTAAAAGTATGAACTGTAAAATTCAATTATTAAAGGTTTGGCTTGTAATAAACACTAACGTAACTTCATTGTCCTGACGATTATTTATCTAAAAGCCGAAGCGTGCGACGCAACAAAAGTTCAATTGCTAACATTATAGCCGGGTTCATCATCTTTCTCTGCCTGCTTTGGCATCCAGTAAGAGCGCAGGAAGAATTTGTTCCACCACCGGCAAAACATCTTGCTTCTTTCTCATTTACCATGCTTACGGGTGGTATTATTATCGTTCATGCTGCAATTGATAATTTTAAAGATTCTCTGAATTTTGTTCTTGATACCGGCAGTGGTGGTATTTCCCTGGATTCAACAACCTGTGCATACCTGGGCCTGCCAACAAAAATGAGCGATAGAACCGTACGGGGCATTGCGGGTATGAAAATGGTTGAATTTACTTATAATCATTCGCTGCACCTGCAAGGGCTAACTGTTGATAATCTTGATTTTCACATAAACGACTACGATATTCTTACCAGTGCTTACGGTTTAAGAATTGATGGCATAATCGGTTATAGTTTCCTTCGCAGGTATATGGTAATGATTGACTATGAAAAAATGCTGATTGACGTTTATACACCGGGCACTTACAAATATCCCCGCGGTGGTTACCTGCTTCGGCCTCAATTTACAACCTTACCTATGCAGCAGGTTACCGTAAGAGACAATACTCTTGTAACCGGGAAATTTTATTTTGATACAGGTGCAGGATTGTGCATGCTGTTGAATGATGACCTTGTAAAAGATAGTTCTTTGCTGCGATCAAAACGAAAATTGTATCCTACAGAAGCAGAAGGGCTTGGTGGAAAGAAATCGATGTCTTTTACTGTTGTAAAAGAAGTAAGGGTTGGGCCATATCGTTTCAGAAATGTGCCGGTTTATGTTTTTGATGATGTATTTGGTGTTACCTCGTACCCGGTTCTGGGTGGCCTTATTGGCAATGATATTTTGCGCAGGTTCAATGTAATTCTGAATTATCCAGAGCAGCAGATTTACATAAAACCCAATAAGCATTATTTAGATTCATTTGATTATTCTTATACAGGGCTTGGCATGTATATAGTTGATGGAGCCATAACGGTTACCGACCTTATGGAAAAGTCTCCTGCTGTTGAGGCTGGTTTTGAAATCGGCGACATTGTTGTTGGCGTTGAAAATGATTTATCGGGTAATATACAAGCTTACAAGACATTGTTGCAGAATGCACGGTCAAAGATTAAAGTACTTATCAGCCGTAAAGGAGAATTAATGGTTATTACAATTAAAGTAAAAAGTATTCTATAAAGTTTAAGCCTTACCTAATCTTTACGGAACGGCAATCACTTATTTTTGCTGCCTAAATTTTTCTGATGAATAAATTTCTGTATTTATTTGTTCTTTTAATTTGTTCTTTTAATTCTTTTGCCCAGATACCAGCAGGCTATTACGATGCCGCAGCAGGCAAAAGTTGTGCTTCTTTAAAATCTACACTTAAAAAAATTATTTCAACAGGTTATATTGCAAAACCTTACGATAATCTTTATGCTCAATATGCAAAGAGTGATGTAAAACACCGCGAAGTAGGTTCAGGCGGCGAGTCTGTTATCTGGGATATTTATTCTGACAATCCTTCGGGCACCGATCCTTACAATTACGATCCTTCATCAGATCAATGCGGCAATTATAACAGTGAAGGCGATTGCTATAACCGCGAACACACCGTACCACAAAGCTGGTTTAACAGCGAGGTTATACCAGGCAGTGATTATTTACACATTATGCCAACAGATGGTTACGTTAATAATAAACGCGCCAACTACTTATATGGCGAAGTTTCAAAGTCTGACTGGACCAGTAAAAACGGGAGTAAGGTAGGCTCTTCTGCCGTGGCCGGGATCTCAGGCCCGGTGTTTGAACCTATTGATACATACAAAGGAGATGTTGCGCGTGCCTTTTTCTATTTTGTAACCCGCTACCAGACCAATATTCCGGGATGGAGCAGTAATACAGATGCCTTTTCGCACGATACTTTTCCTTCTGTAAATATTATTTACTTAAATATGCTGCTGGCCTGGAATATACAGGACCCTGTAAGCCAAAAGGAAATAGACAGAAATAATGCAGCATATACTTACCAGCACAACCGAAACCCATTTATAGATCATCCTGAATATGTAAATCTTGTATGGAACGGCTCTTGTCCGGGACTGGGTACATTGCCTGTAAACATTATTTATTTTACGGGTAAACTTTCGGGTAATACCATTGCTTTAAACTGGAAAACCGGAACAGAGATCAACCTAAAAAAATACGAAGTTGAGAAAGGTTTTAATGGAACAAGCTTCACCACTATTGGGCAAATTAATGCAGCAGGGTCGCTTCAATACTCATTAAACGATGATGTTTCAAATCAAACAGGGCGCAGGATTTACTACCGCCTTAAAAAGATAGACAATGATGGCTCTTACACTTACAGCGAAATTTTTAGTGTGCATGTTCCGTTGAACCGGCTATTTACGGTATCACCGAATCCTGCAGCAAATTTTATAACGGTACAGTTGAAAGAAACAAATGTGTATCCGGCACAATTAACCATCTTCGATCTTGCAGGTAAACAGGTAATAAGTCAGCAATTTAAAACCGGCAGCGGTCCGGTAACCATTCCCGTAAACCATTTAAAAAACGGGGCCTACTTTATAAAAGTATTTGTGAATGGTGAACAGTTTGTACAAAAACTGGTTATCAGCAGGTGAGTTACATTTAACTTTATTGGGGAAGGAATATTTTTTTTGTTCCCGGCTACAGATATTCTATGATGCCTTAGTTGCGTCGCACTCTTGTACAGCAAAGCATTTTTCAGCAACAGGTCAATCAGCTTTAAAAACGCTTTTTTCTTTTTAATTAAAATGAAAACCACTCTATAAAATTATGATTCAATATAACAGGTTTGTTCTTGATAATGGTTTGCGTGTATTGGTGCATGAAGATACTTCTACACCAATGGCTGTTGTTAATGTAATGTATGATGTTGGGGCAAGGGATGAGGACCCCAATAAAACCGGCTTCGCCCATTTGTTTGAACACCTGATGTTTGGTGGCAGCATTCATATTCCTGATTACGATGAACCCCTGCAACGTGCCGGGGGTGAGAATAATGCTTATACCACAAACGACCTTACCAATTATTACTGCCAGTTGCCGGCACAAAATATAGAAACAGCTTTCTGGCTGGAGAGTGACCGTATGCTTAGCCTTGCCTTTAGTAAAAAAAGTTTAGAGGTACAACGCAAGGTTGTATGCGAAGAGTTTAAGGAGCATTACATTAACCAGCCATACGGAGATGTTTGGCATAAAATGCGGCAGCTTGCTTATACAGTGCACCCCTACCGCTGGATGACGATTGGCAAAGAACTAAGCCATGTAGAGAATGTTGAGCTTGATGATGTAAAACATTTTTTCTTTAAACATTACCGCCCCAACAATGCCATACTTGTAGTAGCAGGAAATATAAAAACAGAAGCGGTAAAAAAACTTGCCGGTAAATGGTTTGGCGACATCCCAATGGGTGAAAAATATACAAGGCAATTGCCACAGGAACCAACCCAGACTGCAGCGAGAAGAATGGAGATTACCGCTGATGTACCACTTGATGCTTTTTATAAAACATGGCATATGCCTGCCCGTTTAGACACTGGCTATTATGCAGCAGAACTGATAACTGAAATCCTCGGTGGTGGCGCATCATCGCGGTTGTACCAGGGTTTGGTAAAAGAAAAACAGTTGTTCAGCAGTATAGACTGTTACCAGTTTGGCAGTATAGATGCAGGGCTTATTAGCATTGAAGGTAAACTGGTAAAAGGCATTAAGGCCGCTGAGGCAGAAGCTGCTGTGGAAGAAGAATTAAGCAAAATAAAAAGCAGTACCGTTGCTGAAAGTGAATTACAGAAAGTGAAGAACAAAACAGAAAGCATTATTACTTTCGAAGACATGACCATTATGAGCCGTGCCGGCAGCCTGGCTAATTATGAGCTGTTAGGCAATGCGAATTTAATGAACGAAGAAATGGGGAAATATGCCGGTATCACTGCTGAGGAAATTTTACATTACAGCAAACAGATTTTCGATGAAAACAACAGCAATACCTTGTATTATTTGAGCAAGAACTAATAAAGGCCTTTAATATTAAAGTGGCTGTTTTGTTTTGCAATAGCCACTTTTAATAACTTCCGATTCAAAACGTAGCAGGTAGCCGCACCGGAACAGTTCAATAGAATTGTTGTAGTTGCAGTGTGCGACGCAACAAAAGCCTCATAAAAATTCCTTTGCCGGGCTCAAAAAATATTGTCTTTTATTTTAATCTCTTTCAGGTATTCGTGTTTAAAAGGATGTTCATTTATTTTGTTTTAACCTGCTGTACATTTACAGTATGACAACGCCTGCAAAATATCTTAAAATCATTTTTCCTTTTTTTAATACAAAACGTACCCAGGAAATCTTCAGGATAAATCCAACAGTAATTCCCACAAGAGAGGAAGCGAAAGACATTATAATTTATGTGTACGATTACAATGCTACTACTTTAAACGAATCGAGCCTTACAACGATTGAGCAATGCTTTTCTTATAAAGACAATAACAATGTTAGTTGGATAAATATTGACGGTATCAGAAAGGCTGAAGTAGAGGCAGTGTGCAATCATTACGGCATACATTATTTGCTGATAGAAGATATTCTGAGTATAGGCCAGCGGCCCAAGATGGACGAAATGGACCATATTTTATTCTGTATTTTAAATATGCTCTATTTTAACGAAACCACTATGACCGTTGAAACAGAGCAAATCAGTATTGTGCTTGGTAAAAAATTTGTGCTTAGTTTTCAGGAGGATGATAAAAAGGATGTTTTTAACCCGATACGTGACAAGCTGCGCATTGCCGGTACCCGCCTGCGCCAAAGCAATGCAGATTATTTATGTTATTCAATGATCGACCTGATTGTTGACAACTATTACACCGTTCTTGAGAAAATCGGTGAGAAAATCGAGCTGCTTGAAGAAGAAATCATCCGTTTTGGTAATACACGATCCCTGGCACGCATTAATAGTTTAAGAAAAGAACTGATCGTACTTAAAAGAAATATGGCTCCGGTTCGTGATATGGTGAATGGCTTTTTACGTAGCGATAATGAATTACTGGAAGAGCGTACCATTAAGTATTTTAAAGATGTGTACGATCATATTGTTCAGGCCAACGACCTGGTAGAAAATTACCGCGATATGATCATGACGCTTCAGGATCTTTACATGAACAAAGTAAACCTGAAGCTAAACGAGGTTATGAAAGTTATGACTATCGTTACCTGCCTGATGGCACCCGCCACCGTAATTGGTGGTGTGTTTGGAATGAACTTCGAAATTATTCCGCTTACACACCAAAAAGCTGGTTTTTATATTGCGCTGGCGCTTATGATAGTGATTCCAATACTCATGATATTTATATTTAAACGGCGTGGCTGGTTTAACACCGGAAGATCTTTATGAGCCGAACAATTAGTTCTCTGTGAGGCTTTTGTTGCGTCGCACACTTATACTGCAAAACATTATTGAACATGAGATGCGGCAGCCTTCACAATTGCTAAACACTTGTATATTTGTTTCAAGCACTTTGGTTGTTAAATCTTAAAATACCGTCGCTTATCAAAACGATCCAAAAGAAAGAAAGGCATGATCACCGTTATGATTTTTGATGATAATACCACTATCCTGGAAATCTGTTCTTTTATTTTAAAAGAAAAAGGCTATAAAGTATTTACAGAAACTTCGTGCGTAGATGTAATAGAAAAGATACACAAATGCAACCCACAGGTAATACTGATGGATAATAAAATTCCTGAAGCTGGCGGTGTAGCGGCCATACAAATTATTAAGAGCACAGATGCAACTAAAAATATTCCTGTAATTTTCTTCAGTGGTAACAGTAATATTGAAAAACTAAGCAAAGATGCCCAGGCCGATTGCTTTCTTAAAAAACCCTTTGGTATAAACGAACTTGAGCATTTAATAAAACAATTTACGGGTAGCAGCCCTAGGTAATTTTAGTCCTCTCGCTTTCTTTAAAATATTGATTTTTTTCTCCGAATTCCTGAAAATTTTGTTGGTCTCGTTTGATTTTAACCTTGCAGATAATGATGAGATAAAAGATAAACGTACAAGTGAGTGACACAACCGGCGATGCCATTTGTTCAAAAGACCGGTACAAAAATTATTTCTTCTTATAAACAGGTACGGTACTACATGGCTCGCCATACATAATGCTTTTAGCGAAAGGCCTGAGTTTTAAAGTAATTGCCACATAAGCATTTTCGGGTATTTGTAAATCGCCGCAACCTTTCACCACCACACGTTTGTCTGTAAAATCTTCGGGGTTAATATTACTTATATTCTCAAGAATTACATTTGCGATGAGCATTTTTTCGTTGCCAAAAAAAACCGCTTTTGCAATTGGTTGCAGGTTGCTTGCGGCAAGCATATATGCCCAGGTTGGAATTATTGCATCGGCAGTACAAGTGATCGCTACATATTTATCGTTGTATTGCTGCCAGTCCATATTTTGCAATGCAGAACGGTAATCTTTTTCTTTTAAAATAAGGCCCATGAACAAGAATTCTTTAAGGTCGAAAAGAACAATTTCTCCTTTAGGATAAAAGTCCTCGAGATTGAGTGTTATGATTCCACTTTCTGCCACCTTATTCACAATCGTATGCTCCATAAAAACTGTTTGTACAAAGCTAAACAAGAATTGTACATTTGATTTTAGTGAATGTTTTTTGTACCATTTTGCCTACAGCTTTTTTCGTATAACGAAACAAAAAGGCACCGTTGCAGAACGGTGCCTTTTTTACAGTTTCAATTATTTTAATAAAAATCTGACCTGTAATCTTTTACAACTGCTGCCTCGCGCAATGCATTTAAAGAACGGTAGCCTGCCTGGGATTTTAACTGTGTTTCAAGCGAAGCACGGATCGTTTCTGCATTGCCGCCCAGTGAGGAACCAGCAAAAATACTTTCGCCGCGTAATACAAATACACCATTTGTTCCTGCCAGCGGTATACTTACTTTTCCCTGGTTGGCTTTGTTAAATGCGGCACCAATCATTTTTGGTTCATTTCCTACATTTGGTAACAGAAATGCCTGGAAAGAAATACTGTCTGCTACCTGTACAGATGAACCTGCTGCCCGGGCAATTTCATCCAGTGTAGTTCCTTTTATTTTTGCATTAATAATTTGTTGGGCCTTTTTTTCATTTCTTAAAATTGGTTCTACAGTGGGCCTTGCAGATGCTGCACCCATAGTTCCAGCCTTATTGATGCCGGTAATAATGGCAACAATATATTTATCGTTTACCTGGAATGGAGCAGAAATATCACCTACACTATTATCAAAGATCCATTTTACCATTTGCCTGTTATCGCCAATGGTTGGTATTGTATAGTCGTTTTGTTTTATTTCTGCAGAAACCATTGGTTCCTTTTTTAGCTTGGCTGCGGCAGCATCGAACTGGGCTTTATCTTTACTAGCCCCGGCAAACTGTGTTGAAGCTGTATTGGCGGCATTTATTGTTTCCTGGCTTGCAACAATTGGTTTGCCCAGGTACGCAAATTTATATGCCGGTTGGGAACCTTTTTGACCAAGGATCTCGATATAATGATACCCGTAAGACGTTTGAACAATTTTTTTATCGCCTGTTGCTCCCTCAAAAACAAAATCATTAAAAGGTTCTACCATTTTGCCGGTAGTAAAGTAATCGTAAACCCCACCTTTGTCCCTGTTTCCGTCATCTGAATATTTGGCACAAACAGAATCGAAACTGGCACCTGCTTTTATTTCTGCAACAGCACTATCTAATCTTTTAGATGCAGAACTATCATCACGAACTCTAACAAGGGGTCCTCCCTGCTGTTGTTGCTGATGTGTTGCAACCAATATGTGACGAACTTTTACTGAATCGGGCATTTGCTTTTCGCCTACCAACCTGGATACAACATAGTTTGCACCATCCAGGTAAGGGCCATAAAGACCGCCAACCGGTAAAGCAAAAATAGAATCGTTTACCTTTTGCTTTATTTCTGATTTACTGATATAGCTATCGTAGTATGGTAATTCTGTACCGTTTTTCGAGAGGAATAATTTTACATCCTGTGTTGTTGCAAAATCATTTTTTAAAAGGCTTAACTGGTTAACTACTGCTGCAGAATCTGCTGAACTTGGCGAAGCATCAAAATTTACGTAAGAAATTTGCCTGGTTTCTTCTTTTTGCTCGAATTGTTTAGAATGCTTACTTACATAGGTATTAATTTCTTCATCGGTAACTTTTACAGCAGTATCGCTTACTGAGTTGTAAGGTATATAAACATAAGAAGCTTTTGCCATTGAATTGTTGTCGGCATTTGTTTTTTCGGCAAGCCATTTAGGTACATACACAGCTCCGGTAATAAGTGCCTGGTATTTTTGCCTTAGTGTTTGCTGAATGGTTTCGTCGAGGTATGGCGTTATTTGTGTAATTCTTGGGTCGCTTGTGTTCTTTTTTAGTTGCGAGAAGAACTCCCGGGCTGAATTTACATTGTACACACCAGTTGCAGGATCGGTAAATGCCTGTTGCAACCATGATGGAGGCATCTCGCCAAATAAAGCTTCGCTTAATTCTTTCGATGTAAACTGTAAGCCGGTAGATGTATATGCCTGCTGCATAACAGTTTGATCAACCATATAATCCCAAACACCACCTATTAACTGGTCGCGGGATGTACCATTTCTCTGCTCGTAAAAGGTGAGCTTATTTTCGAAATCCTCCCGGTTAATCTTTGTACCATTTACTTCTCCAAGCGTAGAAGATGTTGATTGGCCACCGCCTTTATTTCGCATAAATGCATCCTGCAGTATAAATGCTATTAATGACAAGGCAATTGCACCAAATACAAACCACGCTGCTTTATCGCGTATCCTTTGAATAACTGACATAATATATTATATATAGTTTTTAGAGGATGGCAAAAATAGGGGAATAAAACATTTGAACAAATTGTGAATAACTCCCAGCCAATATATTTAAATGGTTTTTAAAATAAATATTTAAAAAAGGTATTTTTTACCCGGCTGCATCGCTGTAATCATCATTCTTGCGTCGCACTCTTGTACGTTCTGATACTTTAAGCATCAATATGCCGGCTGGCTTGTATATTGTAAGGGTATATGATGCGACTTTTTTAAACTTCGCCTTTGTAAAACTATTTGCACAAAGCCGAAAATAATTACAGAATGTACAGCAGTACGATCCTGAAATAAATTAAGGACAAGCTGCCACACTTCGCTTAAATGCTCCTATGAAAACAGAACGTTGAACCGAGCGTGGCAAGAGACGATGACAGTAGTACTGAAGCCCGGCTAATAATAAATATTTACCAAGTAAAGACTGTTTTTAAATACCGCATGGGAGATAAGAAGACGGGCCGTGAAACAGCTTCTAACATGATGGTGTTAATAACAGTCAGAACCAGTTAATAAGCCCTGGTTTTTAATTTTTTGTTCTGGAAACATAAAGAATAAAAAGAGGGTTTTTAGAGAAATTATCGCAGATGGTGATATTGCACACATTTTTATTCCTCTTAATTAACAGTGGATACAATGTGATTTTAATAAGAAATAAATTGGGTACGTTTTTATTAAGAGCTGTTAAAAAGATAACTAAATATAGTGTGGTGCTTATTCGTGGAATGTGTATTTCCTGTTTATTGATGTTAGTAAGCAACCGGTAATTAACTTTGCTGTTTGGGGATAAATTAGTTATCCCGATATACACACCTGTAATAGTAATAGTGTTTTATAATAATAATGTATTAATACATATACTACAATGGATATTAACATAAGCGCCGCGAAGAAAAATGTTTCGGAAAAAGGTTTTTTGGACATTGATATTGACCCCACTATAGATTTGTTTTATGAAATAGAGCAGTTGAAAAAAGAAAAGAATGCAATTCTGCTTGCGCATTATTACCAGGAGCCTGATATTCAGGATGTGGCAGATTATATAGGCGACAGCCTTGGACTTGCACAGCAGGCAGAAAAAACAAATGCCGATATTATTGTTTTTGCAGGGGTACATTTTATGGCGGAAACTGCAAAAAGTTTAAATCCTGCAAAGAAGGTTTTATTACCAGATTTAAAGGCTGGTTGTTCGTTAGCTGATAGTGCGCCGGCTGATTTGTTTAAAAGATTCAGGGATAAATATCCTGAACATATCGTAATAAGCTATATAAATTGTACAGCAGATATAAAAGCGTTGAGTGATATTATTTGTACCAGTAGTAATGCAAAAGCAATTATTGAAAGTGTACCAAAAGATCAGCCTATTATTTTTGCTCCTGATAAAAACCTGGGTGCGTATTTAAACAAGCAAACGGGGCGCAATATGGTACTTTGGAACGGTGCCTGTATGGTTCATGAGATTTTTAGTTTAGAGAAGATCACGAGGCTTAAAATACGCAATCCTAAGGCTAAGGTTATTGCACATCCGGAATGCGAAGAAGCGGTATTGAAAATTGCAGATTTTATTGGCAGCACTACCCAACTATTAAAATATGCAGTAAAAGATAATTGTAATGAATTTATTGTGGCAACGGAAACAGGGATACTTCATCAAATGCAGAAAGATGCACCACAAAAAACTTTTATTCCTGCGCCACCAAATAATTCATGTGCATGTAATGATTGTCCGCACATGAAATTGAATACACTTGAAAAGTTATACCTGTGCATGAAATACGAAATACCGGAAATAACAATGGATGAAAACCTGCGCCTGGCTTCTCTTAAGCCTATTACAAGGATGTTGGATATTAGTAGAGCCGCAGGTTTAATTGGGTAAGAAATTGAACATTAAAGGAAGTATATTTTTACTCTATAGTTAGCTGTATTACTACTATCATCGCCTGTTGTGTCACTCACTTGTACTGTTGTATATGCTTCTGCATGGTGAAGCTGGTTTTGTTATTGAAGCCTGGTTGGGAACAGTTGAGTTTTATTTTGTAGCACAAGAGTGCGACGCAAGAATGCTTCATAGCACTACTGCTGTTTGGTAAAAATCAGTCTTCTTCTTTCTTTAAAAAAATTGAGTCTTTTAATTTGTCACGCCGATAAAGGCTGAAGTATTGCTGGATGTAATAGCCCAGTTCAATTTCGTTCATGGTTTGAATAAGTTCGTATGAAGGGCGGGCAATATTCATAAAGCTATCAAGTTCATTACTTTTTAGTGAAGTAAGTTTCTGCACCAGGTATTTTGTAAACCGGTGGTTAATATATTTATCCTGCTCCTCTTTTATAAGGCGTTCCTGCATGGTTAATATCTGCCGGTTTCTTTTAAATCTGAAGGAATTAATAATTTCATCTAAATCTAAACCAACTGTTGCGCCGCCGGGAACATAGGTAGTTGAAGGTGAGCTTAATTTAAGTCCTGGTTTTCTAAAGTTGAAGACTTTTGCATATTCCAGCCGGTTTGTAAGAGAGTCGAACCTGTAATTACTGTTTCTTACTTTTACAGCCGGAAGCCACGCTACATCTACATGTAAAGCAATTTCGAAGTTGGAAGGATTTGAAATTGTATCAACAATATATTTCAGAGTTTGTTTTGAGAGATAAGAAAACCAGACTGAATCTTTTTTTAAAACTGAAATGCTGAATTTGCCGGAAGAATCTGTAATCATGTGCAGGCCTGATGTGGTTTGAACCGTTACTGCTTCTAAAGGTTTTTTGCTGAAATAATCGTAAACTGTTCCACTTAGTTTTAAATTTTGTGCATATAAAATTTGAGCGGACAAGACTAAGAAAAAACAAAGTAATAAAGGGAATAAATTTTTTTTCAAGCCATTATATTTTCAATGTAATATTAGCGATTGCAGTGCATAAGCCTGTTGGTTGAAAATTTTTTAACCTGCTTTTCTCAATTAATGAATCATTTTTTGCGAGGTATTTGAGCTTCTATAATCTTTACCTGCACACTTGTACTTTATGATTTTATTTCAACGAAATACAGTGTCGAATCTATCTTCCCATATAAACCATAAGAATTTGTACATCGCTCGGGTTTACACCGCTTATTCTGCCAGCCTGGCCAAGAGTACTTGGCTTAATCTTCTTAAACTTTTGAAGCGCTTCATTACTCAAAGAAGAAATTTTATCGTAATTAAAATTGTCTGGAATTAATAGTTCTTCCAACGCTGCCATACGTTCAACAAGGGCGCTTTCTTTTTCAATATATCTTTCATATTTTATTTGTATCTCTGCCTGTTCTAATTCCTGTTTTGTAAAGTCATTCACTTTCTCTTTTAATTCAGGAACTGATGTAATTAGAGAAGCTATATCTACATCAGGTCGTAATAATATTTTACAAGCTTTTTGTTTCTCGGTAAGTTGTGCCGATTGTATATTTTCAAAATAGAATTCAAGTTGTTCGGGTTTGAGAGTGAAGCTGTTTAGTATATTTATTATTTCATTTACTGAATTTTTTTTGTGAATAACTTTATCCATTCTTTCCTGGGAAGCGAGACCCAATTTATAGCTTAATTGGGTAAGACGTAAATCAGCGTTATCCTGTCTCAATAAAGTACGGTATTCTGCCCTGCTGGTAAACATACGGTATGGTTCATCTGTTCCTTTGTTTATAAGATCATCTATTAGAACGCCGATATAAGCTTCACTTCGTTTCAGGATCAGGGGGTCGAGATCATTAATTTTCTTGTGCGCATTTATACCAGCGATTAAACCTTGGCATGCAGCTTCTTCATATCCGGTGGTGCCATTTATTTGACCTGCAAAAAAAAGGTTGTTTATTAATTTAGTTTCTAATGAATTTTTCAATTGCGTTGGTGGGAAAAAATCATATTCAATAGCATAACCAGGCCTAAAAACCTTAACAGATTCAAATCCTGGAATATTACGAATAGATTCGTATTGAATTTCTTCTGGTAATGAAGTAGAGAAACCGTTTACATATATTTCTACCGTTTCAAAACCTTCTGGTTCCACAAATATCTGATGCCTGTCTTTATCCGAGAACCGATTGATTTTATCTTCAATACTCGGGCAATATCTCGGTCCAATTCCATCAATTCTCCCTGTGTACATTGGACTCCTGTCAAATCCACTCCTTAAAATATCATGAACTTTTATGTTTGTATAAGTGATAAAACAACTTTTTTGTTGAGTCGGCTTTATGGTATCAATATCTAAATAAGAAAAGCCTGATATTTCCGGGTCGCCTTTCTGTTCATCCATTTTTGAGTAATCAAGACTTCTTCCATCGACCCTGGGCGGTGTGCCTGTTTTCAAGCGACTACTTTGAAAGCCATATTCGATTAATTGTTCTGTTATTCCTATAGAAGCTTTTTCTGCTACTCTACCACCGCCAAATTTTTTTTCGCCAATATGTATAATACCGTTTAAAAAAGTTCCACTAGTAATAACAACCCCATTTGAGTATATGTGATGACCTAGACTTGTAATAACACCACAAGCTTTGTTGTTTTCTATAATTATAGAGGAGACTGTGTCCTGATAAAAATCTACACCTCGTGTTTTTTCGAGTATAATTCGCCACGTTTTTGCAAAAAGCATGCGATCGCTTTGTGCTCTTGGACTCCACATCGCTGGACCCTTACTTCTGTTTAGCATCCTAAACTGAATCATACTTTTATCTGTTACAATTGCACTATAACCCCCCAAGGCATCAATCTCCCTTATAATTTGCCCTTTTGCAATTCCCCCCATAGCTGGATTACAACTCATTTGGGCAATTGTCTGCATATTCATGGTAATTAGTAAGACACAGCTTCCCAAATTTGCGGCAGCAGCGGCAGCTTCGCAGCCTGCATGCCCAGCCCCCACAACAATTATATCGTACTTTTGAAATAAATTCATAATCTATATATCTTTCAACTACAAAGGTATCTTAAAGATATTTCCTGTGTAAAGGTCCATTTATATATAAGTTTCACGTGAAACAAAGAAAATTATTATTATTCGCGATTTACATAAAAGTATTTGAATCATATGATTTAAAGATAAGTCAGTTTAAAAACCACAATCCTCATAAAGTTCTATGTAAGATATTTGTAGTAATGGAAGATAGAGTGGGTTTAAACGTAATTGACATAAAGAAGGGATGAAAGTATGATAAATGAATTATGTTACACATTAATCCTTAGTTGAGTATCAAGAGATGATAAAACCGCACAGTAAATTATTTTTTAAGTGTTTCACGTGGAATACGTATTGTATAAATCTAGATAGAAATCTTCCTTTTCTCTCATAATCTTTATTTCCTCCAATGTCTTATCCTTATATCCGCATAAATGCAAAACCCCATGAAAAAGCACGCGATAAATCTCTTTATAGATAAAGACATTATTTTTTTGAGCATTTTCTTTAATCCTGTCTGCACTTATATATATTTCAGCAGCCACTTTTTGGTTGTCACCAGATAAATCGAATGTAATTATATCTGTATAAAAATTGTGTCGCAAGAATTTTTTATTAATCTTTATTAAATATTCGTCCGAACAAAAAATACAATCAATACGAATTATTTCTTTTTGCTCTTTATGAAAAACTTTAGCGATAAAACTTTTAAGAGTTGTTTTGTTTTTGATGTAAATAATTCTACGGTCTAAATAGTGAAAATAAATTTTTCTCAATGCGTTTAATTTAACTTCCAAAATTCGCTATAAACCAATAAAAGCAACAGTACTTTTGTATTATTATGAAAAAATTATCTGAAGTTGGAATTGGGCGGAAGGCAATAATTAGATTAATCAAGAATGATGACATTTCAATAAAGCTAATGGAAATGGGGTGTGTGCCGGGAGAAACAATTCGAGTAGAACAGATTGCACCTTTAGGAGATCCTATTTCAATAATTGTTGCTGGATATTATCTGAGTTTGCGGATAAACGAAGCAGATCAAATTGTTGTAGAAGAAATATAATTTTAAATAATTGATTATCAAATATATAAATGAAAATCGGTCTTTATTTTGGATCTTTTAATCCCATTCATATTGGGCATTTAATCATTGCTAGCAACATATTAAATACAACTGATTTAGAAAAAATTTGGTTTGTTGTTTCGCCCCAAAATCCTTTTAAAAAGTCGCAAACTTTATTAAATGAGTATCAAAGATTGCATTTAGTAAGGCTTGCTACAGAGGATGACACAAGGTTGAAGGCAATCGATGTTGAATTTAAACTAAATAAGCCATCTTATACGATTGATACAATATTGTATTTAAAAGAAAAGTACCCCAGATTTTATTTTTCGATTATTATGGGTTCAGACAGCTTTGTTAATATTCAGAAATGGAAAAATCATGAGAAATTAATTGAAGAAAACAAAATCCTTATTTATAAAAGACCAGGTTTTGAAGTAACTACAAAACATTTAAATGTTTTTGTTTTAAACAACACGCCACTTATAGAAATTTCAGCAACTTCTATTCGGGAACTTATTCGTAAAAGGAAAAGTATTCGATATCTTGTATCTGATAAGGTAATGGAAGAGATTGAAAAAAGCGGCTATTTTAAAAAATGAATGTACTGTATTCCCCACCCCAGTAAAAGACAAATCATAACAATGTATGGGGCACGTAGTTTTGTAAAAGAAAGAGTGAGAAATGTACAAGAGACAACTGTAATATTTAAAAATGCAGGCATTGTCGCATTATCTAGAATATCTAGTGATACCGTTTTCATAAGAAAAACAGTTGCTCCAATCATAATTCCCACAACAGAAGCGTTTATACCTTCCAATGAACGAAAAATTATAGCATATCTTTTTAGGTTTTGCCAAACAGGAAAAAAGAACAACACAAGCAATGCGCTTGGAAGAAAAATTGCAACAGAACCTATTATGCAACCAAACAGCTGCATTTGTGGTTGAGGGTCTTTATTTTTTAATGCCATACCGCCCATAAAGGCCCCAATAGAAAATACAGGACCAGGAATAGCACGTACAATTCCTGACCCGGTTAAAAAATCATGCTGATCAATCCGTAATACATTTGGATTGATTTCTTCAATCCTTTCTGTACTTGGTCTTACTACATATTGTTGATACATCATTGGAATTAATACGTCTCCTCCCCCAAAAACAAGGCTACCAAACCTGTATAAATTTTCAAAAAGGTTGTACTGCCCTCTATTTTTCCAATTCTCTGTTCTAGCTTTTTCGCTAAGTATACCTGCAATTAGAAATACAGCAAAGAAAATAAGTATGTTGGCCCATTTTATCTTTTTTGGCGGAATACCCTTTTGTGGTATACGCTTATCACTAAAGTTTGTAGCTATTCCCGAGGCTATAATAATTCCCGGAAAAATCCAAGGGGTCTTAAAAAGAAGAAAGGTGAGTAAAGCGCCTACCACCATAATAATGCGTGTAATAGGGTTATTGATTGATATCTTCGACATGCGGTAGGCCGAAAATGCAATAAATCCGACAGCCATAGGCTGAATAAATTTAAAAGCTTCAATGTATCCGGGGCGGTCATTAAAATAATCAAGCAAAAAAGAAAGCCCTCCCATTAATATACATGCAGGCAAAATCCATATGATCAATGTTAAAATTGCAAGAGGTAAGCCCCCCCTTTTATATCCAATTAATGTTAGGGTTTGAGTAGATGAAGCACCGGGTAGCATTTGGCAGAAAGCATTGTATTCCAGCAGCTCGTGTTCTGTCACATCTTTGCGTTGATTTACAAAAGTCTTCAGCATCATACCAAAATGACCCTGAGGCCCGCCAAAAGCAGTAATACTGTGCAAAAAAACTGCTTTAAGAAAAGGGATATGCCGTAAAAGTATCAATTGCTTTCTTGGTTTTGCTCTGATTGATCGGTTAAGATAATAAAAAATTAAGGTCCCTGGCAGTCAGTTCAATAATTATTTATTTTCTGGTATTTTTTTGACACCGGCAAAGTACCACTAATCATCTTTTCTTGCGTCGCACTCTTGTACTCTATAACATTTCAGAACTCTTACTAGCCCTTAGCTTATTGTTTTATATTCGTCAGTCATGTTTATGTTAAACTTTTTTACTAACGCTTGTGTTGTTATAGCTAGTTACTTTCTTTGCAACATTTCTTATGCTGAAAAAACTAATTTCAATAGGCTTATTATTTACACTGCTGCTGCAGGTATTGCCATTGCAAAAGGTGGGCTATGTTCTTTTTAGCAACCAAATAAATGAAGAATTGCCTCATAGTTTAGAAGAAGGTAATGAACTCGTAAAGAAATTTACCACTTTTGATGATCAGCTTTTATTTTCGTCTAATTCACATCTTTTACTTTCAGTAATCAATAACGCTGATTCTTATATTTATTATGCGTGTAGCATCCCCTTAAATTACGCAGGCGAAATAAATACACCTCCCCCCAATATTGCCTAATTTATTTTCATAAACATTTTTACTCGTCTGTAAGCAATAGATTATTTTATTGCCAGCCCTATATTTTAATATCTCAACTTAAATTATTGCATGAAAAATATTTTCAGGTATGCAGTTGCTGATTTTTCAGCTTCTGTTGTTGTATTTCTTGTGGCATTGCCCCTCTGTTTGGGTATTGCGTTAGGTTCCGGCGCACCTTTATTTTCGGGTATCATTGCCGGTATTATCGGCGGGATTGTAATTGGTACATTGAGTGGGTCTCAGCTAAGTGTAAGCGGTCCGGCTGCGGGTCTTACAGCTATAGTAGCCGCAGCTATAATCAAAATGCCGGCATACGAGGCTTTTCTTTTAGCTGTAATAATAGCAGGTGTAATACAGGTAATATTTGGTTTCGCAAAGGCAGGTGTACTGGGAGATTATGTACCCACAAGTGTAATAAAAGGAATGCTTACAGCTATTGGAATTATTCTTATACTAAAACAAATACCACACTTAATAGGGTATGATGCAGATTTTGAAGGTGATTATAAGTTTATTCAAAAGGATGATGGCAATACTTTCAGTGAAATCTTTACCGCCTTTAATAAAATTACCTCACTGGCTTTGATTATTGGCTTTGCCTCGCTCGGTATTCAGATTTTATGGGATAAGGTGCTTGTTAAAAAATCAAAAATACTTCAATTAATACCAGCGCCGCTTATAGTAGTACTTACGGGTATCGGAATAAATGAACTTTCGAAAGGCAGTTCATTTATATTGAGCAAAGATCAAATGGTAAGTCTCCCCGTTGCTTCCAGTATGCAGGATTTTTTTACATTCTTTATTCCACCCGACTGGAGCCAAATAAATAATACCACTGTATGGATTACGGCAATTACACTAGCTATTGTAGCAAGCCTCGAAACTTTGCTCAATATCGAAGCTGCTGATGAACTTGACCCTTACAACAGGGTCACCCCAACCAACCGCGAATTAAAAGCACAGGGAATTGGTAATATCATTTCTGGTTTATTAGGCGGCTTGCCTGTAACATCAGTGGTGGTGCGCACTTCAGCCAATGTTGGTGCCGGGGCAAAATCAAAACTATCGGCCATTTCACACGGTATTTTACTACTATTGAGCGTGGCTTTTATACCATCTTTGTTGCAGCGTATTCCTTTATCTGCACTGGCAGCTATTCTTATCTATACGGGTTTTAAGCTGGCAAAGCCATCAATATTTAAGAAGCTATATCAAAAAGGATTAGATCAGTTTATTCCTTTTATTGTAACAGTAGTATCCATTATTTTTACTGATCTTTTAATTGGTATTATTATAGGCATAATTGTAGGTCTGTTCTTTGTAATGCGTAGTAATTTTAAAACAGCTTTGTTTATAGTACACGATAAGGATAAATATCTTTTCCGGCTACGTAAAGATGTCTCATTTTTAAATAAACCGATTATTAAAGCAAAGTTGGAGAAGGTTCCGGCAAATGCCTTCGTGCTCATTGATATTTCCAGGGCAGATTTTATTGATAAAGATGTAATAGAAGTAATTAACGATTTTATGCACCACGCCCATTTGAAAAATATAAAAGTTGAAATTAAAAAGAGCCAGGTAAAAAAAGATCATCAGCTTATAGTGGAAAGCAAAGAAAACATAGAGCTTTTTGAAACCGTATAACAAATTTTTTTGTTCCCAACAATAAATCATTAATGAACTTTACTTGCCACGCTCGTTTCACAGTTCCGTTTTCATGGCAACGTTTACGCGAAGTGTGTAAGCCTGTCGCAACTCGCAACTTTATTACAGGATGGTACTTATGTAAAGTATAGTTTAAAAGAATTTTTTAAACCATAACAGATAATTTTAATATTGATTAACCAAAAAAAAATTTTATGACACCATACGAAAAACTATTACTTGAAAATAAAGCCTGGGCTAGCGAAATGATAGAAGAAGATCCCGATTATTTTAACAGGCTGGCTCATTTGCAAACACCTGAATTTCTGTGGATCGGTTGCAGCGACAGCCGGGTACCCGCAGATAAAATTACCGGTACACAACCGGGTGAAATATTTGTGCACCGTAACATAGCAAACATGGTGGTAAACACAGATGTTAACGTATTAAGTGTAGTAGAGTATGCGGTAAACCACCTTAAGGTTAAACATATAATTGTTTGTGGTCATTATGGTTGCGGAGGTATAAAAGCTGCAATGGGGAACCATGATTATAAACAAGTGCTAAATATGTGGCTTCGAAATGTTAAAGATGTATACCGCCTGCATAAGAAAGAGCTGGATGCAATTGAAAACGAAGACTTGCGTGCAGACAGGCTATGCGAATTAAACGTAAAAGAACAGGTAATGGATCTTGCAAAAACGTCAATTGTTCAACGGGCATGGAAACACGAACAAAGACCCCATTTACATGGCTGGGTATATGGCTTAAAAGATGGTATTATTAATCCCATTTTTGAAATGGAAGCAGGTACACATATAGACGACCTGTACGAATATGATGATCTTTAGTATTGCAGGGTCGGCTGTTAAAGCTAAATAGTATTACAATAGCACAAGTGTGCGACGCAAGCTAAGCCCAATAGCTGTTATAACGCCCGGCAAAAACGAACAAATATTCTCAAAGAAATTAAATTCATGGCTACAGTAACCGCACAAAAGGCACTGGGGGCAGCACTGTCAAAGTTGTACAAACTGCTGGTACTCGACAGGAAAGATATTTATGCTATATACGCCTTCTCAATTTTTTCTGGGCTGGTACAACTTTCTTTGCCACTCGGTATTCAAACAATTATAAGCTTTGTACTCGCTGGCAGTGTTTCTACTTCTATTGTTATACTTATTACACTGGTGGTAACAGGGGTTTTTTTCAGTGGCCTGTTGCAGGTAAAGCAAATGCAGTTGACAGAGAAAATAGAACAAAAAATTTTTGTACGTTATGCGTTTGAGTTTGCCGACAGGCTGCCAAAAATGAACATCCAGAAGATGGATAATTACTATCTTCCTGAACTTGTAAACCGCTTCTTTGATACCATGAGTTTGCAGAAAGGCATGTCGAAACTATTGCTTGATATTCCTGCTGCAACTATTCAGATGATTTTTGGATTAATACTGTTGTCGTTTTACCATCCTGTTTTTATTGTGTTTGGTCTTGTATTGTTTTTGATGCTCATAATTATCTTGCGTTTTACTTCTGTAAAAGGAATGGAAACGAGCATGCGTGCAAGTGATTATAAATATAACGTGGCATCCTGGCTGCAGGAAATTGCCCGAACTATTAAAACATTTAAATATTCAAAAGGCACTTCGCTTCACCTGAAAGAAACCGATGAGCTAACCGCAGGATACCTTAATTCATCAACAGAACATTTCCGGGTACTACTCAAACAGTACTGGAGCCTGGTAACTTTTAAAGTGGTTATTACTGCAGCTATGCTTATTGTGGGCTCTTTTTTATTAGTTGATCAACAATTGAATATTGGGCAGTTTGTAGCGGCAGAAATTGTAATACTCACTATAATTGGCGCAGTAGAAAAATTTATAACCAGCCTCGATAAAGTATATGATGTTTTAACGGCATTGGAAAAATTAGGCAAAGTAACCAACAGCGAAACCGAAAGTGAAGGAAGCATTGCCCTGGAAAAAAAACAGGCAGGTGTTGCCATTTGCTTTGATGATGTAAGTTTTGAATATGCGGGAGGCAACAGAGTTTTAAACAACCTTTCCTTTACGGTACAGCCGGGGCAGCATATTGCAGTAATGGGCAAATCGGGCTCGGGTAAATCAACTATACTACGGTTACTTACAGGCGCTTTTAAAGATTTCAATGGCAATGTTTTATTAGACGATGTGCCTATTGGTAATTACAGCCTGAATTCCATTCGGTCTCAAACCGGTATTTTATTAAATGCTCAGGATATTTTTAAAGGTAGTTTATTGGATAACTTAACAATGGGCAACGAAGCTATAACTATAGGCGAAGTAACAGCCATCGCAAATGTTACAGGCTTAACAGAGTTTGTTCAGGCGCAAAAAGAAGGTTATGATACATTGCTCGATCCTGCAGGAAAGAAATTGTCGAAGAAAGTTGTACAAACTATTTTATTAATCCGGGCCTTACTGGGCAACCACAGGCTATTGCTGCTTGAAGAACCGCTGCACGATCTGGACAGCATATATGCGCAACGCATACTGGCTTATTTAAAAAACGATATCAATGCAACCATCATAATTGCAACAGGCAATGCCGAAATCGCACAGGCCTGCGAAAAGGTGTTGTGGCTTAACAAAGGGTCCATTGCTGCCGCAGGTAGCTGGCAGGATATTCAATCAAAAATAAATTAGACGATGAACAATTTTTTAAACAGTGAAATAGATGATGTGCAGGCAAATGCTGCTTATCATTCTTTTAAATCTGTTTACCGTATTAATAAAAAAAGTACCGTAAGAAAATGGATGACGGGAATATTGATTGCGCTTGTTGCATTCATGTTTCTTCCGTGGACACAGAACATAAAAGCCAAAGGAACCGTTACCACCCTAAGGCCCGAACAAAGACCGCAGCAGGTAAATAATATCATTGCCGGCCGTGTGGTAAAATGGTTTGTAAAAGAAGGCGATAATGTAAAAGAAGGCGATACCATTTTGCAACTTGGCGAAGTAAAAGTTGATTACTTAGATCCCCAATTACTGGAGCGTACCCAACAGCAGATTAATGCCAAAGGATTATCTGCCGGGGGATATAAAAATAAAGCGGCAACCGCTGAAACACAAGCCAGAGCGCTGTTACAGTCACGTGACCTTAAATTAAACCAGTTGCAAATAAAACTGCAGCAGCAAAACTTAAAACTGCAAAGCGATAGCATGGATTTTGCTGCTGCAGTAAATGAACTTAGCGTAAACCAGCGGCAGATCGATGCGGCAAAACAAATGCTCGACAGTGGTGTAATATCACTCGTAGACTTTGAAAGAAGAAAAGTAAGTTACCAGAATACACAGGCAAAACGCATTGGTGCCGAAAATAAACTACTGCAATCGAAACAGGAATTGATCAATTTGCAAATTGAAAAAAACAGTATCATACAGGATTATACCGATAAAATTTCTAAAGCAGAAGGAGACCGTTTTGCTTCACTTTCCAGCGCCGCATCTACAGAGGCCGACATTTCTAAACTACAGAATATGTATGCCAGTTACGATGTGCGCAACAAGTTGTATTACGTGCTGGCACCACAAAGCGGGCAGATAACCGCAGCACAAAAAGCAGGCATCGGCGAGATGTTGAAAGAGGGAGATATGATCGTTGAAATTGTACCCGATCACTTTCAGTATGCAATAGAAATGTTTGTAGAACCTATGGATCAGCCGCTGATTTCCAAAGGGCAGAAAGTGCGTTTTATTTTCGATGGTTTTCCCGCAATCGTTTTTACCGGCTGGCCAGAAGCATCGTATGGAACCTTTGGGGGCGTTGTTGCTGCAGTGGAAAACAATACCAACAAAGATGGCAAATTCAGGGTGCTCGTTAGCGAAGACCCGAACGAAAAACGCTGGCCCGCACAATTGCGAATGGGTGGTGGCGCCAATGGAATTGCACTGCTTAAAGATGTGGCCATTGGGTACGAGTTATGGCGCAATATTAATGGCTTCCCTCCTGAATATTACAAGGCAAAAGAAACAGTAGAAAAGAAATAAATACAATTTTTTAAAGGGGCTAAAGAATATGAATGAAGCTTTTGTTGTGTCACTCACTTGTACGTTCCGATTACGACTGAACAAGCTGCGAGCTATGAGCAAAATACAGGGGCTCTTAGCCCGCAGCCAAAAGCTCACAGCTATTCTTAAGTACAAGGGAGTGACACAACAGGCGATGCCATAAAAAGCTGCTGCCGGGTTCATAAAATAATACAATGAAAAATTTTTTAATAGTCATTTTTGTTTTGCTGAATACTCAATTGCGTGCGCAGCAAAACAAGCCTGAACTTTTTTCTGTTGATGCATTCATTACTCAGGTAAAACTGTATCACCCCGTTGCAAAGCAATCGGATATACTGGTGCAAAAAGCAGCTGCGCAACTGCTTGCATCCCGTGGCGGTTTCGATCCGGCACTTACACTCGATGCTTCGCGCAAAACATTCGATGGCACAAACTATTATTTCTATACAAACCCCGAATTAAAAATACCCACAACATTTGGTGTTGATATAAAGGCGGGCATTGAAAGCAATGGCGGCAAATATTTAAATCCAGAAGTTACCAGTGGCAATACCAGTTACCTGGGCTTTGAAGTGCCGCTGGCAAAAGGCCTGTTGATTGATAAGCGTCGTGCTGCATTGCAGCAGGCAAAAATATTCAGCAGCCAAAGCGAACAGGAGCGGCTTCAGGTAATAAACAACCTGCTGTTCGATGCGTACAACGCTTACTGGCAATGGGCGGGCAGTTACCAGTTGTATGCAGTTTATACAAAATATTTACAATTGTCAGCAGCGCGTTTCAGGTTGGTAAACATCGCATACAAAAATGGCGACCGTGCAGCAATGGATACACTGGAAGCATTGACACAGGTGCAAAATTTTGAAATGCTTCAGGCCGATGCGGTGCTTAAAATAAATAACGCGGCTATCGAACTTTCAAATTTTTTGTGGCAGCAAAACGACAGTGCTTTTCAGTTGCCGGAACAGTATGTTCCCGATACAGTGCAATTTGCTGTAAGCCTTGCCCCGCAACCACTTGAGCAGATTGTAGCACAATCATTAATTGATAATCCTTTACTGCGCAGCTACAACTATAAACTTGCCGCGCTGAATGTGGAGCGCAGGTTAAAGTTTCAAAGCCTGTTGCCCGAACTAAATGCAAAAGCAAACCTGCTGAACAAAGATTACAATGTAGTAAAAGGGTTGGATGCAGCTTTTTTACAAAACAATTATAAATGGGGAATTAATTTTAAACTACCGCTTTTTTTGCGTGAAGGCCGTGGCGATTACCGTGCTGCCAAATTAAAAATTGAAGAAACAAATTACGCCTTATCTGCAAAGCGAAGGGAAACCGAAAACAAAATTCGCAGTTACTATAATGAAGTAACACAATATCAGAAACAGTTGCAGATAACACAGGATATGTTTAATAATTACACCACCATTTTAAAGCAGGAAGATTTGAAACTCAGGAACGGAGAAAGCAGTTTATTTCTGGTAAATACACGTGAAAATAAAGTGATTGAAACAGCACAAAAATTAATTGAACTTCGGGTAAAATACCAGAAAGCTTATTATGCAGTTTTGTGGGCTGGTGGTTTGTTAAGATGATTGTTTAAAAAGAAACTACAAACATGGGTACTGTAATTTATGCATCATTAAAACTTTATGTTTCGCTTTATAATGTATGCATGCCAAAGTAAAAAAGCAGCAACAGTTCTGTATGGCTTCCATGCTTCTGCTATTTGTAAAATTTCTTCTTTTGTGGTTTCGGCGGGTAGGTCTTTTACTTCTTTAATACTTTTTATTAAAGCTATATCGCCTGTGGGGAAACAATTACAGCGGTTGAGCGACATCATTAAATATACATCTACCGTCCAGTCGCCAATACCTTTTATTTTTTTAAGTTGGGTTTTTATTGCTTCGTCAGGTAAAATATTCAGTTCATCAAATACCAGTTCTTTATTTACAATTGCTGTTGCAAGATGCCTTGCGTAAATTATTTTCTGCCTGCTGAAATAGCAGGTTTTTAATTCCCAGTCGCTGAGCAATAAAATTTTTTCAGGAGTTATATGACCAATCTTTTCCTGAAGTTTTAAGAACGCAGCCCTTGCAGACGCAAGCGAAACCTGTTGTTCTAAAATAATATTAATGAGTGTTGTAAAAGAAGGCGCACGGCTCCATAATGGAGGATAGCCATGTGTTTTAATAATCGAACGAAGATGCTTATCTTTCTTGCCGAGTTTATCGCACAGCAACTGAAAATTATCATTATTAAAATTGTGTATCACCAAAATGTAAAACTTTAATATTCATGAGAAAGGTATTACTTCTTTTGTTTGTTTTGATTTATACAAATCTTACAGCACAAACCAACAGCTACAAAGTAACGATGAATGGGATTGCCGATTTTAAGATCGGGATGAAAAAAGCAGAGCTGGAGAAATTATTAAATCAAACCATTAAACTAAAAAATCTTTTAGGCAAAGATGAATGGATGATGGACACTTTTGAATATAAATACAAAGACCTGGATGTTTCCGTTATATTAAATAAACGGTTTATTGACGATAACAAATCAGATATTATTCTTTGGGCAATAATGAGTAGCAGCCCATTGGTTAAAACACCATCTGGTATTGTTATTGGCGACGATAAAGTAAAAATCATTACCACGTACGATGGTTACAGGTTGATGATTATACCCGATTACGAAAATGACAATACAGTAAAAAGCAAAACAAAGTCGAGCATTTATTTATATGCAGACGACAGCAGCAACCAGATTGTTTTCAGGTTAGAGAATAATAAAATTTATTCCATTGGTGTGTCTGAAATAGAAGAGTACGATTAAACTTTTTCTTTAAATTTTTTTATGAAAGCTTTTGTATAACTGCTCAGTACCAAACGTCCGCTGATGCCTGCCCTTTCTTTAAGCAATTCATCCCAGTGATCTGTACCTTTCCATAAAACTTTTTTCAGTTCCTTCATTGCATCCGGGTTGTAGTGCGATAAGGATGTGGATAGTCTTGCAATACTGTCATCCATTCCGGCAACTTCATTGTGAAGTTCTGCATACAAACCTTTACGGCGTGCCCAGTCTGCCGGGCGCCACAAACCTGCATCTATTGCAAGCTGCGTATATGCAGAAACACCTAATTTTCTTTCTACCGCTGGGCCTACTACAAAGGGTCCAATTCCTAAGGCAAGTTCACTCAGTTTTATTTCTGCACCTTCTGCGGCAATCGCATAATCAGCAGCAGCAGCAATACCCACACCGCCGCCAACACACTTGCCATGTATGCGGGCAATAATAAATTTCGGGCACTTACGCATGGCGTTAATCACATGCGCAAAACCACTGAAAAATTTTAAACCCTGTTCTTCATTTTCAATGGCCATTAACTCATCGAATGAAGCGCCGGCACAAAAGGCCTTATCGCCTGCAGAGCGTAATACAATTACTTTAATGTCGCCGTTCAAACCTTCGCCATGAATATCCTGTGCAAGTGTTTCTAAAATTTTGCCAGGTAATGAATTGCTTTGCGGGTGGAAGAATTCTATGGTAGCAATGCCATGTTCCCTTTCAACTTTTACATAGCCTTCTTTAAATTCCTGTATCATTTTTTATTGGCTTTATAAGTTGTAAAATTAATTTTATTTCAATGGTTATTGCAGAAGAATTTTATGAGCCCAGCTTATAATTTTTCATGGCATCGCCTCTTGCGTCGCTCTCTTGTTCGTTCATAACTATTATGAGCACGCACAAAATAAGACGTTGCCTGATTTATAAACTTCAGAAATTTGCAACGGATTTTTAGTTGTTAAAAGAAGAATAGAATTACTTCAGTACAAGTGTGCGACGCAACCAAAGCCTCATTCATATTTTATTGCCCGGCTCCAAAAAATGTATTTATTTTTTCTTCGCCACCATTGTAAGAATGGTTCCTATTCCTAAATGTTCATTATTGGTATCCAGCATTTCTACATACCACTTTACAATACCTTTTGGAATATCATTTTCATCTTTTGGCTCCTGTGCAATTTTTTCTTTGCAGGTAAAGCGCACATACATGGTAGTGCCCGCATAAACCGGCTTGGTAAAACGCAGTTCATCAATGCCGTAATTGAGCAGTACCGGGCATTTGGCGCTGTTTTCAACAAATAAACCTGCAGCAAAACTTAATACCAAATAACCATGCGCAACAGGATGTTCAAACAAAGTTCCTTCAAGGGATGTATGATCTGTGTGGGGATAAAAATGATCCCAGCTAAGGTTGGCAAAAGAATTGATATCGGCATCGGTAATGGTTCTTTTGCCGGTTATTAACTGCTCGCCTATTTGTATTTCTTCAAAGTGTTTTCTAAATGGATGCACAGAATCATTTATTCCTTTTGCGCCCGGCTGGTAAACATTGGTAATCGCCGTGAGTGTTGTAGGCGAGCCCTGTATTGCAACGCGCTGCATATAATGTTTTACACCACGTACACCACCCATTTCTTCTCCCCCACCCGCACGTCCGGGGCCACCATGAATTAATAATGGCAACGGCGAACCATGACCTGTACTTTCTTTGGCGCAATCATTATTCAGTACTAAAATTCTTCCATGATAATTTGCTGCACCCAGCACATATTGTTTTGCAATGGCATCATTCGCTGTAACAATTGAAGAACACAAAGAGCCTTTGCCCATACGCGAAAGATGAATGGCTTCATCCATATTTTGATAAGGCATTAAAGTGGCAACTGGTCCGAATGCTTCTACTTCATGAACAGCATTTGATAACAACGGATTTTCATCCAGCAAAAGCAACGGGCTTATAAAAGCGCCTTTGTTTGCATCGGCATCAATTACTTCAACACTGTCCAGCGAACCATAAATAATTTGAGAAGAAGCCAGTAACTTTTGCACCTGTTCCTTTACTTCAACGCGCTGGCTTTGTCCTGCCAGTGGACCCATTCTTACTTTTTCATTTAAGGGATTTCCAATACTTGTTTGCGCCAATGCTTTACCTAATGCAATGTGCACATCTTCCAGTTTATTTGCAGGCACAAATATTCTGCGAATGGCAGTACATTTTTGCCCGGCCTTCGTTGTCATTTCTTTGCGTACTTCTTTTATAAAAATATCCCACTCCGGCATGTCAGGGTTAATGTCTTCGCCAAGTACAATACAATTCAGAGAATCTGCTTCCATATTAAAAGGAACATTCTCCCGAAGAATATTCTGATTACTTTTCAGCATTAAACCTGTGGTGGCAGAGCCGGTAAATGTTACAACATCCTGTGCGGTTACATGATCCAGCAAATCGCCTGCAGAACCACAAATCAATTGCAGTGCGCCTTCAGGCAATATACCCGAAGCGATAATTTCTTTTGCAACAATTTCAGTTAGATAAGAGGTAATGCTTGCGGGTTTTACAAGTGCCGGAACACCAGCCAGTAAATTAACCGCAACCTTTTCAAGCATACCCCATACCGGAAAATTAAATGCATTAATATGAACAGCCACACCTTCTTTGGGCACTAAAATATGTTGTCCGATGAAAGTGCCATTCTTACTTAGGTTGTGGCTTTCGCCATCAAGACAAAAACTTTCATCAGGGAATTTTCGGCGCAACGATGCATTGGCAAAAAGGTTGCCGATTCCACCTTCAATATCTACCCAGCTATCGGCTTTGGTAGCGCCTGTTTTATAACTTATTTCATAAAATTTATCCAGGTGTTTTTGTAAATGCAAAGCGAGTGAGCGTAGCATCAATCCCCTTTGCTGAAAAGTCATTTTGCACAACAACGGTGACCCTGTATTTCTGCCATATTCTAAGATTGATTTAAAATCCAATCCCTTTGTTGTGGCGGCGGCAACCGCTTCGCCTGTAACAGCATTGTATAAAAGCTGACCATCGCCATCGCCCTGTATCCATTTTCCCAAAACATAATTTTCAAGTTTATTCATAACAACCTTATTTCTGTTACAAAGCTAACAAATGGAAGCTATGCAGAAATTGTGGCTGAAAAATTGTAATTTTCGCCTTTCTTGTTGTAAGAATTGTAAAACCTGGTTGCACAATGCAGAATAGTATTACCGAAAGTAAAAGTGTGCGACGCAAGAGACGATGATAGCAGCAATAAAGCGGGGCTCAAAAAAAATGCCTTTATAAAATGCAAACAGTTATAGAATCAGCACTAAAAGATTAATCAAACCTAAGCAAAGCGCTTAATTTAATTCTATTGATAAAACCATGAAACCTACGCACACAATTAACGCAGCAATTACCTGTATGGGCGGCTATGTTCCAGAATACAGGCTTACGAACAAAGAACTTGAAGGCCTTGTAGATACCAGCGACGAATGGATCCGCACCCGCACCGGTATTGGCGAAAGAAGGATTTTGAAAGATCCTACAAAAGCCACCAGCGACCTGGCCATTGCAGCCATTAATGAGATTCTCACCAAAAAGAATCTCGACCCGAAAGATATTGAGTGTATTATATGCAGCACCATGACACCCGATATGCAACTTACCGTAACCGGGGCTTATATTGCCTGGAAGATCGGTGCAGTAAATGCATGGGGCTACGATTTTACCGCAGCCTGCTGCGGCTTTATTTATGGGTTAACTACTGCCGCCACTTATATTGAAAGCGGCAGATTTAAAAAAATTATAGTCGTTGGTGCCGATAACATGAGCCCTTTTATCGATTACCAGGACCGCAATACCTGCATCCTTTTTGGCGATGGAGCGGCAGCAGCTTTGGTTGAACCATCCGAAGATTCAAGCGTTGGTATTCTAGACAGTTATTTTCGCAGCAACGGTTTTGGCCGCCAGTTAATGCACCAGAAAGCAGGTGGTTCATTAAGTCCCGCTTCGCATGAAACCGTTGACAGGCGCGAACATTATGCATTTATGGATGGCAAAGCCGTTTATAAACATGCAGTTTCGGGCATGAGTGAATCTATTGTGAATGTAATGAAAGCCAACAACCTTACAACCGAAGATATTGCATGGGTAGTGCCGCACCAGGCTAACCTGCGTATCATTGAAGCGGTTGCGCAAACCGTTGGTATGCCAATGGAAAAAGTAATGGTAAACATTGAACGTTTGGGCAATACCATTGCCGGAACCATTCCACTTTGTTTGTGGGAGTGGGAACCTCGTTTAAAGAAAGGCGATAATATTATTCTCGTTTCTTTTGGTGGTGGTTTTACATGGGGCGCAACCCTGCTTAAATGGGCATACGATGGTTCGGATGTTTAGCGTATAGCAAAAAATGATTTCAATTTTTATAAGGTTGCCGGGTACAAAACGGTAACCTTTTTTATTGGTATTTTTTGTAGCCCAACTGAAGGTTTACTATGAGGCTTTTCTTGCGTCGCACTCTTTTGCTTTAGATATTATGTCAGCAAAAAACAGCCCGTACACAAAACTTTTTTATTGGTTATTAGCAAAAAAATATTCAGGCTGTTGCGCCTGAATATTTATAAAAAATGTTGTGGTGGTGATTATTTTACAAGCACCATTTGTTTGCTGCCCGATAGTTTGCCATCAAGCCATAAAGCATATTGGTAACTGCCAGATGAAAGGGTTGCCGCATCTAACTGAACGGTGCCTTTGCCAACTCCGGAGACGTTTATCTGTTTAATAATTTTACCACTCTTATCTGTGATTACCATTTTAGCTGAAGTATATTTTTGTGGTAAGGTATAATTGATTGTAGTTACATTTTTAAAAGGGTTGGGTATGTTTTGATCCAATGAACCACCGTCTGCAATTACAATCTTTTGTAAACTGGCCGAACCTGTAACCGTTGAATTAGTTTGACCAGCCAGTAATGCTTCTATTTTTTGCAAACGGTCTTCCAGTTCAGTGTTCTGATCTTTTAATGCATCGTTCTCTTTAGAAAGTTCCTGCACTGCTTTTACGAGAGGCACTACAAATTCGCTGTAGCGCAGGCCATAAAGGTCTTTATCATTTTTGGGAACATCAACGCCCTCAAAATCGTAGCCTAGTTTTTTGGCAGATGCCTCAACTTCCTGCGCTATAAAACCAGTACAAAGTATTTCTTGCTGTGCCTTTCGTGCATTCGTTTCTTCTACCGAAACCTGCCTGTTTTTACCTGTCTTATCTTTTAGTTCAGAGACCCCCATTATTTTATCGGCGGCATCCAGATCCAGGTTATACGTTACCGGTTTAAGCAGATTGATAAAAGCAAGCCCGGGTACATTGGCTTTAATGTTTTTCTTTACACGCCCATCGGAGAGATTGGTCCATGCTTTATAACCACCTATGCTGGTAACGCTGCTGTTGCCAATGCGTACCTGGTTGCTTGCGGTTGTTTTCGCCTGATAACCAAGCGTAGTTCCGTTGCTAAAGCCAGGCCCGGTTGTACCCGATTGCGCACCAATGCTGGTATTATATGACCCGGAAAAATTAGATCGCCCGGCATTTACTCCTACAGCTGTATTTTCTACTCCAATTCCATTATCGTATAAAGCACTTTCGCCTAAAGATGTGTTACTAAGGCCACTTGTATTACTGAACATGGAATTATAACCTACTGCTGTATTTAATGAACCAATATTGTTTCCACTGAGTGCATTTCCTCCTAAGGCAGTATTTTGCTCGCCGGTCAAATTGAAATATAATGCAGCCGCTCCAATACCTGTATTTGAGTTTCCTGTAGTGTTTTGAATTAATGCAGCCCGGCCGACTGCGGTATTTGAACCCCCGGTAATACTATTTGTAAGGGTTCCATCACCAATTGCTGTATTGCCAAAGCCGGTCGTATTCGCCCGAAGTGCATATTGCCCATTGGCTGTATTGCCATAACCGGTTGTATTGTATTGCATGGCATACATGCCGGTAGCGGAATTGCCGGATCCTGAACCATTAAACTCCAACGCACTTAAACCAAGTGCCGTATTATTGCCGCCAGTTAAATTGCTTTTGAGGGAGTAGGCACCAAAAGCACAGTTATAATTAAGATCATTATCATCATCTAAAAGCAAACTTTGATAACCAAAACTGGTATTGCCATAATTAACGCCCAAATAACCTGCTCTTGTATTATTTACCCTAAAGACAATGGGAGCATAATCAATAGTACCCATGAAATTTGTAGCAGAATTGGTTGCTGTGTTGCCCGTAAGCAACCATCCTTTTTGGGTAAACGATTTCCAGGTACTACCATCATACCCTTCAAAATCGGTACCTGAAAAACGCATATTGCCCAACAGATTTTCGTTGCTGTTGCTTATCTGTAAACCGCCGCTTAAAAAGCCCTGGCCATTATCTGCATGTACGCGAAACACTGGCCTTTGAGCAGCATCCAAAAATTCGTACCGCATGTCTGTTGAATTAAATATCAAGCCATAGTTGGTATTGGTGGCATATTGAAATACATAGCGGTTGCCGCTAACAAGATAATTAGCAGTTCCAACCAGGGATAAACTTCCATTGCCGGCAAACCTGGCATTATTGGTGTTGCCTCCAAAGCGGGAAGTGCCTACCACATGCAGTGTAGAAGTGGGCGTTAAAGTACCTATGCCCACATTACCATTTGCGGGAAAAGTATTTTGTGCTTTTGATGTAGTAATTACAAATAGTGCGGTTGCGGCGATTGCTGTAAATCTTAATTTCATAAAAATAGTTTTGGTTAATAGGTTTAATAATGTAAAGATGTTCAGCGATTGGCAATGAATAAACACCTTTTAATATTATTGGGGTTTCAGTTAACGGATAAGGCGTATCAATTAACGGCAGCCTGATTAAGAGATTAAAGCCGTTACCGCTGTTATGTGTTGTAACCCGCGTCAAAATAAAAGCTCAATAAAATTGTAGAGTAGAAGGCATGCAGGTGCTTTTATTTTCCCTGCACGCATTATTTTATTGTTTTAAGGAGGCAGGCGGCTTTGCTCAATAAAGCTATGGCAGCCGAAGAGTGCGACGCAACAAAAGCCTCATAGATATTCTTTAGCAGGGTTCATAAAATAAAAAAGCCTCGTTTATAAACGAAGCCTTTTTATTGGTGTAAAGTTAAACCACTATTTCAGGTTGTACTTGTACTTATACTTCTCGTACAACTGCTTTTGTTTGTTGTCTAAATTTATCTGGCGGCCCTGTATAAAGGCATAGATAACATTGTTGGTTCTTATGTCGAGAATGTCTCCGTCGCTTACAATAATGTTGGCATCTTTTCCAGCTTCCAACGAGCCTGTTCTGTCGCCAATACCCAAAATTTTCGCGGTGTTAAGTGTAATAGCCTGCAGCGCCTGTTCTTTTGTTAAGCCATGCCCTGCTGCAATACCTGCATTAAAAGCAAGGTTGCGGAAACGTGTAGATTGATTGGGATCGCTGATGCAATAAACAACACCAGCCTGCTGTAAAAGATACGGCGTTTTAAATGGCATATCAACATCATCGTCCTGCAGGGCAGGCAGCGTGTTCATTTCGTTAAGTACAACGGCGATATTGTTTTGCTTGAGATAATCAGTGATCTTATAACTATCGGTACCCCCAACGATCACTGTTTTAAAACCAAATTCTTTTGCAAACTCTACAGCGATCATCATTTCTTTTACCAGCTCGCAATGCACAAAAAATATTTGTGTTTTATTGAATAAACCTTTTACCGCTTCAAACTTAAGATTGGAGTGTTCGTGCTTAGTTTCATCGAGATAAGCTTTGGCCTGGCGAAAAAAATTGCGTATGTTTTCTATTTGATCCATTCCTGTTTTCAGAGGGTCGTCGCCTTCGGTAGAAAATCTTTCGAGGTAAGGCATATTAAAATGTATGCCACCATCTGTTTGATAAGCTGCATCTTCCCAATTCCATGCATCGAGCTGCACCACAGAAGAAGCCCCGCTGATAATGCCGCCCTGCGGAATTACATTGGCGAGTAAAATGCCGTTACTGCGTGTATTATCAATAACTTTTGAATCGGTATTGTATGCAATGAGTGAACGAATGTTTGGGTTAATATCGCCAAGTTCGTAGTTATCATTTGTAGAGCGTACAGCGCTTAATTCACTTAAGCCTAAATCTGTAACAGGGGAGATAAGGCCGGGATAAATTTGCTTGCCGGTGCAGTCAATAATTTTGGCATTATCCTTTATCGGTTCGGTTGGTCCAACGCTTACGATTTTTCCATCGCGGAACAGTATCATTGCATCTTGTAAAACCTGGCCATTTCCAATGTGTATGGTTGCATGTGTAAGCACAATATTGCCTGATTGTGCCGGTGCCGGGTAAACGGTTTCTTGTGCCTGCAATTTTATAATTGTTATGAGTAATGTTATACTCAGGAAAATTTTTTTCATATAAATTTTTGTTGTGGTCTTTAGATACTTTAATCAGCTTTACTTGTGTCACTCACTTGTACGTTCAGGCTATTGCTGAGCTGAAACGTTCCAGATATTATTTTTCTTTTGATGATCAATTTCGCACTCATTGATTACATCAAATGTTACTGTTGCCGGTGCAGTTTTTGCACCATCTTTTTTTGCAGCGATCATTTTTTGAATGAGCCTGTTTCTTTCACTTGCAATTTGCTTGTGCATTGCTTCATCTTTCTGCACATCGAAATAAACGATTCCATCCACCATTGTTTTCTCGGGATGCGCATACACGCTTAAAGGATTGTCGCTCCACAACACAAGGTCAGCATCTTTGCCAACTTTTATACTGCCCACCCTGTCTGCAATGTGCAGCATGGTTGCGGGGTTAAGCGTACACATTTTAAATGCTTCCAGCTCTGGAACATTGCCATACTTTACGCTCTTTGCTGCTTCCTGGTTTAGGTGCCTCGCCATTTCTGCATCGTCGCTGTTTACGGCAACGATCAGTCCAACTTTCTGCATGATGGCTGCATTGTACGCGATGGCATCCTGTACTTCGCTTTTGTAATTATACCAATCGCTGAAGGTAGAGGCGGCGGCGCCATGCGCTTTCATTTTATCTGCTACTTTGTAACCTTCAAGAATGTGCGTAAATGTGTTTACTTTAAAACCAAAACTGTCTGCAACGTGCATCAGCATGTTTATCTCGCTTTGTACGTAAGAGTGACAGGTGATGAATCGTTTGTGGTTGAGTATCTCCGAAAGTGTTTCCAGCTCAAGGTCTTTGCGTTTGCCTGGCCCGGCATTCTGGTAATCTTTGGCACGGGTAAAGGCATCAATCAATACCTGTTCAACGCCCATGCGTGTATCAGGAAAACGGTTGTTGGAAGAACCATAAGAACGCTTTACATTTTCGCCCAGTGCAAATTTTATGAAGGGATCCCAGTTGGCGAACTTCATGTCTTCAGCATTAGCACCCCAGCGAAGTTTAATTAATTGGGTTTGCCCACCAATGGTATTGCAGCTTCCGTGGAGTATATGTGCACTTGTTACGCCGCCAGCAAGCTGCCTGTAAATCTGGATGTCTTCGGGGTCAATAATATCGCCAACCCTTACTTCTGCTGTTACTGATTGGGAACATTCATTGGTGCCTCCGGTCATGGCAATATGCGAATGTTCGTCAATGATTCCGGCGGTTAAATTTTTACCCGTGCCGTCAATCACTTTTGCATTACCCGCATTTAAGTTCTTGCCAATAGAAGCAATTTTTCCATTCTTTATTAATACATCTGTGTTTTCAAGATTGCCTTCTTTTTCGTTGGTCCATACAGTGGTATTTTTAATTAAGAGGTCTTCCTGTTTCGGCGTTTCACTCCAGCCATAACCATTGAAAGGATATGCCAGGGTTTTATTAACTGTATTTTTCTTTTCGTCTTTTTTAGAAGTATCAGGTTTCTCCACATAAGCAGAAACATATTGCATGTTCCAGTT
>DGQT01000005.1 GCA_002390845.1 Chitinophagaceae bacterium UBA4407 | reverse complement strand
ATTTCTTCCGAACACCTGTGGTATTACCACCAACAAATGTATTGGCATTAGTAAATGCAATTTAGAAAAAACAATAATCAATTATTTAATGCCCGTCTTTTTCAATTGTAGTGACGTAAATATAAGTTTGGCAACAAGCAATTCCCGTGAACTGAATAGTATAACAAGATCAGGATATGGTAATCCTTCTTCCTGTTTGTGCAGCTTTATAAATAGCTTCAATTATTCTGATGTCTTTTATTCCTTCCTCACCTGTAATATGCGCAGGCAAAGGCCTGCCCGCTACGATCAATTTTCCTATTTCATCCAATTGTGTAGTCTGTTGATTAATATCCGGAAAACTCAAATCACCATTACTTGTTTTTCCTTTAAACGGTCCGTAGCTAAGACCGGGGCTCAATTCAAATTCGCCATTATCGGCTGATGCAAAAAACCTGTCAATATTATAACCATAAGAACTAACAGAGCTGCATAACGTACCACCCGGAAATTCCATTTGCCAGGTAATAGCTTCTTCCACCTGCGCAAATAATTTTACACTTCTTACCGAGCTAAACTGGGCGCTTACAGCAATGGGTTCTTCACCTAAAACATACCTGCTGCTTTGAATACAATAAATGCCCAAATCCATAAGCGGGCCGCCACCTGCCATTTTTTTATTTAACCGCCATTCTGTAGGATCATTAAAATCCACTCCCTGCAATCCCTTTGCATCGTCGTAAGTTTTATAGCCAAGAGCAGCCTCTATAAAACGAACCTGCCCAAAAACTTTTTGCTGTCCCAACCTTTTAAGTTCAAGATGATAAGGTTCATAATGCAAACGGTAACCAACCGCCAGTTGAACACCCGCATCGTTACACGCTTTTATCATTGCTTTACAATCTTCAACCGACGTTGCCATTGGCTTTTCCGTAATCACGTGCTTGCCTGCTTTTGCGGCCCTGATGGTAAATTCTTTGTGCATGGCATTTGGTAATACTACATACACCAGGTCAATATCTTTGTTATTTACAATCTCATCAAAGTTTTGATAATTGTAAATATTTTTTTTCGCAATGTTATATTGCTTCTTCCATGCTTCAGCTTTTTCCGGGTGGCCCGTAACAATGCCAGCCAGCCTGCAATATTGCGATGTCTCCAAACCATAAGCTAAAGCACCTGCATAATTTCCAAGGCCGCACAATGCAATGTTTAGTTTTTTACCATCATAAACTTTCTGATGATTTTTGCCCGGAATAATATACGATGGCAGCGTAAGCGCAGCAGTCGCAGCGCCAGCCCCAATACCTAAATTTTGCAGGAATGAACGGCGGGATAAATTTTTCAATGTTGTTTGGTGATTGTTTCGTTTAGTTAGTAATACCGGGTGCCAGAATATTACATTTTTAAAAAACTATTTAGAGTATTTATTTAGCCGGCATTGATATGCACTTCAGCTTTCGTTGTGTCACTCACTTGTGCTGTGGGTTTATATGGCAACTTTTATATAGCCCGTTTATCAAGCATAATTTTGGCTTAATAATTAGCCGTAAGGCAGGTTGCAAATAACGTCGTTAAAATGATATCTAGCTGGACATTTGTATATGAAAGTTTGGATGTAAGCTGAGTTTTTGGTGTCTGACCCTAACTATAATTTCCCAACTTTAGGAAAAAGTGTGTAGAGATGCCAACTTCGAAACAAGAACAATGAAACAACAGTTAGCTATAGCTATAACCAAGATAAACAAGCCCCCATTCAATTAAATTAAATAGGGGCTTCTGGCAATTTTTTGTTGTCTGGAAATTGGCATTGCTGGCCGTCTTCAAACTTAAAATCAATAATTGACTTGTGATAATTACCAGCACCTTTTTTCAAATGGCAGAGTTGAAATAAGTTTTACAAAGTACCGTATAGATTTGTGCCTTACTTACTGTAGTGGCACTGATTGAAAAAGCCCATTACGTACAATAACAGCACTATCCAAAGATTTTGCACGAAAATCAAAATTGCCTGATATCATTTTGTTGTTTCTGTCGTATTCAGTGATATTTATGATACCCGGTGCGTCAGTACCTGTATAAAACTGGTTAAACCGGCCATCTGTATAAGCAACAGTAAATACAGCAATACCTGTGGCACCGTCAACACCCATTGTATAAGATCCCGGGCCATTGAAATTATAAACCCATAAAAGTATCTGGGCAAAACTGGCATCTTCATAACCCTCATAACTTCCTTTTGCGAAAATCAGTAATGAGGTTGTATCGCTTCCGAATGTTGCATAATAGGCAGGACCTTCAATTGGCGTTGAATCAGCCTGCAATCCGTTTGCAGCCCAGCGGCTACCATTCACTTTAGCCCGAAAACCCCTGAGCCTTTTTCTTTCAACATCACCCGACGGGTTAGCAGAAAGATCATCAACCGTACTGTTGTTTATTGATACTGGTTTTACGTCTGTCGTTTTGGTACAGGCAGCAAATGACAATAATATTATAGCTGCAAAAAAAGTGTTTAAAAATTTCATATGATTTTTTTTTGGTGAAACATTTAAACAACTGAAAAGGTTGCTTAAACCCCCATTTTTTTTAAATATCTGGAAAAGGAAAACAGCAGGGTATGTTTACCGGTATAAATCAAATGAAGCATAACTCCTGAAAAAGTATTACAACATAAAAAAGCCTTGGTCAAAAGAGCGCTTTCCGCAATACCAGGAGCATAAAGGAACGTATGATACCAAAAGACCTTGATTCTAAAAGTTTTATTAAATAAAACCCCAATTTGAACCTAACAATACCTGCACAGACATTCGATCTGTGAATCGATGTTTTATATAATATAAAATGATGCAATCAGTTACTTTTTTTTTACATATTTATGTTTTTCTTGGTATCGTAGCTTACGGGTAACAAAATTAAATATTGATATAGACCCGGTAGCTTCAACCTGCGGGTTGTTAAAAGTTCATTTCAAATCCAACTGTACAAGTGCCACCGTGTGTACACATCTTTTTGTGTAAAATAATAGAACACAGATGAAACAGATGAGACGGATTTTCACAGTGTTGTTTTCGCAAAATGCGAAAATATATCTAAAAAGCCCAGCCCGGTAATCGGATAAACACGGATGATACTGCTTCGCAGTATGTAAAAATCCGTTTTATCCGTCCCATCTGTTTCATCCGTGTTCCATTTATACTTGTGTACACACGGTAGGTACAAGTGAGTGACACAACAGTAGATGCCATAAAATACCTCAGCCGGGCTAAAAATTATTTTAGTTTGAGTTTCTTTTTTAACAGGTTGATTTTTTCTGTAAAAGATTGTAGTTCTTCTTTCTGCTGGTTAATGAAACTATTGTTCTTTAAAGCGCCTACAACATTGTCCATTTCCTGTTGTGTGTCATACGCCATTTTCCTGAATTCATTGGTGTAATCTTTTGCCCGGGATTCAAATATTTTTTTTGTCATCCAAGCTTTTGTTTCAAGTGTTTCATTTAGCAGAAGATTTAACTGCGCAGCATTTACTTTCTTTAGATTGATGCCTTTTATTTCGTTGAGCGTAGCCAGTGCATGCAAAGTTTTTTGTGTTTTATAAGTTGCTGCATACTCATTATAAACCCCATGCAAATTGTCCCAGGATTTTATTTTTCCGGTCCTTATTTTTTTGCGCATTAAATCTACATCATTGGCTGCAATAAGCTGCCCGCCTGCATTCAGCCACTTATTACGAACAGGTTTAGCTGGCAGCGCTTCGGTTAGTGCATCAATGTTTTTAATATTATTGGCTTCCATAAAATCAAGTAAATGGGTAACGCCGTAAAAGCTGATCATCTGTTTAAATAAGGTATACGCCTGCCTTATTTTAGTGATGACTGTTTTGCGTTTTGCATTTTCAAAACCCGTAACAATTATTTCAAGTGAATCAATAATGGCATCATTGTTTTGAAGCAATTCTTTTCCTTTTGCACTGCATTCACTGTCGGTAATAATTTCTCCTGCTTTTTCTTTTTTATAAAATGCTTTGCCCGTAAATAATTCAAAGAGTGATAAAGCATCAAACATTTCGTTCACTGTATCTGGTGCCAGGTAATCATATTCCATTTGTTGTATGGGTGCAATGCGTGCATCCCGGTCAGCATACTTCCATGAGTTGCGTGCAAGCGCATACATGTTATACATAAACCAATATGCAGGCATTACGGTAAGCTGATCTTTTGCAGTATCAACACTTATTAAAGAGAATGGAACCGGAATATTTAATTCGTACGAGTAATCAGCTTTTGCCATCATGGTAAAGCTGGCAAATTTAGAATTGTGTTTCAGGCTTACACACAATCCAGGCCAAAAGCCGCGCCCTGTAATGATTTCACCATCGGCTGCTCTTGAGTTATGGTTAGAGCCAATGGTTGCACCTGCGGGAATATTACTCTGCCCCATAATTAATGCTGCACATAAAAAGGAATTATTGTGGTGTTGCTCATGCGCTGGAAATATTAATGAATTCAATACTTCGCAACAGGAGATGGTTGAGTTATTCCCCAGGTAAGAATTAATCAATCGTGCACCATACTTCAACTGCGAATTGCTGCCCATAACAAAACGCACAGCCTTTACACCATAGAATATGCGGCAGCCAAAACCAATAATACCATTCACCAGTTCGCAGCCCTCACCAATCTGCGATTTACCTTCGGGGCCTGAATTAATCGTTAAGTTTTTTAATTTATTGGCACCCTTTATATAGGCATCGCTGCCAATCCACGCATCTTTTATAATCGCTGTATTTTTAATAACAGTACGGTCGCCTATTTTACCATAATAACCACGGTGATTTTTAAATTCATTGCTGGTAAACAGTTTAAACTTTTCCAGCATAGCATCATCATCGCGGTACTTGCTCCACAGCCACGCATCTGCAGGCAGCATGCCATTAAAAGGCATTACACGGCGGCCACCATTTTCGTTACAGATCTCCATCCAGATGCGTACACTTTCCGGTTCTCCTTCTTTTAAAATTCCAATGCCAAACTTCGAGTGGTTGCTGGTTACAAGTTCATTTACATTTACAATGATCACCTCGTTGCCAATAATATAATTCGATAAATGATGTACATTATCTATTACAACATTGTCACCAAAATCGCAGCTGATGATTGTTGAATTGTACAAACCAACCGGCACTTTAAGGTCGCTGAATTCAAGACAGTAAGGCTCAAGTTTACCAATACGCACCAGGCCGTAGAACTTACAACTCTTTACCAGTTCAGCATTAAATGCATCGCTTACCAATATTTTATTCCAGTCGTCGCTGCTGTTGTTGTTACGTACCAACACTTCAATTTCGTAGGCAGATAGCTGCCTGTAATTGATGCCGCTGCGGTTCTGCAGGTTGCGCAGGTAATATTCATCTTTACCTTTTGGCAGGTATTCGGGATTGATGAAATTGTATCCCAGTTTATCGATTGATCCTTTCTTAATAATGTTCTGCTCCATGAAATACATTTTATGTACCCGGCGAAAATACGGTTATTCAGCTTTTCTTGCGTCGCACTCTTCTTCGGTTGGATATTCTATTGAGCTTTTACCGAAGCGGATTTTCATGAGGCCAGGCTTTGTATATAAGAAGCTGTTTAAATTTAGTTTGCAATACTGCGGAGGAAACTGACGATGCCATTTTTACTACAGGTGAATGGATTGCGACGCAACGATGCTGCCATGAAAACGGCTGCTGGTATCACATCATTTATTTTAAAACAACTTCTGATACGAAGTTGTTTTAAACTTCTTTTTTGAGATACGAGTTAAAAAATGTATTTAATAATTGTACATTCAGGCTGTAAGAAGGCTGAAATAAAACGTACTGCCTGTACCAATTTCGCTGGTTACACCAATGTGGCCGCCTTGTGCTTCTATAAATTCTTTACTTATTGCAAGACCAAGGCCAGTGCCGGTTTTGCTGCTTCCGGGAACCTGGAAATACCTGTCGAATATTTTATTGCTGTAGCGGCTGTCAATGCCTTTACCTTCGTCTTTCACAGAGAATAACACAGTGTTTTGGTGCCTTTTTATTTCAATAATTATTTTGGTTTGTTCCGGCGAATAGCGGACAGCGTTCGTGAGAAAATTTATTAATACCCAGGCGGTTTTTTCTGCATCTGATTTTACTTCCGGCAAATTTTCTTCAGCATTTACAATTACCTGAATTTGCTTTTGATCGGCCTGTATTTTTACAGCTTCAGTTGCATATTTTAGTATAGTGTAAGGGCTGCTTTGCTGTATGTTCAACTGTATGTTACCCGTTTCTACCTGCGATAAATTCAACAGTTCACCGGTAATTTTTAAAAGCCGGTTACTATCGTCTTTAATACTTTCAATCAACTGTTTTTGATCTTCATTTATGGTTCCTGTTTGCTGGTTTTCCAGTAACTGTAAACTCATTTTTATGGAAGCAATCGGGGTTTTTAACTCATGCGAAACGGTAGCAATAAAATTTGTCTTGGCAAAGTCGAGTTCTTTAAAAGGAGTAATGTTTTTTAAAACAATTACATGCCCGATGACCTGTTGCTGTTTTTCGCCTGTTGGTGTAATGGTTATTGTAACAAATTCTTTTTCAAAATAGCTTTCTTTATTATCAGCATATATTTTCAGAGGCTCCTTTTTCTGTTCGGATTCTTCTTTGCCGGTTATTAAATCCTTTATCAGCGATCGGATCAGGTCGTTGGTAACCGAAACATCAGAAGCGAATTTTCCCGTTAATTCTTCAGCCTTTGTACCGAGTATTTTTAAAGCTTCATTATTTACAAAGAGGATTTTCTTTTTTGCGTCAAGACCAATTACGGGGTCGTGCATATTGTTAATCAGTGTTTCAATTCTTTTTTTCTCGAATAAAAGATCGGAGAGGTTGCTGCTTTCATATTCCTGTAATTTTTCTGCCATAGTATTAAATGAACTTGCCAGTTCACCAAACTCATCATGGCTTTCGAAATGTACCCGTTGGGCATAGTTTTTTGCTGCTACCTGTTTTATGCTTGCAGTTAGCTCTTTAATGGGATTAGCAATATTACCTGGCAGGTTAATCAGCAGTGTAAAAGCAATAATAAAACAAATAGCACCTGTAACAGCAATCCATAAATTGGCAGATGCTGCAGTGTCTTTTGCCTTATTGCTTTTTCGCTGAATAGCTTGCATATTCAGCATCATAATTTCTGAAATATCTTTCCTGATGCGCTGGTGAATAGTGCTGTCTTTTGGGTTTGATTTTAATTCAGCGAAATGTTCGGTTAACAAAGCAGTATTTTCTTTTTCGCCCATTTCAGTAATGTTGCCTTGTTGTTTTTTAAGATTCTCTTCAAATTTTTGATAGGCTTTTGGATTTGTTGTGGCTTCATCAAGCGCCAGCATCATGTTACGGGAATACTCCAATGTATTATAATTGGCTACCAGTATATTTTCAGTGTCATTTTTCAATGCATTAATATAAAGGGTACCAACAAATGACAACAGCAGGATCATGATAAACAGAAGGCCGACACCCAAAGTGAGCTTGGTTTTAATTTTCATTATGATAGTATTACAAGGTCAATATCTGATGCGGATAATTTATTCAGCAACTGGTTAAAAACTGCGGTGCTTAAAATGATATTCATCAAACTTAAATGTGGTTTGCCAATGCAAATGGTAGTAATCTGTTTTTGTTCGCTTACTTCAATAATCCCTTTAGCGATATTAGCGCTTTTTACTTTAATTACTTCTGCGTTTAATTCTGCAGCCATTTTAAAATTATTGATCAGATGCCGCTGTGCGGCAAGTCCAATTTTATCGCCATCTTCTTTTGGTGTTTGCACATAGAGCACTATGAATTTTGAATTGTAATACGATGCCAGCCTTGCCGTTTTCCTGATCACTTTTTTTGCATTTTCGTGGTTGCTGCTAATGCAGGCAAGAAACCTTTCTGTTTTAAGGTGCGTATTGCGTGGCAGTTCAGTTTCAATCTTTCGTTCCAGTTGACTCGCTACTTCCTTTAGTGCAAGTTCTCTTAATTGCAAAATCCTTTCTCCCTGGAAAAAATTTTTAAGTGCCTTTTCAATTTTATCGCCGCTATAAATTTTGCCATCTTTCAAACGGGTAATTAACTCATCTGCGGTAAGATCAATATTTACAACTTCATCGGCCTGTTGCAAAATACTGTCAGGGATTCTTTCAGCAACATCAATTCCGGTAATCTCTTTTACTTCTGCATGCAGGCTTTCTATGTGTTGAATATTTACAGCACTTATCACGTTAATACCTGCGTCTAAAATATCAATCACATCCTGCCAGCGTTTTTCATTTTTGCTCCCTTCAATATTTGTGTGTGCCAATTCATCAACGATCACTACTTCGGGGCGAAGGTTTATTACGGCATTCACATCCAGTTCTTCCAATTCTTTGCCTTTGTAAAAAAGTTTTCTTCTTGGTATTAATTGTAAGCCATCAAGCAACGCGTGTGTTTCTTTCCTGTTATGTGTTTCAATATAACCAATCTTCACATCCACACCATTGCGCATAAGTGTTTGCGCTTCCTGAAGCATACGGTATGTCTTTCCCACACCGGCACTCATGCCAATGTAAATTTTAAATTTACCGCGCCTTGACTTTTGAATCATGTCAAGAAAGTGTTGAACACTTTTTTCTTTTTCTTCTGGCATATTTTTATGAGCCTGGCTTTAGTAAAATCATGATGCTTCCGTTGCATCGCACTCTTGTACTGTTGAAAATAAATAAACAAATCGAATTGTGCATCGGAATCAATTTAAAGTAAAATACTGCCCTTTCATAGAAATGAATACGCAGTATATAATTTCAAACCAGAATTTTTATTTTATAATTCAGATAAATAAATTTCTAACTACATTTATATCCTTAAAAATGATAAGTAGCTGCAAGAATAAAACTGCCGGTAGATTTTGTTGTTTCACTGGCATTTTTATAAAAAACAGTATTGCCTGCATTATCAAGCCTGAACTCCGGAATGATCGTAAGATTATTTATTTTAAAGTTTCCGGACAGCGTTGGTGCAAAAACATGTTTGAGACCCAGGTACTCATCATTATCGCCTATGTATTCACCCCTTAGAGTAAGGCCAAACCAGCTTACAGGATCAACGTTAAGATATAAAGCAGCACCCCACCAATCAGAAGTGCTCCAGTTAAATGCACTGTCTGCTAATCTTACTGATTGCAATGTGCCATTGAACCCAATGCTGAATTTGGAAGAAACTGCATAGGTGGAAACAATATCTCCCTGTACTACTTTTTTAGTATCGTTTTGTTTTCCGCCAACGAAATTCAGGTAGAGTTTTAACTTATCATCCTTTGAACCTGTAGAAAACTGTGCTATGACAGACTTTGGCATTGAAGGTGCAGTTCTGTAATCTGTTGGGTTGGATATACCCAGCATAAATGCATTTTTACCACCCAGACTTATATCTGCCCGCAAACCTGTATGGGTAAACGGGCCATTGGTAAACATATAGCTCATGCTGTAATTCCTGTTAAGGTATGCATCTACTAATTCGTAACCAACATGTGTGGCCCATGTACCCAATGTAAATTTGATTGCAGAAGCGGGTGCATAAGTAATGTACATCTGTTTTATTGCTAAACTTGTGCCCTGATCATTATAAGCAAATTCTTCAGCTCTTTTGCCAAACCCTAAATCAATAGTAGCGCCTACTTTGCCAAAGCTGTGATCTGCTCTTATGGATGCCATACCTAATTCAAAAGAATTACTGGAATGGGTAAAACTTGTCGGGCTGTTATATGGATAATCTTTGGGATTATTAAAATTATACCTGTAATACGCATCTACAGACCCGGTAATGGTTGGCCCTGGGGATTTTGTACTGTCCTGCGCACTCAAATTCATTTTTATCATCAGCACTGTAATGACAATTAAATATTTTTTCATATTCTGTTTCTTTTTATTTCAATTCGTCTAACGCAACATTCAGTTGCAGCACATTTACTTTGGCGGGGCCAAACAAACCAAGCAGGGGGCCATCTGTATGTGCATCAACCAGAGCATATAACTTGTTTTCATCAATTTGCCTGATTGCAGCAATTCGGTTCACTTGAACTTTAGCCGCTTCCGGAGAAAGATCAGGATCCAATCCACTGCCCGATGCTGTAACCAATTCCGCAGGCACTGCCTCTTTTTTTATTGAAGGGTTGTGTACTAAAAAACTATCAACCCTGTCTGCAACCTGTTTTAAATAATCAGGATTTGATGGTCCTTTATTACTACCACCGCTGCCTGCCGCGTTGTAGCCAACTGCAGATGGGCGGCTGTTAAAATAATTGTCTGCTGTAAAGTTTTGTCCTTCTAATTTATAGCCAACAATTTTGTTGTTTACTTCAACCGTTTCGCCCTGGCCATTATTGGGTACAGCTTGCGCAATGCCCCATATTATTAAAGGATAAACTACTGCAAACACGATTATCGAAACGCCGGTAAGTTTTAATGCCGGAAGAATATGTTGTTTCATTTTTATAAAAATTAAGTTGTTATATTTTTTTTCTTTTTAACCAGGCGTAAGCAATTCTAATGAAGCTTCTCTTGCGTCGCTCTCTTGTACGTTCTGATTATAATTGAACAAGCCGCGAGCCATGGGCTACGAGCTGCGAGCAAAATGCAAGGGCTTATAGCTCGCAGCCAAAAGCTCACAGCTATTCTTCAGTACAAGTGTGCGACGCAACGATGTTTAAT
>DGQT01000103.1 GCA_002390845.1 Chitinophagaceae bacterium UBA4407 | reverse complement strand
GGATCAACTGTTGTATGTATGTACCATTCTATTGTTGGGAAAGGGTTTAGTTTACCTTCTTTGGTAGCATTGAACCCATCTGTGAGGCTTTGCATTACATCTTTCTCATCAGGTAAAAGATGGATGGTGGTACCGTATTGTCCACGGTCTTCGGGCAGACAGGTAAATTTAGGAAGGCCCTTTAATGCGAGGTTTACTTTAAATGTAGAACCAGGGCGTTTATAATTTTCAATCCTTGCATTATAGGATGCGGGCAAATGATCAGTTCCAATAAGATTTTGAAGACGGAATGGATCAGCATTCACTACCACAGCTTTTGCATGAACCTGTGATCCATCCTCCAATGTTACACCAGTAGAAACGCCGTTCAGAATATTGATGCAACTTACTTTTTTTCCGGTAATGATTTCTGCCCCGGCTTTGCGGGCAGCATCTGCAAGTGTTTTTGTAATCGTACCCATGCCTCCTTTTACAACCATCCAGGTGCCATCGCTTCCGGGCAGGCGGCACATATTATGCACAAGGAAATTCATGCCGGAGCCAGGCGTATCCCAGCTTCCAAACAAACCAGAAAATCCATCTGTTACGGCATACATTGCCTTAACAAGATCGCTCTTAAATCCAAAGCGGTTGATGTATTCACCTACAGGTTTCCTGCACAGATCAATAAATATCTTTCTCAGTTCTGGGCGAACATAACGCTCCGCTGTTTCTTCTATACTGTATGGTTCCTCCAGCCAGGTAGGTGCAATATCGTCCCTGATCTTTCCAATTTCATCCGTCAGTGCCTGGTTGGCATGCCAGTCATCTTCAGAAAAAAAAGAAATAAACTGGTTGCGCATGGATTCTTTATCAGAACCAAACAGCAGATATTTCTTTCCGGTAGTAGGCAGAAAATAATGCGGGTCGCGACGAAGCAACGGCAATTCAATACCAAGTGTTTTTATCAGTTCAGGCTGCATTACGCCAAGCAGGTAGGCGCCGGTACTGGTGCCAAGATTTGGTATTTTTGTGAACGGGAATTCTGTTTTGGCAGCGCCACCAACCATATCTTTCTCTTCAATAACAATCACCTTTAAACCTGCACGGGCAAGTAATATGGCTGACACTAGTCCGTTATGGCCTGCTCCTGTAATAATTACATCTACCGTTTTCTGCATGAAATTATTATTATGCTGATGAAACAATTTTTCAAAACTATGTTAGCAGCCGAAACTAACAAAAAACCAGTGAGAAAATTTAAAATGACCACAATTAATAATGGTGTATTTTATGTAACAGGCAACATGTTTTTATAGCATCGCCTGTTGTGTCACTCACTTGTACGGTTGGATATTTCTATTGGGCTAAGAAATACATGGTTCATGTATCAATATTTTATTTTATCAAGCAGGTGTACCGGGCATGCCTTCGCTTTTATCTTCGCGTTGCTCAATAAAGTGATAGCCGCCGAAGTGTGCGACGCAACAAAAGCTTAATGTCAGGATCATAGCTTGGCTCAATCCCTTTCTTATTTACTGATAATCTTTCCGTCTTCCATTTCAATAATACGGTGAGTATGTGCGGCAAAATCCTGATCGTGGGTTACAATAAGTAACGTTTGATTAAATTCTTCTGCCAGTTGCTTAAAAATATTAAAAACAACCTGGCCGTTTTTTTTATCGAGGTTACCGGTGGGCTCGTCTCCCATAATAATCAGCGGGTCGTTGATAAGAGCACGGGCAATGGCTACACGCTGTTTTTCGCCGCCGGATAACCTGTTGGCATTTTTTTCTGCTAGATGCTCAATGCCCAGTATTTTCAGGCGTTGCATAGCTTTTTGTTCTATTTCTTTCAAAGGAAATTTATTAAGGTTTAATGCAGGCAGCATTACGTTTCTGAGTACGGTGAACTCGTTTAATAAATAATGAAACTGGAAAACAAACCCAATCTTTTCGTTGCGGATACGGGCAAGTTGCGCTTCTTTTTTGCCTGTCATGATTTCTTTATCAATAAACAGTTCACCTTCGTAATCGGTGTCCATTGTAGAGAGGATATAAAGCAGGGTAGATTTACCGCAACCTGACTTTCCCGTTACTGAAACAAATTCACCTTTATTAACGGAGAAAGTTATATCGCTTAGCACTTTTACAGTTACAGGATCGTGAAAGTATTTATTGATCTGCCTTGCTTCCAGTATTATTTCGCTCATGTTATTTTCCTCTTATGATGATTACGGGATCTACTTTACTTGCTTTTCTTGCAGGGAAATAACCGGCAAAATATGTGGTGATCAAAGAAAACGCAGTAGCAATAAAATAATATACAGGGCTGTAGTTAACAGGATAAGTAGTAATGGTTGGAAGCGCAGCAGTGTTGAAAGGAACACGGTCAATAGCCGATGATAAAAGAAAACCAAATAGAAGACCTGCAAGGCCGCCAAAAAAACCAATACTTAATGCAATAAAAATGAATATACGGTTTACGGATTTACCTGAAAAACCAGTTGCTTTTAAGATGGCAATTGAATCCATCTTCTCATAGATCATCATGTTTAAGATATTATAGATACCAAACCCTGCCACAATGAGTAACGTAATGCCAACGGCATAAGAGATCGTTGTTCTTACTGAACTTCCTGTTTCAAATTGAGCATTTGCTGTTTGTATATCTTCTGCATCTGACAGAAACAGTTCTGCATATTCTTTTGCAATGGGAGGCGCCTGTGTAATATCTTTTAGCTTGATTTGAATGTCTGTAATATACGTGCTGGGTTTGCCAAGCAGTTTCTGTGCTGTACTTACAGATGCATAGCTTTGTACTTTATCAAAGTCTCCAATGCCCGACTGGTAAATGCCCACTACTTTTAAAGAGAACCTTTCGCTGCTGGCAGTGGTAACCTGAATTACATCACCGATATTTGCAAGCAATTTATCTGCTAGCCCTTTGCCCAGGATAATACTGTTGGAAACGTTTTTCAGATCAATGGAAGCGCCATCAATTACGTAATCATTGAAAGAGAATAATTTGCTTTCCGCCTGCACGTCGATGCCATTAACAACCCCGGTGATATCAATGCTGCCCTCATTAAAAAATACCTGTGCAGTTATCTTAGGTGCAAACCCCGCAACTCTTTTATCTTTTTGTAATGCCTGCATTATGGCTCCACTGTTATAGATTTCCTGCCTGCTGCTGCTTGCTTTTACTGACTGAATAAAGTTGTAACTGCTCTTAAATTCCGCAGCCGCATTTACAGGTTGGTTCTTATTTGGCTTAATTTCATTATATAAACGGACATGCGGTGTACGGTTTAAAATCAAACCATCCAGAAGATCATTAAGGCCAGTCATAAAACCAAGCAATGTTACAAACATTGTAATACTGAAGGTAACTCCAATAGCTGCCACGAGTGTTTGCTTCCAGCGTGCAAGCAATAGAGATTTGGCAATGCTGATGATTAATTTATAATTCATTTGACTGGCTTAAGAATATAATCAGTTGAAGAAAGTCCACTAAGTATTTCCACTTTTTGATAATCTTTAAGGCCGGTAACAACTTTTTTCATTTTATTATTATCCGTTAACACCAGCGAATCATCAATAAGATAATTACGCGGAATGGTCAATGCTTTTTGTTTTGTTTGAATAATAATATTCGCCTCGTTGGTGAGGTTTGGATACAGTGCAGCGGGTTTTGTTGTAAAAGTCGCTTCAATGGTAAAAGACTTTGAACGCTCGTTCATGAGCGGGTTTATTTTTGAAATGGTTGCTTCAAAAACCTGGTCTTTATAACTATCGAAACTGAGCAATACTTTTTGGCCCAATTTTATTTTTGCAATATCATATTCATCTACCTGGAGCTCTGTAATAAATTCATCTGCAGAGCCAATAACAGCAACAGGATTTTGTGTAGTAACGATTTCACCATTCTCTTTTAAAACACTGTACACCTTACCATCAATCTCGCTTTTAACGGTATAATCATCCTCAAGGCTTTTGCTGATCTCCACATTTTTTTGAGATTGTGAAGCGGCGAATTGTAACTGTTTTTTTAAATCATGATAACGGTATATAGCGGCTTCATATGCAGTCTTTGAATTTTTATACGCCAGTTCTTTTTGTTCAAGGTCTATTCTTGTTCCGATCTGCTGCGACCAAAGGTTTTGTTGCCTTACCATTAACAGTGAATCGTTCGCCACTTTAGATTTTGCAAAGTCCAGGTTTACTTTTAATTCATTCAGTTTGTCCATATTGGCACTTAATGCCGAGTAATCTGCTGTAAGCCTGGCATTATCTGCATTAAGTTTAGAGGTTTCATTAAGTATAATAGCTAAAATGTCGCCCTTCTTTACAACATCTCCTTCTGTAACCAATATTTTTTTTATGATACCGTTTACAGATGCATAAACCTGGTACTGGTTTTTACTTTTAATAATACCAGAGGCATACACCGACTCAGAAATATTTTCTACCGTTGGTTGTGTTTTTTCCTGTTTGCTTTTGCAGGATGCCATTAGAAAAATCACAAACAATGATTGAGGTACTAGTCTGATGATATTCATACTGATTGTGCGATGTTTAATTAATGCAAAATTACCGCGCCTTTTGAGATTACATGATTTAGTTTATCTGTCATTTTTGCGCTTCATTCAGGTGAGACGCCGAAGCAGGTTTAGTAAAAGGCTTGAAATATTTTTGATCCACAGATAAAAAAAATACGATGCTGCAGTTGCATCGTACACCCGTACAGTAGAATTGTATTGAAACAAGGAAGATGTTTACCGTTCAAAGAAAATTGACTTAGCGGATTTCTAAGGATTGATCATAATATGTGCCCTGTATGTACCGGCATTCATAATCCAGGGCATTCCTTTTCCCGATCCTGTTGGCTTTTCAGGCAAGCCTGTACTTGCTCCTGTTGCGTAAGCAATATAGATTACATAACGTAAATATCCATTCTTTACTTCGCCTGTTGTTCGGTCGTAATCTTTATCATCTGCAGCATAAACGTACAGCGCTGCAGGTTGTTTCGGCATTTGCAAGGTTCCTGCATTTACTGCTTTCTCACGCTCATCAAATATTTGCTTATCATTCATGCCTTGCTTTCTAAGCTCCCGTCCACTTTTCATAAAAGGCTCCAGGTCTTTGTGATAACAGGCAACAGAAAAACCAGCCTGGTTCGGATCGTCTGCAATACAAATCAATTCATTTGTACCTTGTTTCAGAAGAATGAATTGCTTACCGGCAGAATAGCCATAAACAGTGCAACTATCTCCCCTTCCCTGCGGTGCGGCTAACAATGCAGTTTTTATTTGTATGTCTGCAGAGGGTACATCATTCTGGGCATAACATTGATAACACACAGTCATTACTGTAAGAAGAAGTAAAGTTTTCATATGCATTCGTTAAGTTGGAAGTTTAATTAAGTATGCAAAAAAGAACTTATTAAAGATAGTTATTTTATATGCTTTTCTAATAATTCCGTTTTCTGCATAGTCACGATAAATTTATTTACTCATTTTTTGAGCCCGGCTGAAACACTTGTGGCATCTGTGTTGCGTCGCACTCGTGTACGCCATAGCCTTGAGCGGCGGCGTACTTGTACGGTTGGCTCTTTATTCACCAAGTTGAAACGGCATACTACACAACGTTTACTTCATGTGCGTGCTATTTGTGCCTTGCGATTAGTATTACATTTATACTAAACCAGCAATAACTACTGCTACGTTTACTTTATCTGGTAAGCAACAACAGAATTTTTCCAAAAAGTTGGTACGAATACCGTTTTTGTTTTAGCATCATATCCAATATCAGCAGTATTTTTCTTTTCCTGTTTAGTATCCAGCAATAATTCTTTTTTACCTTTATCATCAACGTACCATATTGAACCCTGCCAGCAAGAAACTAAAAAATCATTGCCTGTAGCATTTTCAATACCATCTGTTCCGCCTTCCATTCCATCAGCCAGCATGGTAAGTGTTTTATCATTATTCACTTTATAAGCACCACCCGCATCAAGTATATAAAAATCTTTCCCACGCATCAATACACCATTAGGACCTTTCAGATTTTCGAGATAAACAGATGGTTTATCATTTTCTACTTTGTAAATCTTTTTATTCCTCGAGTCAGAAACCCAAACTATTCCATCATTACCTACTGAAACATCGTTCAATCCGTCTGCACCTTCAACAGATATTGTTTTATCAATAGCACCTCTTTTTATATCTATCACAACAATATTTGAAATATCTGCTACATAGAGTTTCCCTTTAAACATACCTATTCCTTTGGGTGAATTCAAACCACTCACCCAATCTGTTGCAATTATTTTCCCATCCAAACCTACTTTACCAATTGAACCTTTTCCATCCTTTGCCCATGGATCAGTACCATCAATATTTGAAACATATAAAACTTTATTCTGCGCATCAAATAAAACAGATTCAGGTACTTTCAATAAACTATCAGTTTCCCAAAGTTTTGTAAGGGAATGTTGTGCTGATGATGCATTAGAGATACAAACTGCAAGTAAAATGACAGGATAAAAAACTGATTTCATAATAAAGAGTTTTTATTAAAGATACAAAAAATTGAAAAGGCAGGAAGACCTGCCTGGCACCACTTACAAACTTTCAAAAGATTTAAGTAGAGCCATTACTAAGTTTTATGTTAAGCAACTCTTACTTTTCTACCTTGTTAGCCACTGAACAACAAAAATTCGCTTTAATCTACGCATCGGTAAAAGCTCAATATATATTCCAACCGTACAAGAGTGCGACGCAAGAATGCTTCATAGCAGTATTACAGCCGTGCTCAAAAAAAACTATAAGGCAAGCACCTGATATACTTTACCCTTTTGTGTTTTAAACGACAAAGTATTGCCATTGCCTGAAGCGACAGATACATTGCCGGTACCTGCAATTTTTACAGGAACCGCAGTGCGTATTTTACAAATACCTCCTGACAAAGCAGTGATGGTTGCATTGGTTAACTGATGGTTTTTCCAACGAATGCTTACATCAAAATTGCCCCGTGCTTTAAGTCCCTTTATTTCACCTTCTTTCCACGCAGATGGAAGCGCCGGTAACAAATTAATTTCACCAAGATGACTTTGCAAAAGCATTTCCGCAATGCCGGCAGTACCACCAAAATTTCCATCGATCTGGAAGGGTGGGTGTGCATCAAAGAAATTGGGATAGGTGCCGCCGCCGCCCTGGTAATTATAACCGCTTTCCGAAGTAGCATGCAATAGATCTCGCAGCAGGGTGTAAGCATGATCTCCATCAAGCAGCCGTGCCCAGAAATTAATTTTCCAAGCCTTGCTCCAGCCGGTTCCTTCATCGCCTCTTATCTCTAAAGTCTTTTTTGCGGCTGCTGCAAATTCAGGGGTGGTTATTGGTGAAATTTGCCTGCCCGGATGCAGGCCAAACAAATGCGAAACATGCCTGTGATGCACTTCCACATCGTCCCAATCTTTATTCCATTCCTGCAGGTTGCCTTTTGCACCAATATGAAGCGGAAACAATTTTTTTCTTTTTTCAATTAACAGGTTTCGAAAATCTTTATCTATGCCCAGCACCGAATCAGCTTCAATAATATTTGTAAAAAGATCCCACACAATCGACATATCCATTGTTGTTGCAACAGATACATCGCTCACTTTATCTTTAGCGTAACTAAATACATTTTCGGGTGATACAGATGGGGCAACAACCAGGTAACCATCTTTATCTGCAACCAACCAGTCCAGGCAAAATGTTGCAGCGCCTTTCATTAAAGGATAGGCCGTATCTTTTAAAAACTTTGTATTTTTTGTAAAGCTGTAATGCTCCCATAAATGCTGGCACAACCAATTGCCACCTTGTGCCCAGTTGGCCCAGCGGGGATCGCCCCAGCCTTTATCTCCAACGGGATTGGAAAGCGCCCATATATCGGTGTTATGATGTGCCACCCAACCTTTCATTCCATAAAATTCTTTCGCTGTTACAGTGCCGGTTACAGACAATTCTTTAATCAACTTAAATAGTGGCTGATGCATCTCTGACAGGTTCGTTACTTCAGCAGGCCAGTAATTCATCTGGGTATTAATGTTGATGGTAAAGTTGGAACTCCAGGGTGCCCGAAGCTCTTTATTCCACAAGCCCTGCAGGTTAGCAGGTACACCACCCGGCCTTGAACTAGAGATCAGTAAATAACGGCCAAATTGAAAATATAATGTTTCTATACCGGGATCGTAAGCGCCATTGGAATAAGCCAACAAACGCTTATCGATGGGCAATGCAGCATTGTTATTTGCAGCAGTATCTTTTAAATTCAACGAAACACGGTTAAAGTATTTATGAAAGTCTCCAAGGTGATTTTTTAAGAGTATATCAAAAGGTTTTTTTATTGCATTCTGCAGGTATTGCGTGGCAAGTTTATTTTCATCTTTACCATTTTTATCGGGGCATTTATCAAAGCCGTTGAAGCTGGTTGCAGCAGATAAAAAAAGGATTACTTCAGATGCGTTGCTTACATGAATGCCTGCTGTATCAGTAATAATGGTACCATCTTTTGTAAGGGCTTTTATACGCACCTGGAAACGCATGCCGTTGCAGCCTGCTGCGTCTTCATATATAACCGGATCTGCATGCACGTTGTAGTAGCTGGGATCAACATGTGCAGGTGCTTTTCCTTTAAGCACAAGTTCGCTATTACCATTGCTGCTGTTTTTAAAATGCAAAAGACTTCCTGCATTTACCACAAAATTTAATGCATTTTTTTTATTGCAGGAAAGCTTCACAACAATTACCTGGTCTGGCGCAGATACAAAAACTTCACGTGTAAACTCAGTTCCATCGATCGTGAATCTTGTAGTGGTGGTTGCATCGCTTATGTTGAGTTCGCGGTAGTAAGCAGATGGAGCAGTGTCTTTGAATTGTTGTTTAATATGCAGGTCTGCCAAAGGCAAATAAGATTCAGTAAAAATGCCCTGCATTTTTTTTGTTAGCGCAATTGCTTTTTCATAATCTTCATTTTTCAGTAACGCTTCGCGTACCTGCGGAAGATAATTTTTTGCTTCAGGGTTTACATTTGTTTTCACCGGGCCGCCGCTCCATAATGAACTTTCATTTAACTGAATCAATTCTTCGCCAACCTTTCCAAAAACCATTGCGCCCAGGCGGCCATTACCTATTGGCAAAGCTTCTGTCCATTCAACTGCAGGCTGATTATACCAAAGCTTTAAATCTTTTTGTGCATGTGCATTTGTTAGCGAACACAAAAATAACAGGAGGAAAAATAGCAGCTTCATCTTGTAATTAAATTTGAATGAATATTTGAGGTTGTTTTATAAGCAGCTAAAAATAAATTAAAAACAATCACCGGACATTAATATAAAAGGGAGGATTATCTAAATTTTTTGCAGGCACTTATTTTTTGATACTAACTGCAAACCTTGTGGCATCTTCGTTGCCATGCTCGGTTCATAGTTCCTCTTTCATGGTATCTATGAAAGGCGTGGCAGTTTACCCCGACGAGCGAAGCGAAACTCGGGGTCGCAATCCTTTCGTCGCCTGAATATCTATTGAGCTTTTATTGATGTGAAGATTAAACAAAATGATGTTAGAACTAGCAGCAGTTTTTACTGTTCCGCAATGTCAATTATCATCATTTGCGTTTTAATCATTGGCACATATTTACCATTACATTTTGCTGGTGTCCACTTAAACAACTTAATAATTTCAAGCATTTGCTTACCCACCCTGTGCGTTAGGTCATTAATAACACGTTCACCTTTAATACTACCGTCTTTATCAATAATGAAAGCAACAACAATAGGCGGGATATACATGATTGAGTCAAGTGCTATATCATCATAAATAATTCCTCGCACAAGCGCTTGTTGCAATTTGCCTTCACCACCTTCGTTTATGGCCTCTATATCAGCCGTAGTATAAACAAGTTTTTTGGTGATGCTATCAATTTCTGTCTTACACTTAAGGTCAGCGGGAACGGCATAATTTGTCGGCTGCCTATATGGAATAGCTGCGAAAATAAAAGTTGATATTAAAAAAAAGAATTGCGTTATGTATTGCATGCTGATTCGAAATAGACGAATTAAATTCCTATTCCAAAAAATGTACTCGTGGTTGTCACTACTTTTGTAAAACGTTTTTTGAATAGATTCCGCGTGTACAAATTTTAAAGGGCTGTTGAATGCTCATTCGTGTTACAATCGTACAAGTGTGCGACGCAAGAAAAGCTTCATAGTTATTCAAATGCCCGGCTCAAAAAAATACTCTCACAACAATACAACCTGGCCGGTTCTAACCGATTCATCACAGGCAAATGCAATACGCAAACTGTTTACTGCATCCTGAACATGATCTGTAAGATCGATGTCTTCATTGATTGCTTTTAAGAAATAACGTTGCTCCCTGTTACAAAGTTCCTGGTGATCGGGTTCGTCCTGGAGGTTGATCCATTCATCTTCGTTTATAAATTCATCGTTCGTATTAAGATCTGCATGATGAAAACGGATCGATTCTGTTTTGGTATGTGCTTCAATAGAAGAAGATTTTCCTGTACCACCGGCATCTTTAGCAACAATAGAAACTGAACCTTTTGGGCCGATGACATCTTTTACAAAGAATGCAGTTTCGCTGATCATTGGGCCCCAGCCCGCCTCGTACCAGCCAACAGAACCATCTTCGAAACGTATCTGTAACTGACCGTAATTGTAATTGCCTGCGGGAATTTCTTCTGTAAGCCTTGCGCCTATAGCGCCTACCTGCAAAGGCTTTGAGCGCACCATCTGGCACATTACATCAATATAATGCACGCCGCAATCAACAATGGGGCTCAGGCTTTTCATCAGGTTGCGGTGCACCGTCCACATGTTTCCATGACTCTGCTGGTTCAGGTTCATTCGCATGACCAGCGGCTTGCCCAATTGCTGCGCCAGTTCGATAAATTTTTCCCATGAAGGATGGTGGCGCAGTATATAACCCACCACTAATTTTTTACCAGCTTTTTTTGCAGCTTCGGCAACGCGTTCTGCACCGGAAACGGTATCGGCCAGCGGTTTTTCAATAAATACATGGCAACCTTTTTCCAATGCTTTTATAGCAAAACTTTCATGCGTATCGGGGTATGTTGAAATACAAACGGCATCGGGGTTTGTGGCGTTCAACGCTGTTTCAAAATCGCTGTATAAACTGTAACCGCCGCCCAGCTTTTCATTCAGCAGATCTTTACTTTTACCCGTTGAAACAATACCGCAGATTTCAAAGCCTTCTGTTGTATGATAAGCCATTGCATGTGATGCGCCCATATTGCCGCAGCCTACAACCAGCACACGAATTGGTTTTAAATTGTTTGCCATAAAATATTTTGATTAAGAGGTTAATGCTTGTATACCCAAAACTATTCAATACAATTTTATTTACCCAACTAAAATTCTTTGTGCGACTTTAGTTGCGTCGCACACTTCCTCTGAAAGTAATTCTGTTCAGCATGGCTTCTACAAGCTCAGCCTGACAACCTCTGTAAATAATTAATGAACCTGAGTATATCACCCTGAGCTTTCAGAAGGGTAATCAATAACTCTTTCATGTGCCTGTGTGTACCGATGGTTAATGAGTGATTGTACAATTGAATTATTGAGCTTTCAACAGGCGGGCAATTTCTTTCATAACATTTGCCATTATTGAATTGCACACTCCTTTAACCGGATTTTGCAGGTGGATGTATTGGCTGTTAAAAGCTCAGTTATATTCTGCAGCACAAGTGTGCGACGCAAGGAATGATCAGCAAAGATTCATTGCCTGGCTAAAAAGAATGCGCTTTGTATAAAAAATTTCGGTCTTTTAAAATATTTACTGGCAGTTGGGGACTTCGGTATAATAGATTCCTGTTTGTGGTGTTTTATTAATAATGGCGTTAAAGAAACATGCAATATTATCCTGCCTGAAATTACGGTCGTAAACGCCATGCCCGCCTGTTGGGTCTATATGCGCTACTGAGGGTATTTCTAATAATGTTAACCTTTCATAAAGTGCTTTACTTCCATAACTCAGCGGAAACTCATCGTACCCGTAAAAGTGGCCGATATTCCAGGGGATAACCTGGTCTAGTTCTCCATGAAAGAATATAGTTGGTAAACCGTTTTTCTTTGTGATAATATATGGACTTACCAATGAGCCCCACATACTTGCCACTCCTTTAATTTTATAGTTTGCTTTAAGACCGTTACCGGCATTTTTTAGTTTTCCCAATGAAAGGGAGGCATTGTGAAAATAAAAATCGGCTGAATCCTGGTTAAGATAGGCTAAATTTAATGCCGTTATTGCACCGGAACTGGAACCTTCTGTAAAAATGAAACCGGTATCGATACCATATTTTTTTGCAGAAGTAACAAGAAATCTTATAGCTGCATGGCCATCTTGAATGGCGCGGTAAGTTGCAGATGCCTGGTCGGTTGTATTTCGCGATAAAAGCGACCATCCTTCCCGGTAGTTGATTGCAGCCACAACAAAGCCTTTTGAAGACAATAATTCGCAGTCAGATTGTGATGAAGCTTTATCTCCATCAAGAAAACCGCCGCCATGTATAAACAGTATTAGCGGATATTTTGTATCTGTGACTTTGGGAACAGGTAAATAAACATCTAAATCCAGGTCTTGTATTTGTCCCAGCCAGTCGGTATTCTTACCATAAACCACATTCGTAAAAACCTTATTAATACTTTGTGCCTGGGAGATATTTTCTTCAGATACAGCTTTAGCGGCTGCCTGCGAAACGAGATTTGTTTTTGTACAGCCATAAAGAAATAAACCATAAAAAATAATTACAATCAGCCGGCAAAGTAGAATCTTCATATTTAATTGCTTTAATAATAAAAAAATGTGATACAGGAATTCTTTTGGTTGAAATGCCTTTATGTTGTTGCTGTATACTACAGTACAATTCTGAGGCAATTGATAAGCAATATAAAGTAACAGTAGTACTTATATTTTGCCCTGATATTCTTAAAAGGTATGGATTTCAGTTAAGTTACGGATAGTAGAAATAAAAAAACGGCGCATTTTATTTGCGGCGATAAAGATAAAAAAAAATGAATACTGTGTATTAAAACCGGTAAAAAAATGAAATAATTAATGGTATTATAATCCTCTTAGATTATTATATTAACCATATTCATGTTTGAATACATTAGATAAAAATATAAAAAGCCAGCTAATATTTATGCAGGTAAGCAGCTTGGTCCGATGGGTTCAAATGTTTTGTAGGTTAAGATAAACTCCTGATGGCCAAGTTCTTCAGAACAACTTGGCTTGCCAGATGCAGTTTGAAGTATCGTTTCAAAAATTTCATTGCCTATTTCTTCAAGTGTTGCTTCGTTCAATAAAATTTTGCCTGCATTAATGTCCATATCATCGCTCATGCGATCATACGTTTCGGGGTTTGCACAGATTTTAATAACAGGCGAAATTGCAGAACCTACAACCGAACCACGGCCGGTTGTAAAAAGTATCATATGGCTGCCGCTGGCAATCATTTCAACGATTTCTGCATTATCACTGATGTTAGGGAATCCAAAACGGGGCTCGCCATCCGGCACCACATCCATTAAATACAAGCCGCTTTTTGTAGGAATGTCACCGGGTTTTATCAATCCTGAAATCGGGGAATTACCACTTTTGCAATATGCACCCATAGATTTTTCTTCTATAGTTGTTAAACCTCCATCTGCATTACCTGGTGCAAAACTTCCATGCCCCATAATCGTATAATATCTCGCTGCTTTTTCTACCGACTTTCTCAGTTCTTCACTAAGCCCGGGCGAAACAGCTCTTTGGCTCATTACATTTTCAAGGCCTATCATTTCTCCGGTTTCCTCGAAGATGGCGGTACCTTTCTTTTCAACAAGCATATCAAAAGCCCTTCCCACAGCGGGGTTGGCGGTAATGCCACTGGTTGCGTCGCTTCCGCCACAAACTGTTCCAATAACCAGGTCGGTTATGTTAATATTTGCTTTTTCAACGCTTTCAATTTGTTGTAAGGCATTTGCCACCCACTCTTTTCCCTCGCTGATGGCCTTGCGGGTGCCACCTTGTTTTTGAATGCCGATCAGGTGCCCAGGCCTGCCCGAAGCTTTAATATTGTCTAAAAGCCTGTTACGGTTAAAACTTTCGCAGCCAAGCGAAACCAGTAATGCTCCGCCCACATTGGGGTGTGTACATAACGCATTCATAATACGGTCTGCATAAGCATTGGGAAAACAGCCGGGAAAACCAATCAGGTGTACAGACTGTCCTTTGAAAGAAGAACTGATTTCTCTTGCTACATGGTGGGCACATTCTACAAGGTATGCAACCACAATTACATTACGGATGCCTTTACGGCCATCGCTGCGCAGGTAGCCTTGCATGGTTATATCATTTTGCATGTATAAACTCCTCGTCTAAAGTGTATGTAGGAATGTAATCGCTTTTCATATTGTGCAGGTGAATGTGTGTACCAGCATTTAGATCTATAGTAGCAGAGCCAATGGGTACGCCATATTTAATTATGATATCACCTTTGCGTAAATCTACCGCAGCAATTTTATGCCCCAGCCCAAGCGTTTTATCAAAAACAATTTCTTTTTCATGAATTGTTTCTGTGTCGCCCGGTTCAATACGCTGCCTTACAATCAGCACATTATCGTTCGGGTGAATTTGAATAAGTTTGTTCATTATTCTTTATTTCAGAAGGGTGTGAAGTTACTTGTTATTTGTAAAATATTGAATCGTGTTTAAAAAGCTGGCAGGATTTTTTTTAACCAGCTTCGCAATGCTATTGAACTTCGTTGTGTCACTCCCTTGTACTGTATATTTTTATGGCGACTGCAGGCTGCGTAATCAAATTTTTATAAAAAACCCAAACAACTTTTAAAGCACAACATCAACTTTTTACCAGTATTATATTTAGCCAGATCGTTACCGCGCAATTGAACCAGACTTGTAATAATGAAGCTGGCTGCATATTGCCCAAGAGTAAACAGAATGTACAAGTGTGCGACGCAAGTGAAGCATCATAGCAGTAATGCGGATCGGCTCATAAAAAATATTCCATCATTAAACTAGCAAAACAAAACACCCGAATTTTTTCCATTGTCACATACTCCAGAAGCTTCGTTCTCAGGCGCAATACCTTTGAAATCATAAAATTTTGTTATCGTGAAAGGAATAGATTCTTCGCCCGTAATTACTGAAAATCAAAATCAAATAATAGTGTTATGAAAAAAATGTTCTCATTGGCGGTATTCATTCTTATTTCAACTGCTTCGATATTCGCACAGGATGCAACTGCCGTTCGCAAAAAACAATTCAATCTGGAAAAAGGTGGCCTGGCTATACAAGGTTACGACCCGGTTGCATACTTTAAACAAAATAAGGCTGTTGAAGGCAGTAAGGATATGGCTGTATCATACCAGGGAGTTTTGTACTATTTTTCTTCGGCAGAAAATAAAGCAGAATTCTTAAAAAGCCCTTCAAAATACGAACCCGAATATGGTGGCTGGTGCGCATACGCAATGGGGGCTAAGGGCGAAAAGGTTGAAATAGATCCTGAAACTTTTAAAATTATTGACGGAAAGCTTTTTCTATTCTACAATAAGTACCTGAACAATACTTTAAAAACCTGGAACAAAGACGAAGTAAACCTTCATGCTAAAGCAGATGCGAACTGGCAAAAAGCATTTCATTAATCTAATCATTATATCATCAAATCATCAAAACCAAAACATATGACACTTAATGTAAAAACAATTACCCTTTGGATGCTTCGTATCCTGGCTGCATTAATCATGTTGCAAACTCTGTACTTCAAATTTACCGGGCACCCTCAATCAATAGAATTATTTACCAAATTAGGTTTGGAGCCATGGGGAAGAATAGGAACAGGAATTTTTGAATTGATCGCATCTGTTCTTATTCTTTATCCACGTACTACCGGCATTGGCGCTGTGTTAGGAGTTGGGCTAATGGCCGGTGCAATCTTTTTTCATATTACAGTGCTTGGGCTTGACTTCGGTGGCGACTATGTGCTTTTTCTATATGCGGTAATTACGTTTATATGCTGTGCTATACTTTCTCTTGTATACAGGAAACAGGTATTTAAGCTGGTTGGAATAAAATCTTTAAGATGATTATGAACAAAAGAATTCTAATACTCATTGTAATGTTTGCAGGTTTTATAAACAGTTTTGCACAACAGCAGCAGCTACCGGCTAATAACCAGTTTGTAGATCTTACTGCTACAGTTGGTAAAGATCAGGGCGCAGTTGCTGCATCGTATGTATACAATTGGCAGTTGGGGCAAAAAAGAAAATTCGAAATTGGTATTGGCGGCAGGTTTACCAGTTATTTTGGAACCAAAAAAGATTTTTTAACGGCGCCGGCAAAACTTGCCCGCAGCACTACATTTCCCTTTATAATTGTATTTGCAGGCCAGCAGGAGAAAAATTTTGATACGCTTACCGTACAGCGACCTTTTGTAAATGCTGTAAATTTTACAGCAAACCTTGGCTATCATTTAAGTAGCCGGTGGTATGGCGGTTTTAATATAGATGTAATTGGTTTTACCTTTGGCAAAAAAACAAATGCCGTATTTACAAGCAATGGCGTAACTGTTACCGAGCCCGTTGCAAAGCCTGCAGCATTTAATGTTTTGCTTACAGGTGATAATGATTACGGATCGCTGAATTCTGAATTCTTTTTAAAATACGATCTTAATCAACGCTGGAGTATTCGCGGTGTTTACCAGTTTCTTTTTGCAGAATATAAAACCACCACTGTAAAACAAATTGCACCTGACGGAACCAGCAATGACAGGTTTCGCAATAAGGCCAACAATTTTGGAGTAGGCGTTTCGTATAAAATAAAATAGTTCTTTAAATACGTAAATATTTTGAGCCCAACAGCAGTAGTGCTATGAAGCATTCTTGCGTCGCACTCTTGTACTGAAGGAACGTAAATCTGGACTTGGGAATCGGAAGTTTAACTTGCGGCTAACGACTTACGACTCGCATTGTTCAATATTGTTCCGAGCGTACAAGAGTGCGACGCAACCCAAGCTTCATAGATATTCAATTGCCCGGCTCAAAAAAATTAAAATTATCAATGAAAAAAATATTATTTCTACTGTCTTTGGTTGTTGTGGTGGCTACATCCTGTAGTAAGCAAAACGCAACACCAACAGCACCGGTAAACGAAATCGTTGATACTGCCACTTCAAATCTTAAGTATTCCGGTGTATTTATGAATGGCAACGAAGGCACCGTAAAAGGAACGGCAAATATTTATTTGAATGATGGAAAATATCAATTGCAACTGAAAGATTTTTCGGTAACCAACGGCCCGGATTTACATGTTTACTTGTCAAAAGAAACACAACCAATTAATTTTGTTGATTTAGGTAAATTAAAATCAACCAATGGCAACCAGGTTTATGATATACCTGGTACACCTGATTTTAGCGAATATAAATTTGCTCTGGTTCACTGTCAGCAATATGATGTATTATTTGGTAAGTCACAACTACAGCAATAAACATGAAGAAAATTATTCGTCCCTTTTCTATATTTGTTTTAAGTTTTGTAATAATGGTATCATTGTTTGCGCAAGAACTGGTACCTGTTGATGGTGGTTCTGCTGTAAAATTCACGATTAAAAATTTTGGTATTTCAACCACCGGAACTTTCAGCGGGCTAAAAGGGAAAATCTTATTCAATTCGTCAGATGTTGCTGCATCATTTTTTAAAGTAACAGTTGCGGCAGCTTCAATTGATACAGATATTAAAGTAAGGGACAGCCATTTGAAAAAAGAAGATTATTTTGATGTAAACAAATACCCCGAAATTAGTTTTACATCAACAAAAATTACGGCATCTGCAAGTGCCGGCGCTTTTTTGGTTACAGGAAATATTAATATCAAAGGCATAGTAAAGGAAATAACTTTTCCCTTTATGGTTGCACCAATAAATGATGGATTTATTTTTACCGGAAATTTTAAAGTGAACAGGCGTGATTTTAATGTTGGTGGCAACAGTTTTTCATTGTCAGACAACCTAAGTGTTTCATTATCCGTATATGCAAAAAAAGATTAACCCGAAAATTTTAAATTATGCAACTGCAACTGGCCATTAACAATGTATTTGTTCAGCTAACCGATACGCTGCAACAGTTATCTGCTGAACAATACAAAAAACCAAGCAAAATATTATTCAATGCCACTATTGGCCAGCATACAAGGCATATTATAGAGTTGTTTATGGAGTTGGACAAAGGTTACGAAACCGGCACAGTAAATTATGAAAAGCGTAAAAGAGACTATCTTATTGAAACAGATAAAGATTTTGCTGCATCGTTATTGTTTGAAATATACAATCGTTTAAACAAGCCCGATAAAGAATTGATACTTGAGTCGAATTACGATGAACATAGTAATGAAGTGATCGCTATTAAAAGCAATTATTACCGCGAAGTAATTTACAATCTTGAACATACGGTTCATCATATGGCGTTAATACGTGTTGGTGTTACAGAAGTTTCTGGTATTAAGTTGCCAGAAGGTTTTGGTGTGGCATCTTCTACAATGAAATACAGAAAAGTATGTGCACAGTAACTTTTATAACGGCAAAAGATCGTTATTACATTACATCGAACCGGGATGAAAAGGCTGACCGTAAACAGGCATTGCAACCCGCAAGTTATTGTGATGATGATATTACTTTGGTCTATCCAAAAGATGTAGATGCCGGCGGTACCTGGATTGCATTGCATAACAATGGTAATGCTGCGGTACTTTTAAATGGCGCATTTACGGCGCATGTCTCAGAACCACCATACAATAAAAGCAGGGGTATTATTTTCCTGGACGTGATTTCCAGTGATATGCCTGTTGAAAAGTTCCAGCGAATTGATCTCACTAATATAGAACCTTTTACCCTTGTGGTTTTTGATGATAATAACCTGTACGAATGCCGTTGGGATGGCAGCAGAAAATATCACAAACAATTAAATAAAAACAAGCATCACATCTGGTCGTCGGCTACATTATATAATGAAGAAATCGTAAAGAAAAGGGAGCAATGGTTTGCCAAATGGCTAAAAGAAAATCCCACTCCTTCAATGCAGGATATATTGCATTTTCACCAGTTTGCCGGTGAAGGCGATACACAGAATGACTTACTGATGAACCGCAACAACAATATGCTTACAGTTAGTGTAACAGGCATTGAATTTAACGATGAAAGGGCAACCATGCATTACATCGATCTTAAAGATAATGTACTGTATCAACAGCAGATAGCGTTTATGGGTTCACTAAAAGTGGTTTAAAAAATGATACAGTCTTTAAAAATATTTTTCTGGGGAATGTTTATCAGCTTTCTTGGCTCATTACCACTGGGAACAATGAATGTAACTGCAACAAATGTTGCCGTAAAAGATGGCATTAATGCAGGACTTTTATTTACACTTGGCGCGTTAACTATAGAAACAATTTGCCTTTGTATAACACTGCTTGCTATGGAATGGGTTCGAAAACAGCAGCGTTTATTCAGGGTATTTGAGTGGCTTACTGCTATCTTGATATTTACACTCGCATTTGCAAGTTTTGTTGCAGCTTATAAAATGAAAGCCTTTGGCGACAGCGCTTTTACAGCATACAACATTTCGCCTTTTTTGCTGGGGCTTTTATTAAGTGCATTAAATCCCATGCACATCCCTTTCTGGTTTGGGTGGACAACAATACTCATCAACAAAAACGTTCTGTTGCCGGGGCTTAAAAATTATCTCATTTATGTAATGGGCATTAGTATCGGAACTGTTTTGGGATTTGCAGTTTTCGTTTATGGTGGCAATTATATCATTGAAAAACTAGCCGATAACCAAAATATTTTAAACTGGATCATTGGTATCGTGCTGCTGGTTACCGCACTCATTCAATTGTATAAAATCATTTATAAAACACCGGCAGTAAAAACCGCATAAAGTATTATTAGCCCGGCTAATGTATTTCTATTTAGCTTTTCTTGCGTCGCACACTTGTACTCAATAATTCTTTTCAGCAGGCAGGTGCAACTGTTTGTATTTATTCACAATCTTTCTTATGAAGTTTCACATAAACAATAATGCACTATTTGCACTCTTAGTGGTGGGTATATCAGTAAGTTTTAGTTTTATATATGCCGCAAAAAAAGATAAAGCTTTCATGAATGATACGAATATCATTTGTTATTTACAAAACTTAAAAACCTTTGATATAAAAGCTGCAACCGAAGCAATGATTGAATAACACGCAGCGGCTGTTGAAAGCTGAAATGTATTCAGGTATATAAGTGTGCGACCCCGAGTTCCGCTTCGCTCGTCGGGGTAAACTGCCATGCTTTTCACAGATGCCATGAAAGAGGAACCGTAAAACGAGCGTGGCAAGTAAAGTTTCATTCATATTCTAAAGCCCTGCCTCAAATTACCTTTTATTAAAAGTGAGATTATAAATCGAAATCCCAAACTGTTTTGTAAACGCCGTGTTGTTCAATGTATGAGAGGAAGGAATTGTAAAATGCATCTGCCCCAATTGTGGCGCTATCGCCAATTACATATAGTTTTTCTTTAGCTCTGGTAATGGCAACATTCATACGCCGGTAATCTTTTAAAAATCCAATATCACCGTCATCGTTGCTACGCACCAAAGAGAGGATGATCGTTTCTTTTTCCTGCCCCTGGAAGCTGTCGATTGTACTGATGCGCATGCCTGCCGGTAATGTTTCTTTTGCTGCGGCAACCTGGCCGTTGTAAGGAGAAATAAAAGCGGTCTTCAGTGGATCGAGTGTTTCAGTTTCAATCAGCTTTTGAACAATGCGCAGTTCTCCTTCATTTTGCAGGCTAATACCATTGCTGCCATGCATTTCATTGTAACCGGAACCTGCTGTATCTATAAAATAAATATGATTACCAGTGTTCAATAAATGGGCAGCGGTTTGTAACAAACCTTTGTAAAAATAATTTCCTGAAAAGCCGGCGATTGCAGCCCGCATCCTGTATTGAATGTTGAGTAAAAAAATAGTGTTAATGCTGGTAATACTTACTTCTAAAATAGATTTATTAAGGCCAAGCCTTGCAGCTTCGTTACTTAATATAGTAGGCGGCAGTTGTAAATGGTCGCCTGCCAACACATACTTTTCAGCCAATGGAAATATGCACCATGCCAGTGGCTCAATACATTGTCCGGCCTCGTCAATTACCAGTGTATGGAAAGTAATATGATTGATTTTGGCATCGTATAATCCAACAGGTGTGCCCAGTATTACATCAGCCTCTTCGTATAATTTTTCTTCGTTATAGGCCTGCATTTTTTTTATATCAGTCCTTATGTTTTTTACTTCTTTAAATAACAGGTTGCGTTGCTCCCGTTCTGCTTTTCCAAAACTGCGTTTGTATTTCAGGGCCATCTTCCTGAATTCTTCAGCTCTTATTTTCAGTTGTTTTATTTCTTTCTGTTGTTTGCTGTTGGCTAATTTACCTTCAGGAGTATACGGGAAAATTGTTTCATCTATTTTACTAGTATTACCTGTTCTTAATACCTGCACGCCCTGTGCAATAAGACCTTTGGCAATATTGTCTACAGCGGTATTGCTGGGTGCAGATACCAATACTTTTTCTCCCTGTTTTATTAATTGTATAATAGCTTCAATCAAGGTAGTGGTTTTGCCCGTACCCGGCGGACCATGTACAATAACCATCTCCTTGTTTTGTACAATGGCAGTTACTGCTTTTTGCTGGCTGTAATTTAAATACTGATTGCGAAAATTGAATGATGTTTGTTTTAATTCAGATGCGTTGTTTTCTTTTGAAACATTATGATGCAACTGTTCAAATAAAGCAAACAAAGGCTTATTACTTTCCAGGTTATTGAGTACTGTTTTCATTATGGAAGTAGTACGCTGATCGGGAGCCAGCTTTATGCCTACGCCATTGTCTTCTATCCAATCGGGAAAGTCGGGCGCAAACAACCTGAATTCGCCAACTTTTCCATCAAGGTTCATCAATATGCCTTTCACCGTTTCTTCGCCGTTGATAAAACATTCTATTGCAGCGCCATCTTTAAAAAGATTGGTTTCGGTGGGAAAATTAAGACGGAAACTGATTTCAGGGTAGTCTGCGTAACCAAAATTCTTCCTGGTAACAGTTATCGGGTGCAGCGCCAAACCCTCTGCTTTTAAAGATTTGAGTGTATGCTGCTGATCGAGACTGTATCTTTTTACCTGTTCTTTTTCTTCAAGGTCTAAACACTCTAATAATCGTTTTATATAAGGATGCGTTACAGGCATGCGGTGAAAATACTAAAAATGCAATTGCTCCTATCTAAGACGTGATACTTGTAATGAGTTCCACAATACCCTGTATGTAATTCTTCAATCTACGCTTAGGAAAAAGATCAATAAAGTATCGGAACGTACAAGGGTGCGACGCAAGTAGAGCCTCATTTTGTTTTGTTGTGTGGTACATACATACTACGTGTCTATAAAAGTATATTCTTACCTTAGTGAAGAATCTCCTGTTTAAATTTTGTTTGCAGTAATTTGCTGCCAAGCTTTCAGGACAAATATTGTATGGATATGAAAAAAATAGTTTCTACTCTTCTTGTATTTATTATGTTGAACATATCTCTGTATGCTCAGCAAAATACCAGCTACGAAATATATGCATTAAAGTATGCTCAGCTTGAGCACGCTACGCCAATTTCACAATGGGTTTTGGATGGACCGGAAAAAGACAGTGTAGATATTGTGTTTGCTTTTTGGCTGATAAAAGATAACAGGGGCAAGAATATTTTGGTGGATGCAGGCTGTTTAAATGATCTGCAGAACGCCATTGATTTTGGGTTGTATAAATTTACAAGGCCCGATTCTGTTCTGCTACAAACTGGCTTAAAAGCTGCTGACATTACAGATATTATTATCAGCCACCCGCATTGGGATCATATTGATGGTATTAACCTGTTCCCGAATGCACATATATGGATTCAAAAGGAAGACTATAATTATTTTGTGGGCCAAGCCTGGCAAAAAGATGGCAACCATGGCGGCTTGGCAAGGAGGGATGTGCTGCAACTTGCAGACCTAAATGTTGCAGGAAAAGTAACATTGATTAATGGCGACGATAAAGAAATTTTTCCGGGCATAAAAGTTTTTACCGGCTCACGGCATACATACAATTCGCAGTATGTATTGGTGCAGACCGGAACTGATAAAGTAGTGATTGCATCTGACAATATCTGGGTGTATTACAACCTTGAAAAAATGCTACCCCCACCACCTTATGGAACTTTTGATGCCAAGGGATATGTTGACGGGATGCAGCGAATGAAAGCGATGGCGTCAAAAATTGAGTATATTATTCCTGCACATGATGCACGGGTATTTACAAAATTTTTCAAAATTACAGAGGCGGTTATACGTATTAAATAAAATTTGTTATCAACTTAAAAGACAAAACTATGCTCGTGAAAAAATGGTTGTTCTTGCTGCTTTTTATTCTTTGCGCCTGCATGTTCAATGCATGTAACAATGCTACTCCTGAAAATTATTTCGACAGGGCTGTACTTAATATAAATATGTTGCATGGTTTTGCCACTGACGGCCTGCAAAGTGAGTTGGAGAGCCCAAGTGTTAAAATGGTGGAAGGCAGCAAAGACCAGTTTGCACCCATGAAACGAAAGGAAGTTATAGATGAAAAAATCCAATTTATTGAAGCTAATGCAGAGGAGGTAAGACAATTAAAACAAACTGATGATACGAAAGAAATGCTGCAAACTTCAATAGCTTTATACGATTTTGCATTGCCGGTGTATAAAAATGAATACATGCAGCTTGCAAAATTGTATGATGATGGCGCATCGGCAGAACAGATCCAGGCGTTGGAGAAATCTATTGAAGAAAAATATTCTTCAAAGTTTGGAGCGCTTTTCGATAAGCTGACAACAGCGGGTAAGCAGTATGCAGAAAAGAACAATATAAAAGTAAACTGGGATGTTCGAACTTCACCGCAATAACAACCTGGGTTTAGTTGTATAGGGGCATTATAAGCGACATCTACGCTTTGGTAAAAGCTCATAGGTAATTAAACTGCACAAGAGTGCGACGCAAGAATGCCTCATAGTTGTTACACAGACTGGCAAACAATTATATAAATACCTGCACTATTTGTTTTGTAACAGTTGTGCTGCACCTGCGTCAAGATAAATTGCAAAACCGGGATGGTTGCGCAGCAGGCTGGCAGGTATTGCTTCTGTAATTTCACCTTCGAGTACCTGTTTTACAATAGCAGCTTTTCGTGCGCCGCTTACGATCAGGAAAATATTTTTTGCTTCAAACAATGTTGCCAAACCCAGCGTAATACCTTGTGAAAGCGTTTGCTGTTCCTTGAAATATTTTTGCCCGGTTTGTGCGGTTAGGGGATCAATATCCGCAACATGTGTGCGTGTGGAAGCAGGGGTGTGGGGCTCGTTCATTCCAATATGTCCGTTTAATCCGAGACCAATAATTGCAACATCAATGCCGCCATGTTGCTGAATAAATGCTTCGGTTTTGTTGCATTCATTTTGAGGATCTGCAGCCCTGCCATCAAAAAAGCAAATGCGCTCTTCACTAACTTTCAACGGCTGAAATAATTGTTGATCTACATAATACTGGCAACTGCCTTCATCTGTTTTGTTCATGCCCAGCCACTCATCAAGCCCTACAAAAACCCAGTTGGCAGCATCAAGATTGCCACTTTCATTTTTATGTACAAGTTCTTTATATATGCCTACAGGAGAATCGCCGGAAGCCACGCAGATCAGTGGTTTTGCAGCAATTTTCATTATCTCGGCAGTATCATTCGCTGCCTGCTTTGATATTGTTTCGTAAGTATCGGCAACACATATTTTCATCGTTGGAAAGTATGATTTTTGATTTGATTTAGTGAAGATAAGAAAGCGGGAGAACTAAAGACTATCAGTCTTGCAATACTTGCCTGGAAAGCATTTCTTCTACATGTTTTTCCCGGTACTTCAGCGATGCATTGAGCTTGTCCCATGCAAGGTTAAAGTCTTTTTGTACTTCAATATCCTGAGAAAGATAAACCTGTTTTTGAGAAAAGCTTTCTTTTATAAATTCAAGGTCGTGCCAAAGGCCAATAGCCTCCTGAAGTTTATTGTAATAGGAAAAATTAGGGTCATCATTTTCCGTTTCATGCTGAACCCAGTTATAAGCATAAATTCTTTGTTTAATAAGCTTACGTAGTTCGTGCCATTCTGTTTGAGGTAAATTCTTCCGGCATAATTTTTCAACCTGGGCATTTAAGTCAACAAAATATTGCTCGGCAAGAATTTCGTTTGTTCCATTTATGAATACACTTACGGCATCTGTTATTTCCTTGCAATTGTTTTTAAGGTGATGGGTATTCTTTTTAAATGCTTCAATCATTTCCTCTATATTTTTTCCGGGGTAATATGCTTGTTCAATTTCACCAAACTGGTTTTTCTGAAGCCACTGTAGTATAATCTGGAACTCCCTTATGTACCCCGCATCCTGGAAAATATTGCGCAGCATGTGTGCAGGTTTCTTTAATTTTTGATTAGGGTAAATGTTGCGCAGGAATTTAATAATGGCACGCAGCTTCTTCATTTCTACGCGTAGGTCGTGCAAAGAAACGTCATCACCCTTCAGTTCAAAATCGTGCAGATGGTTGAAAAGATTTTTTACCCTTAGTGCAAAATATTTCTCAAGCGGCGTTTGCATACTGGTAGTTAATTAAAAGTGAGTTGTACCCCTTCTTCAAAACTTACAGGTTCGTAACCAAGTATCTTTCTTGCCTTATCAATCTTAAGTCCTGAGTGTTTCGCCCTTTGTACCGTTTCTATAAATGTATCAGACGTAACATTCTCTATAAGTGCTGCATCAAGCTTCAGAAAGCTTGCCACAGCTACCGCCATTTGAAAGGGAGAAATTATATCTTTTCCTGCAAGGTGAAAAGCTCCTTCCTGCTTTTGGGTTACTATAACTTCAATTCCTTTGCAAATATCTGTAACTAAAGTGGGTGTACGCTGCTGATCGCTTACAACCTTGATAAATTTATGCTGTTCAAGGTTATTCTTTATCCAATGCAGAAAGCTGGGCCGCATACCTTCCAACACAGGACCGTAAATAAATACGGGGCGAACAATCGCATATCTCAACCCACTGCTTACAACAAGGTTCTCTGCAAGAAGTTTACTTTCTCCATAAAAATTCATCGGCGCGGGAACTTCATCTTCGCTGTGTGGCCCGTTTTCTCCGAAAATAAAGTCGGTGGATATATAAATAAAATGCGTTTGAAGGGGTTTGCATGCCTGTAGTAAAAATTTTACGGTTTCAACGTTTTGCAACAGGCAGGCTGTTTTGTGGGTGTTGCATTCGTCAGGCTTACTCATTGCTGCTGTATGAATAACAACATCAGGCTGCACTTTTCCAATAAGTGACAGAACTGAACGCTCATCAGTAAGATCAATAGCATAATATTCAAATAAACATGGTGTGGTAATACGGCATATGCCGCGGCTGCAGGCGGCTATATGATAACCTTTTCCTGCCAGGTAGATCGTCAGATGCTGTCCCAGGAATCCATTTGCCCCGGTAACGAGTATTTTCATTATGCCAATTTAGCAAGCAATTGGTAATCAAAAAGAATTAATAAAAAATTTACAGTTTATTAATATTCACCGGCTTCATCTTCACTGCTCTCTTCGGTTCCGGCTTCAGCATCTTCGCCATCGCCGCCATTATCGCTTTCGCCTTCTTCTTTAAAGCCTTCTGCACCTTTTACCAGGTCGTATTTTTCTTCAATATCAGCAAACTTGTTGCCCAGTAAGCTGCGGGTGCCGTATTGCTGCGGGCCAATACCTTCGGTGCGTGTAATGGCCGGGTAAGTAAGCCTGCCATTTTCTTCCTTACTTACATTAATAAGCTCCACCATAAAAAACCAGTTCTTTACAAAATCGTATTGATAAATAAATTTCTGATTGGTATCGCGTATCTCGCTGCCAATGGTTACGGTGCGCATGATCAGCGGTTCTGCTTTATAACTCTTTTCATATTTTTCCAGTGAAATTTCCCTGCCACGAAGCCAGCTATCGTTGCTGCGGTAAAAAGTGGCATGGTGCTTACTGTCGAATTCATAAGATTTAAGTATGGCAAAATGCAGGTCTTCAAAGGTCTGCGTGTGTTTAATTGCAACATCCCGGTACACAGAGTCGTCTTCTTCTAAATAAATGCGGAATTTTAAAATAGCCATTCAATTTTCAATTTCAGATTTATGATTTACTTTTTTTATGAGCCCGGCTTTGATCTCTTTTATTGAGCACCTGTTGCGTCGCACACTTATGCGTTAGGAAAATAATTGAGCAAGCTGCGAGCTACGAGCCGTGAGCAAAATACAAAGGCTCATAGCTCGCAGCTAAAAGCTCATAGCTATTCTTCAGTACAAGAGAGCGACGCAACGATGAAGCCATGAAAAACTAATGCCCGGTACAAAATTATTCTACTTTAAATATGTGGCGAAAATACAATTTATTCTATCGGCTGCAAGTTTAGTTCGGCTGCCTTTTGCAGCATGAATTGGTGAGCGGCAGAATAGGTATTGGGAATAACGCCATCGAGAATTGCTTCGCGTATGGCGTCTTTTATGGTGCCCACTTCGCGGCTGGGCTGCAGGCCAAATGTTTGCATAATGATTTCGCCGGTAATAGGCGGCTGCCAGTTACGCAAGCTATCGCTGGCTTCTACCGCCTGCATACGCTGGCGAACCAGCTCAAAATTTTGCAGGTAGCGTGATACTTTATACTTGTTTTTGCTGGTAATATCTGCGTTGCAAAGCATCATCAGCGAGTCAATATCTTCACCGGCATCGAACAATAATCTGCGAACAGCGCTATCAGTAATATTTTCTTTTGTAAGGCTGATGGGGCGCAGGTGTAATTCTACCAGCTTTTGCACGAGCCGCATTTTTTCGTTTAGCGGCAATTTTAATCTGGTAAAAATTTTGGAAACCATTCTTGCTCCAACTACCTCGTGCCCATGAAACGTCCAGCCGTGGCCTTCTTCAAATTTTTTTGTTGCAGGTTTTGCAATATCGTGTAAAATGGCCGCCCAGCGCAACCACAGATCGTTGGTGTTTTCTGCAATATTATCGAGCACCTGCAAAGTGTGGTAGAAATTATCTTTATGGCCTTTGCCATCAACATACTCAGCGCCGTGCAATAACATCATTTGCGGAAAGATGATCTGTAATAAACCGCTTTTGCTTAACAGGTCGAAACCAATGGATGGTTTTTTGGTAAGTACGATTTTGTTGAGTTCATCGGTAATGCGTTCCTGCGAAACGATCTTTATGCGTTCTGCATTTTGTTGTATGGCTTTAAAAGTATCTTCTGCAATAACGAAATTTAGCTGCGCTGCAAAACGAATGGCACGCATCATACGCAGCGGATCGTCGCTGAAAGTCTCGGCTGGTTTCAGCGGTGTTTGAATTATTTTTGCTTCAATGTCTTTCAGGCCGTTAAAAGGATCAACCAGCTTACCAAAATCTTCTTTGTTTAAGCTTATAGCGAGTGCATTGATGGTAAAGTCGCGGCGGTTTTGATCGTCTTCCAAAGTGCCGGGTGCTACCGCTGGTTTGCGGCTGTTAAGCGAATAGCTTTCCCTGCGTGCGCCAACAAATTCTATTTCGAAAGCAAGTTTATCGTTTTCATCCTGTTCAATAATTGTTTGGATTTCCTGTTCGTGAAAAAGCGGGACTTCTTCTGTAGGGCGGAAAAAATCCTGAAGTTTTATTTGTGCTGTTCCAAAAGTTTTAAAATAAGCCACATGCGGCTTTGGATGAAATGCCGCTGCAACTTTGTGTGCAAGTTCAATACCATCGCCGATGCAAACAATATCTGCATCTTTTGTAGGGCGGCCGATGATTTTATCGCGTACAAAACCGCCAATTAACCAGCAGGGAACATTTAATTCGTGTGCTGCTTTTGCAATCTTTTTTAAGATGAATAATTCCTTAGCGGTACACTGTATATCCATTGCGGCAAAGATAAGAGAAGTGGTTTATGGATGAAGGTTTTCGCATAAAGCAAAAAAGGAACCTGCACTTTTTAATACAGATTCCTTTATAAGGGGTGAATAGTATTGTTGCAATAAAAGAATGGTAAGTAATAATACCTAGTAACAATTTTTAGTTGTGGCTCATAAATTTCTTAATCAGCTTTTATAAACTTAGAAATGAGTTGCTCTTTGCCATTCTTTATTTTTACGATGTACATACCTGAAGGCAATCTTGAAATATTGAAAGTTTTATTAAAGAAACCAGTAGTGTTATCAAGCATTTGAGTAAATACAATATTGCCGGACGTACTGGTAATAACCATTTGTGCCTTGCCTGGGAACTGAGCCTTGTATGTAAGATTGAGTAGCCCGTTTTGAACAGGGTTTGGTATAACAGAAAGTAATGATGCGTTATTGTTGGTGAGTAATTTTATTTCGCTTAATTCACTCTGGCCATCATTGTTAACAATGTTTAACCTGTAATAATTATTACCGGGTAATGTTTTGCTATCGGTAAAACTATAGTTGTTTGAAATGCTGCCGGTATTGATGGCTTTAACTTCGCCGATAGCAGTAAAGCTTGTACCGTTGCTGCTTCTTTCAATTACAATGTGGCTGGTATTTGGTTCATTTGTAATATTCCATTTCAACATATTGATCTTGTTGAAAGCAATTGCAGTAAAAGAAATCAGTTTCTTTGGCAATACACCGGAAGAACACTCCGTTTCAAATAAATAATGTATGCCGGTTCTTTCCGGGTGGGTATCGTAGTAATATATGTGGGGCATTAAATCGAAAGTTGTAATTTTTTCATTAACTTCGGTGCCGTCAATATCGATCGATGGATCATATAAAAGCGCGTAGGAACTACAACCAATACCATCCTTATTAATTTTTTGTAAAAAAAAGTATTGCTGACTTCCTTTGTTTATATTATGTGTTCCTGTAGCAAGATAGCCACCATCAGTTGTAGCATAAATATCAGTAAAATACAGGGCTTTTTTGCTATAGTCACTTCCAATTACATTAAACCATTGGATGATGCCATTTTTGTCGATTTTAATAAGGGAACCATTCAAATCCTTATGCCAATTTAGGGCACCTGCAAATACATAAGAACTATCATTTGTTATTGCTATTGCCATTGCACTTTCCTTGGGGTGAGTGCCTGTTTCTTGACCACCGGTGCGATATGCAATTATTTTTGACCATTGAATATTGCCTGAATAGTCAAATTTTATTGTGCATATATCACTATACGTGCCTCTTTTTTTATCGAAGTATGCCAACCCTGTTGTTATATAACCATTATCAGGAGTTGCAGCAATATGTGTAAGGCTTGTTCCATCGCCAACGGTAAAAGTTTTTTTCCATAAAATTTCCCCATTTCTATTGCAGGAAATTATCATTGGTTCTTTAATATCTTTCCCTGCGTAACCGCACATTGCAAAGTTGCCATCATTTGAATTTGTAATTCCATTGCATACTATATTTTGGGTTGTATTTGCCAATGGTGGTGCTATTGCTTTAAACCATTTTAATTTACCATCAGCAACATTTATTTTTAGCATAAACCCATTTTCAACAGGGTAATCCAACGTTTTATTTGTAAAAATGCTACCGGTTATAATAACTGAACTGTCCGTTGCAAGTATCATATCATCTTTAGAAGCAAATTCATATTTAGAAGAAGCTAAAAACGCAATACGTTCAGACCATACATGTTTACCCTCCGCATTTAATTTGAAAACAAACAATGGAAGGTATGGATAGTCAGGATAAGCTCTCCCTGCTTTCTTTGAAATTATATATCCGCCATCATTACACTGAATAATATTATAAGTACCGGAAGCATAAGTATAGAATGCGGTATCAATAAACGCTTTTATCCAGGTTACATTCGTAGCTGCATCAAATTTTGTAATAATAGTCTTGGTGCCGTTTGAACAAACATGTATATATCCACCATCCGCAGTTTTGCTCATTCTGTTATTACCAACGCTGCCATCGGCTTTAAAATGTTTAGAGTAAGTATCCTGTGCTGTGCTGGAAAAAAAGCATACTACGAGGGTTAAAAGGGGAATTATTTTTTTCATAAATTTTGGGTTTATAGTTGTGAGTATAATACCAGCTTTGGTTTTTCATAGCATCGCCTCTTGCGTCGCAATCACTTCATCGTTCGGAAATAATAGCGGCAATAAGAATTTTCTGAGGCTTTATTTAAATTAACCAACCTTAATAAATTTTATCATTTGTTGCTTTCTGCTATCGTTTACTTTTAAAATATATGCACCAGCCGCTAGAGAAGATATATCAACAGTTTTATTTACCATGCCTTTAATAGCTTCGATATTTTGTTTAAGCATTACAGTTCCCCGTAAGCTAAGAACAGATAGCTGTAAGGTATTACCTTCGCTATTATTTATTCTAAAATTTAATACTCCGTTTGTAACAGGATTGGGTGCAATTGACAATTCAGAAAAACTGTTGGTAGCCACATGTGTTTTTAAGTCAGACCTTAAATTATCCGTTACAACTTCCTGAAGTGAAGTACATATTTGAGTGATTGTATAATTTACAGGGTTGCGCTGCAAAACAGTTGCAGATTCTATTACAGAAGGTGCAAGGTTGGTGGAAGAAGTTTCGATGATAGCAGTATAGTTAGTAAGATTTGTTTGCTGGTATTCAAGTATATTTTGTAGTGAACAACCATTTCCGTTTTCATTGAACTTCTCTAACAAAAGATATGATTTGTTTCCATTGGTAAAGCAATTGCCGCCTGCAAGGAAACCTTTATCGGAAGTGCCATAAACATCAATAATGGAAATGGGTTTCTGTGTATTTAAAGAAGGAATATTATTGATCCATTTTACTGAACCATCGGTGTTTAATTTTAATAAGAAACTGCTGCTCATTTTATGTTTGGCGTAAATTCCGCCAATTGTATAAGTAGAATCGGCATTTACATAAATGGATCTTGCAATTTCTTTAATCCTTGTTATACCAAGCTCTTTTGTTTTTACCTGTGTTGCCCATTCTATGTCTCCTATGCTATTAAACTTTACCGCGCACAAATTATAATCGTCTCCTGCATTGGATGCTTCTTTTTTAAAAGCGCCGCCTGTAACGATGTATCCGTTATCCGGTGTTGTTTTAATCCTTGTAAAATCTGTGTTTTCTGCAATGGTGAAAAATTTCTGCCAAAGCATATTGCCGTTGCTATCGTAACTCGCTATGTATGGCGAATAATTATTTAAACCAATACGGGCATTAGTGGTGTAACCGCACAAAGTATAGTTGCCTTCTTTTGTACAAACGACTGAATTGACAAACATACTTTTTGAAGAATCGTTTTTTATTTCTACAGATTTAAACCATTCTATATTGCCATCTGATGCTGAAACCTTCATGAGAAAGCCACCTTGTGCATAATTCTGAATATCGGTATTCCTGTAAAAATTACCTGTAATAATAACTGCACCATCATTAGATAATGCCATATCGGTTTTAGCAGAAAAAATATGTTTTGATAATGGTGAAAAACCAATGTGCTTAGACCATAGTAACTTACCATTGGCAGCGATTTTAAAAATTGTAAGCGGCTGCTGGTATGATGCATAGCCGCCGGTTTCTGTAGATACTATATAGCCGCCATCTTTGGTTTCTGCAATATTGAATGTTCCCGAACCACCAGTAATAGTGACTGTGTCAGAATAAGTTTTTATCCAGGTTACGTTTAATAGAGCATCGAATTTTGTGATTACAAGGTTGGGTCTTGTTTGTGTGGTGTCTTCACTTAAAACAGTGCCTACGTTTATGTACCCATCATCTGATGTTTTGCTTAAACGGTTATTTTCGGTTCTGCCGCCTGCTTTCATTAACTTTAAGAAAGTGGTTTGGGCTGTAAGGTGAAGGATAACAAGAAAGGTTGCAAGCAGCAAGAGTAGCATTCTTTTCATAAGTTTTGTTTTGGTAATGAGTGATTGGTTGTTTAAAGTGTTTATTGTTAATGCCGGAAATTGACTATAGATGTTTGCTTACATTTAACCTTAATAAAGATAAATTTATAAAAGAAGAGTGCACATTAATTTTTCAATTGCACCATGTATTTGCAGATGTATATATCAAAAAGTACAATACATGCCGTTGCTTTTGTCTTTGCTTTGCTCAATAAAGCTATGGCAGCCGACGAGTGCGACGCAACAATGCTTCAAGAATGTTACTGCTGCCTGGTTAAAAAAATTCCTTCCCGGCTCTATTCATAAGAAATAACTGGTTTCAATAAATTTTACTACTTTAACCTTTTATACCAAACCAACAGGCATGAGTAATTCACTTTTTCGTACAAAGAATATTGACAAGATTTTAAAAGATGCGGCAACAACGGAAGCTGATGCCCATCATGGTGGCGGCGGATTAAAGCGTGTACTTACTTTGAAAGACCTTACATTTTTTGGCATTGCGGCAATCATTGGCGCAGGCAGTTTCAGCAGTTTGGGCGAGGCTTGTTTTAAAGGTGGCCCGGGTGTTGTGTACCTTTTTATTATATGTGCCGTGGCCTGCGGTTTTACCGCTTTATGTTATGCAGAGTTTGCAAGCCGTATTCCGGTTGCGGGCAGTGCATACACTTATGCCTATGCATCATTTGGTGAACTGTTTGCCTGGGTTATTGGCTGGGCACTGATCATGGAATATTCTATCGGCAACATTTATGTTGCGTTTTCGTGGAGCGATTATTTCACTTCTTTCCTGCACCGCGTAGGGGTAAATATGCCCGAGTATTTATCGTGCAGCTATATGGAAGCAAAGAAAGCATTTGACAATAATTCAGTGAATGCAGAACTCACCAATGCATGGAACAATGCTCCCGTACTTGGCGGCCTTAGAATTATTTTCGATTTGCCTGCCCTGATTATTAATGTACTGATTACAATGCTTGTTTATACCGGTGTAAAAGAGTCCCGGAATTTCAGCAATGTAATGGTAATCTTAAAACTTTGCATCGTTACACTGGTGATTCTTGTTGGCGCAGGTTATGTAAATGTTGATAATTGGCACCCCATAAATGATGCAGGTATTCCCTCTTTTATGCCCAATGGTTTTAGTGGTGTTATGACAGCGGTGAGTGGTGTATTCTTTGCTTACATTGGCTTCGACGCAATCAGCGTAATGGCCGAAGAAAGTAAGAACCCCCAACGCGATCTGCCACGTAGTATGATACTCTCTTTAGTAATTTGTACGGTTGTTTATATACTGCTTACACTGGTGCTTACCGGCGTTCTGGACTACAGGGGTTTTGACGGCGTAGGCGACCCGCTGGCAAAAATATTCGAAGTAAAAAATGTGGGCTGGATGCAGTTTCTTGTTTCCATTGCAGCGGTAGTTGCCATGACGAGTGTATTGCTTGTTTTTCAAATGGGCCAGCCGCGCATTTGGATGAGCATGAGCCGTGACGGTCTTCTGCCACCAGCGTTTCAGCGCATCCATCCTAAATTTCAAACGCCATCTTTTTCAACAATTATTACAGGTTTGCTTGTAGGTGTACCTATTCTTTTTACCGATAAAGTTTTTGTGCTCGACTTTACAAGCATCGCTACTTTATTTGCATTTGTACTTGTTTGCGGCGGCGTTTTGCTGATACCGAAAAAAGAAAAAGTTCCGGGCAAATTCAACATACCATATATCAATGCAAAGTTTATTTTTCCGCTGATCATAATTGCAGCGTTGGCAATATTGATTGTATACGATAACAATTATTTCAGCAATCTTTTTAATATAACAGAAGGAAATGCATCGCTGAATGTATCAACCATTATCTTTTGGATTGCAATGATCCTGGTATCGGTTGCTACATACATAAAAAACTTTTCTTTGATTCCTTTGCTTGGGTTAAGCACCTGTTTGTATTTACTTACCGGCATGAGCGGTTCTAACTGGGCATGGTTTGGAAGTTGGCTTGCAATCGGGTTGATATTTTATTTTTCTTACGGTTATAAAAAAAGCAAACTGGCAAAGCAATAAAAGCGTTTTTTGAGCCGGGCTGAAGAATATGAATTGAACATTCTTGCGTCGCACACTTTTACTGTATATCATTATTCAGCAATAAAAACTTCTACATGTTAACCGCTTATACAAGGTTGCAAAAGATTCTGGAGCAAACGCCTGCAAGGTTACAGGCATTTACAGAAGCAGGCGCAACAGAAAAGCCTGCCGCAAATAAATGGAGTAAAAAAGAAATTCTTGGTCATTTAATTGATTCGGCTTCAAACAACCACCAGCGTTTTGTGAGAATGCAGATCGATTTGGCAATAACACTTCCAAAATATCAGCAGGATGAGTGGGTAGAGATACAACAATGGCAGCAGCGCGAATGGAAAGATATTATTGAGTTGTGGAAAATTTTCAATCAGCATATACTGCATATTTTTGGGTGTATTGATGAGAGAAAATTATGGAACACCATAACACTTGGTAGCGCAACATATACTTTGCAGTTTATTGTTGACGATTATGTAGATCATATGTTGCATCATCTTCAGCAGATATTTAAAGAAGAAAATACATAAAACTGTGCAATAGCCCGAAGGGCTAAAATATTAATAGCCCCGGATGAAATCCGGGGGCGTCAAACAATAATCGTGTACCAACCTTGAATGGGTTGAATACTGAGATGCCAAATGTACAAGTGATAAAGTGCTTGCGACGCAAGGAACGATGCCATGAAAAGCCAATGCCGGTATTCAAATGAATTATTTTAAAAAGGCTTCTAAACTTTAATCAATATTTTCAATGAAAAAATTTATTAAAAGAATGATGCTGGTTGTACTAGTTATGGCATTGGCTTGGGCTATACATTATGCCTATATTTCATTTCCAATCATCAGTGGGTATGGGGCAAAACAAATGTGTACCTGCATATTCGCTTCAGGTATGGATAAAGCATATCTTGAAAAAAATGAATTGGGCGATTTTCCACTTTCGCTTGCCAGTTACGAAGTTAACATGAAAGATTCTTCGGTTACGGGCTCTGTTTGGGGAATGGCTAAGAAGAAAGCCATTTACAGAAAGGGAATTGGCGCTACATTGATCAACGATATCAGCGAAGCAGCATTGAGATCACAGGTTTTTAATATTCCTCCTCCACCGGTATTAAAAACCGATACCATTCCCTGGCCAATGGGAGATAAGTTGCCTGATTCTTTACCCGCAGACATTAATAAAGAAAAATTATTAAGCGCTGTTGATAAGGCTTTTGAAGAGCCCTTTACAGATAAAAAAGTAAGAACCCGTGCGGTAGTGGTTTTATACAACGGCCAGCTTGTTGCGGAAAAATATGCACCGGGTTTTAATAAAAACATGCCAATGTATGGCTGGAGTATGGCAAAGAGTTTTACCGCCTCATTAATAGGCACGCTTGTAAAGCAAGGCAAGCTTAATATTACAAAACCTGCACCTGTTCCTGAATGGAGCGACCCGAAAGATCCGCGGCATGCCATAACACTTGAAAATTTATTACAGCAGCAAAGCGGTCTCGGTTTTAAAGAAGATTATACCGGTGCCAGTGATGTAACCAATATGCTTTATAAAGAAGATGATATGGCTGCATTTACCGCAGGCCACAAACTTGTAAATACACCCGGAACAGTTTTCAATTATACAAGTGGCAACAGCAATATTATATCACGCATTATCAGGCAAACAGTAGGAGAGCAGGACTATGCCGCTTATCCTGCAAATGCTTTGTTTAATAAGATTGGCATGTACAGCGCATTCTTCGAGCCGGATGCATCGGGCACTTATGTTGGTTCCTCTTATATCATGGCTACTGCGAGGGATTATGCCAGGTTCGGTTTGCTTTATTACAACGATGGTATATGTAATGGGGAACGTATTTTGCCTGAAGGCTGGGTACATCAAACCGCTGCTGCACCGGCTTCTAATAAAACTAAAGAATATGGTTACCAGTTCTGGCTGAATGGCATTGATACAACCAATCTTTCAAAGCGCATTTACCCGGATGTGCCTGCCGATATGTATTATTGCGATGGTTATGGTTACCAGAATATTTATATTATTCCATCCAAAAAAATAGTAGTGGTGCGTTTGGGGTTAACCCTCGATAAATCATTTGATGAGAATACATTTTTGAAAAATATTATTGCCGCAATTACGGATTAATGATTTCTCCAACTTTATTCTTTTTTTTTGCCTGGGTTTGTTTCTGTTATCAGTTACATATTACTGTAAATAATTTTCTCTTAAAACTTTTACAGTGACCAATAGCTGCCCTGTGTGCCGCATGGTATGTTCTGCTGCATGAAACAACAATCCCATAACTGTAGAAGGCAATTGTTTTCTGCCTACACCACGAAATTCAGTTAAGCTTTTTTCATCTGTCTGGCTAAGTTGATGAATCGCCGCATCAATCTGATTATTAAAACGCAGCAGCAAGGTTGAGGTATTAATTGTTTCATTTTCTTTACCTTCTGCATTTAACGCATCCAATTGTTGTTGCGTTAACTGTTCTGCTTTTGCATAAGTAAAAAGCCTGTCTATAACTCCGCTTAAATGTTGCAGGTGAAACCCCGGCGATGCAAGCTCTGCGGGCTTTTGCCACAATAACTCAGGAGGAAAATCATCCATCATTTCATTTACTTCATCACGTGCCTGTAACAATGCATGTGCAACGGGTTGCAATAATGGCGGAATGTTTTCAATTGGTCCGCGCATCCAAAATTCTGGTTGTTTTATTGTCTCCATAATGCGATGAAGTTAATGAGAATAAAAACGCGGTTCGTAATACAGAAGTTTTATTGATGTGATTGTTTATTGTCTGTGGCCTCAGGAAGAAGTTCAATAAAATATCTTGCAGCAGAAGGCATGTACTGCATGCTTGCTGCAAAGCGTTTTGAAGGTTGGAGAATGCCGACTGAGGCTATGACGTACAAGAGAGCGACGCAACGATGCATCATAACACTACAAAAGCCGGGTACAAAAAATGTACTGGTTATTGCTGCAACCAATAATTATATTAATGCATTGAACTATAATTTCAACCAGGTATCTTTCAAACCTTTACTTTGAAAGTAATCATACAATTCTTTAGCAGCCTCTCCACCTTTTTGTGCGTGATGCAGCAGTGTTAACCCATGCGGCCCTCTTGCAAAAAGATAGTTGGGAAATAAATCGAGATACGACTTTACCAACTCTGTTTTGCCTAGCATGGTTAGCACATACAAATTTGTTCGTGCACCCTTTTCAATTAAATAGTTTGCTATTTCTTTATTACCCATGTGGCCTGCACCTTCCAGTGCAGTTTCAAAATCGCCGCCACCCCAATCCCAGGTAGCATACAACAGACCTGGTGTTTCTTCAAGCATTTGCTTTGTTTTTTCAAAATCAGTATGCCCGGCTGTAACAAATTCTTTTACTTTTTCTGGTGGCAAAGCAGCAGCCGGGTCAGTAATTATTTTTCCAAAACTTACTAACGGCGCTGAAATAATTCCAGCAGTACCTAGTAACGTGTTACTTAAAAATTTTTTTCTGTTCATACTTTTCTTTTTAAATAAAATTATTTTTTCCTTACGTAAGTAAAGTCATAATTCGTTGTCCATGTTTTGCCGCCATCAGGCGAACTTTCACTAAACTGCCTAACCTGGTTTGGGCCCTGGTTGTAAAAAATAAAATGCCCGGCAACTTTATTTCCCTGAGAATCTTTAGTTTCAAAATCAAAATGCATAGCACTGTCGCGGTATTCGCCATTTATAAATTCCTGGTTGCCGTTTGCATAAGAACCACTCCAGCTTTGTTTCCATTTATTGGTGTTGGGATCAATAAAATTGATGCTCTTACCTGTACTTGATGGGCTGTCCCAGTTTTCTAAAATTGCACAGCCGCCCGAAATCATTTGTATTAAACTATGCCCTGCAAGCTGCTTTGTACCTGTAACATACACATCCCATTCACCAATCCAAAAATCAAACTCCCGTGCATGCACATCTGCCAAACAAGGGTTTATAATAGCATTAAGCTTTTGCCGCAATGATTTAAAACTCTGATCGTCTCGGATGCTGTTAAAATCTTTGAGCGTATCAAGTTCTTTTAAATTAATATAACCATTATTTATTGCACTATCGATGTTTGTGACTGCTTTTGTTTTTTCATTTTTTAAAGCCTGAACTCTTGCCATTCTTGAATATATTGAAGCGTTTAAACCTGGGCTGCTGCTGAGTGACAGCGCTTTGGTATAACACTGCATTGCCTTGTCGTAGTTACCAAGATTGTAATTAGAAAACCCAAGCCTGTTCCAGGCAATGCCATTGCGAGATGTATCACTCAATAATTTTTCATAAGTGTTTTTGGCAGCTTTCCAGTTCTGTGAAAAAAATAATGAATCTGCCGTTTGCATGGTTTGCGAAAACACAGATATACTAATGAAGCCAGTAATTACTAAAAAGAAAATTCTTGTTTTCATTTTATTTATTTTTTTTGTAGCCAGCTATTGAACATGAATCAGGCTTTTCTTGCCACGCTCGTTTCACAGTTCTGCTTTTATGGCAACATTTAAGCGAAGTGTCTTACTTCAATGCAATAATATTTCTTTAAGAAAAAATCGTAAAGGTGAAAACTGACTTTTTTAAAATATGGTTGCTGTAACGTTCTGGGCTAATTCCATGATATTTCTTAAAAAGCTTTGCAAAGGAAGAAACGTCTTCGTAACCTACGGCATTGCAAACATCAACAACAGGCATGTCTGTTTTGTGTATCATGTCTAATGCTGCGCACATGCGTTTTTGCATAAGATACTGGTAAGGTGTGGTGCCGAAGTGTTTTTTAAACTGCCGCAGAAAATAAGCTGAATTCATTAAAGTAACCTGTGAAAGTTGATGAAGTGTAATTTCCGAAGTATAGCAAGAATCAATATAATCTTTTGCATAATGCAGCCTTTTATACAACTCTCTTCGTGTGGAATTTTTACAGGCCTTTACACTATTTATTTCATTGCTTACTTCTTTGTCAAGCTGAAATATTTTGTGCATTAGCTGGTAGTACAACTCCATAATCCGTTCCTTGTTTTCATTGAAATTATTTGTAAGGCACTTTATTCTCATTATTAGCGGACTTATTGCATTATTGTGCAGGTAAAGTTTTTCTACAAATGCAGTCTCTCCGTTTTGAGATGCAGAGTCGTTATCTAAATTTTTTTCAATAGAAAGTATAGCAGCATCTTTTACTTCACCGATAAAGCCCGGTGTAAAATTTAGTGTAAAAGATTCAACCGGGTTTTCTGAAAATATGTAGCTTGAATAATGCTCCCCTTCATTCAGAATAAGGAATTTTTTTTCATTCACCGCATATACCCTGTTTTGCACTTTGTATATCTCCTCTCCATTAAATGCACATTTAATAGAGAAGCAACCCCAGTGCTCGGTGTAAGCAACTTTTGATGCTTTTGCATTAATAATGATGTTAGATGTTTTGAAAGAATTATTATACGCCTCCATGTTAAACCCCGGTGCAGAAAAGTCGGGAAATTTATTTATTAATGCAATCGGTGGATGGGAGGAATTCATATGCTGCAATAATTTCTTTCTGAAAAGATAAGATCATATTAATAAGGTAACATATAAAATGTACTACCGGCAATTAAATAATTTAGCAGGTATTATAGTAAGAGTCTAATTAACAGTAGCAACACTAAATGCGTATTTTTTTATGAACCCAACTGCATTACTGCTATGAAGCATGGTTGCGTCGCACACTTCAGCGTTCTGCTTTTGACCCGGCATTGTGCGTATACGCTTACTAAATGTTGTCTCTTGTAATAAATCATTAAAAAAAATCTGATTGCTTCAGATTTACATACGGCAATCATTGATGAATTAAAATGGTTGATATTTAAACAACATGTCTATTGGGTAATTGCTCCAATACTTGCTGCAGTATAAGTGTGCGACGCAACAACTGCTGATGAATGACTAAAAGATGGGCACCAAATTTTTCTTCCGATTTTTAGCAAAGCATATACTTTATTATTTAAAATACATTATATTCGATGTCCGGAGTATGTTTCCAAGCATTCCGGCCGTACCAGGTATCAGATTTAAATCTGAATATCTATAACTGTATAATCACACCAAAGTTTTAAGCAACCATCCGAATCGTAAAGGTGTAAACACAATTTATTACACCTGTATAGATTATTGTGTTTATGCTTATCCAAAAAGCTATGAACTGCCTTAGAAATTGATTGTTAAACCAAAACAAATGTTTATGCTACAAGTTGTACCTTCTTGTGAACGGAACACTAACGTCCGTAATGAAGCATCTGGAATGCGAGGATTATGCAAAATTTTAACCCCCTCAGCACTTATGAAAACTGTTTACGCTGTTCGTAAAGCCCTAAAGGTGGCTGTGGTTGTGTTATTCTGTATGTTGGCATTTAACCTTTTTTCAACTAAGGTAAATGCACAATGCACAACAGGTTCTTTGGTGGCAGATATTACACCAACTACTTCATTTCAAAGTCTTTCAGTGCCTACAGGAGGGCCAAACTACTGGACGTTTTCAGCTACTGTGGGTAATACTTATTACTTTTCTTTCTGCACCAGTGATGGAGGTTCAGCTTCCTTCGATTCTTACCTTACACTTGCCAATAATAGTGGTACTTCTATAACAACCGCAGACGATATTTGTAACACGGATGATGCTATTATTACCTGGGTTGCTACTGCTACCGCAACTTTCCGGATTTATCCAACCCAGTATATAACCTCTGCGTGTGGAAGCCGTTCTGCCATATCAACACTGGTATATAAATATGTTGCAGCCCCTTCATGCTCTACGCCTGTATCATCTGCGGCAACTTCAATCGGCTCCACGGGTGCAACAGCTAACTGGACGGGTGGTACCAATAGTTATATTATTGAGTATGGCCTTACAGGATTTACTCCGGGTACAGGAGCTACGGCAGGCAGCGGAAGTTCTACTGTAATAACTTCACTTGCTGGAACTACAAGCAAAGCAATTACAGGCCTTACAGCAGGAAGTAATTATCAGTATTATGTTCGCCAGGTTTGTAGCGGTCCAACCTACAGTTCAAACTCAACGGTACAATCATTCAGTACTCTTTTCGACCCTTGTTCAAGTATCACAAATATAGCAGCCTGCGGAACTTCGACTTCAACTACGATAGCCTCCGGTACTGGCGCTTATGGTAGCAGTGCTTGCGGTTTTACTACAGGTGGCAAGGAGAAGATATATACATTTACCCCGGCAACGACAGGTGTATATCAAATTGCTCAAACGGCTTCATTTGCTTACATAGACTATCAATACAAAACGGCATCCGGCGGCTGCTCAGGAACAGGCTGGACTTGTATTAAGGATCTTACCGGTGCAAGCACTTCTACAACAGGCCCTACACTTACAGCAGGCACCCAATATTATATTATGCTTGATCCTGAGAGTACAGCAGGCGGAACAGTAACCTTTAGTATTGTTTGCCCGGCTGCACCTTTCGACCCATGTTCAAGTATCACCAATATAGCAGCTTGCGGAACTTCGACTTCTACCACTATTGCCTCTGGGACTGGTGCTTATGGTAGTAGTGCTTGTGGCTTTACCACAGGGGGGAAGGAAAAAATATATACATTTACTCCAGCCACAACAGGCGTTTACCAGATTGCTCAAACTGCTTCTTTTGCTTACATAGATTATCAGTACAAAGCTTCGTCAGGCGGCTGCTCAGGAACAGGCTGGACCTGTATTCAGGATCTTACTGGTGCCAGTACTTCAACTACAGGCCCTACGCTCACAGCAGGTACGCAATATTATATCATGCTCGATCCTGAAAGTTCATTAGGCGGAACGGTTACTTTTAGTATTGTTTGCCCTCCTGTTGTTTGTAGCGCAACACCAACACCTGGTAATGCAACAGCAGGCACCAATCCTATTTGTTCAGGTAGTTCAAGCCTTTTGTCGCTTTCCGGCGCATCGTCAGGGGCAGGTATAAGTTACCAGTGGCAATCATCACTTGATAATGTAACTTTTACGAATAATTCAGGTGCTACAAGCGCTACCTACAGTGTGTCACCTCCAATCTCTGCATATTACCGTTGCGTGCTTACCTGCAGTGGTACCGGAACATCTGCAAATTCAGGTTCTGTGCTTGTGACTGTAAATAACCCGGTATATGCAACATATAATGGTAGCCTGTTTACAGAAGGATTTGAATCATGGGTAAGCTCCTGCAGTATTTCCGATGTACCCACAACATCATGGAAAAATACGCCTGTAACAGGCGACGCTTCATGGAGAAGAGACGACCAGGGCGTCTCTTCTGCAGCATGGGCAAGTAGTAGCGGTGCTTATTCGCCTTTGTTTTCTGTAGGGGCACATTCTGCACGCTTCCATAGTTACGATGCTGCTTCGGCCACGACAGGAAAGCTAGACCTATATATTAACATGTCAGCTGCAACAGGATCCACAGAACTGAAATTTGATTATGTAAATACCAGCGGTAGTGATGTATTAAAAGTATATCAATCCACGAATGGCGGTTCAAACTTTACACAAATAGGTAGTTCATTAACTACGTCAGCAACATTCACCACCAAAACATTTACGATAACCAGTACCTCAGCTACAACGGTAATTCGATTTGAAGCCACCAGTGATTTTGGAACAACTGATATAGGTATAGATAATTTAAAACTCGGTGTACCTTGTACTGTAACTGCGTCAGTTAACCCGTCTTCTGCAACAATTTGTGCAGGTCAGAGTGTTACCTTAAATGAGAATGGCGGTACTGCAACTTCGTGGAGCTGGACCGGGGGCGGTACTACGCAATCAATATCAGTGTCGCCTTCGGTAACAACAACTTATACGGTTACGGCTACCGGCACACCGGGATGTACAGCAACTGCTTCGGCTACAATTACTGTAAATGCAATACCTGCAGGCGTTACAGCCGCTGCATCTGCAACAAGCATTTGCGAAGGGAATTCTGTTAACCTTACTTCTTCGGCAACCCCTTATTCTGTCACTGCGCTTAGCCAGAACTTTAATGGTGGTTTCGGTACATGGACAACAGTTAACAGTTCAACTGGCGGCACTCCTTCACTTGCTGCATGGACTGCAAGAGCGGATGGTTATAATTACGATAATGGAACAGATTTATTTATATTCCATAGCAATGATAACAGCCAGTTTGTTTTAACCAACAGCGATGCGCAGGGATCTGGTGGTATAACAAATACAGAATTGAAATCACCTGCTTTCAGCACTGTGGGATATACTACACTTAACCTGAGCCTATATCATTACTTTGAAGCTTTAACCGGCGACCTCGCAAAAGTGGAAGTTTCTACAAATGGAACTACATGGACGACTGTAAAAACATACAGCACCAACCAGGGATTAGAGAACTCATTTGTTAATGATAATATTAACCTGGATACTTATGTTGGCAATGCAATATTGTATGTACGGTTTAAATACACAGCAAGCTATGGCTATCTTTGGGCAATTGATAATGTTACAATTTCGGGTTTGTCCAGCGCCTTTACTTATGCATGGACCTCAACTCCATCTGGATTTACATCAACCCAACAAAACCCAACAGGTGTTGCACCGATTGTAAATACCACTTACCAAGTTACCGTTTCAAACGCCAGTAATTGTTCTGCCCAGGCTTCTACAAGCCAGGTTACTGTAAATCCGAGCAGTACAGAAGAAGAAACAGCCAGCAACTGCGACAGTTATACCTGGTCAGTAAACGGACAAACCTATACTACATCAGGCGATAAAACAGCAGTGATCGGTTGTGTAACGCATATCCTGCATTTAACCATCACACCGAGCAGCACAGAAGAAGAAACAGCCAGCAACTGCGACAGTTATACCTGGTCAGTAAACGGACAAACCTATACTACATCAGGCGATAAGACAGCAGTGATCGGTTGTGTAACGCATATCCTGCACCTAACGATCACAGCAAGTACAACAGAAGAAGAAACAGCCAGCCAGTGCGACAGTTATACCTGGTCAGTAAACGGACAAACCTATACTACATCAGGCGATAAAACAGCAGTGATCGGTTGTGTAACGCATATCCTGCATTTAACCATCACACCGAGCAGCACAGAAGAAGAAACAGCCAGCCAGTGCGACAGTTATACCTGGTCAGTGAACGGGCAGACCTATACAACCTCCGGCGATAAAACAGCAGTGATCGGTTGTGTAACGCATATCCTGCATTTAACCATCACACCAAGCAGTACAGAAGAAGAAACAGCCAGCCAGTGCGACAGTTATACCTGGTCAGTGAACGGGCAGACCTATACAACCTCCGGCGATAAAACAGCAGTGATCGGTTGTGTAACGCATATCCTGCACCTGACCATCACACCGAGCAGTACAGAAGAAGAAACAGCCAGCCAGTGTGATAGTTATACCTGGTCAGTAAACGGACAAACCTATACTTCATCAGGCGATAAGACAGCAGTGATCGGTTGTGTAAC
>DGQT01000101.1 GCA_002390845.1 Chitinophagaceae bacterium UBA4407 | reverse complement strand
GCTTAATAGCAGCAATGCAGCTAAGTTCAAAATAAAAATCAATGGAGGTTAATGGCGGAAATTATATGACAGGTCGGCAATTTTTTCGAACCCGGATTGCTGAATTTGTTCGCCGTTCAGAAAAAGGAGAAAAGAATATTTGCCCTCTTTTATAAAACTAAGCCGCAACTGAACATTGGGGCCGGTGAATCTTCCTTTACGGATTATTTTTTCATCATCGCAGCAAATCCTGTATTCAAAAATATTATTGAATAAAGATGAATGTATAATTTCAACATTCATTAGATCGTAAACAATATTGCTTACGGCTGCAGCTGTGATATTTTGAGCAAACATTTACAAGGGTTATTTCTTACAAGGCGTTAAAGCTAAATAAAAGTGATAATGACAATTATAAAATGAGATTATAAAAAGATTAAAGAATTTAAGTATTTGTAAAAAAAGTGAATGAAAGGTTGAAATAAAGGGTTTTCAAAACCAACAGATGCTTCGGAAGAAAGATTGCAAACCACTTATAACGAATTTATTTCTTATTGTATTCCTAAAAATAATCTTCAATTTTCGATTTTACTTTTTTTACAATAGGTTTGCCACTCTTTCAAAAAACCAGAGCCAGTATGAATTTTAAAAAAGTCAACATCATTACGGGATGGATGGTGTGTTTGTTTGCCTGTACCGTTTACATAATGACCAGTGAGGCAGGCGGCAGTTTTTGGGATTGCGGCGAATTTGTAAGTAGCTGTTTTAAAGTGCAGATTCCGCACCCCCCGGGAGCGCCACTTTTTGTTTTGCTTGGCAGAATCTTTATTGTTCTGTTTGGTGATGATCCGTTAACCGCGGCAAAAGCTGTAAATGTAATGAGTGCCCTTGCAAGCGGTTTCTCCATCTTGTTTTTATTCTGGACCATAACCCACTTTGCCCGCAAAATCGTTTATACCGATACGGTAAAAGAAATGAGTTCTTCTCAACTTTGGAGCATAATGGGTGCTGGTATCGTTGGTGCGCTTGCATATACTTTCAGCGATTCTTTCTGGTACAGCGCTGTAGAGGGCGAGGTTTATGCAATGAGTTCTTTCTTTACTGCTATTGTATTTTGGGCGATTATGAAATGGGACAGCGAGGCAGACGAACCTGGCGCCGATAAATGGCTGATTTTTATTTTCTTCATGATCGGCCTTTCAATCGGGGTGCACCTGTTGTGTTTGCTTTGCATACCTGCAATTGTTATGGCGTACTATTTCAGAAGAAGAAATTCTTTTAACTACGCTTTAATTCGCAAATATTTTATATGGCTGGTATCAGTTGGTGGCATTCTTGGTTTTTTTCTTGCCCTTGCGGGTGCAAATGCTGAAGCAAACGCCGACAGGGGAATTCCTATGGACGGTACAATGTCGGGGTTAATGATACTTGCAACTATCCTGGGAATTGCGTTTTTGTACCTTGCAGAGGGCATTAATAAAAACAAAAAAGATATATACGGTGGTGCTTACATTTTTATAGTATTCAGTTTTATTTTAGTAGGCATTGTTCAAATTGGGATTATTCAATATTCTATAAAAGGAGCTGGCAAGTTTGACATTTTCTTTGTAAACGATTTAGGCTTACCATTCTTCTCTGGTTTTATTTTCTTTTTTATACTTTTTGCAGCTTGCATCTGGCTTGGTTTAAGATTCGCAGTTAAAAAAAGCTGGCCTTACCTGCGCCTGGCGCTTTGGTGTATTGCATTTACTTTGATTGGTTACAGTACATATGTAACTACCATGATACGCAGTAATGCAGATCCTTCGGTGGATATGTACAATGTGGACAATCCCCAAAGCCTTGTTGGTTACCTGAGCCGCGACCAGTATGGTGATTTCCCTATTTTATATGGCCAGAAATTTACTGCCGACCCTGCCGACTATAAAGAAGGAACCACTAAATACGAAAAGGGTAAAGACAAATATATTGATAACGGCAAAGACATCGGCTACGTTTATATGCCGGAGGATAAAATGGTTTTCCCCCGTATGTGGGATGCGAGTAATGACCAGGGGCATGCAGATTATTACGCCGTTTTTATGGGAATTGGCAAAACCCAGGATGGCAAATATGAACGCGCCCCAACATTTGGTGATAACCTGAAATTCTTTATCAGTTACCAGACTTATTTCATGTATATCCGTTATTTCATGTGGAATTTCAGCGGTAAACAGGATGACATACAGGGTGTGTTTGCAGGCAATGTCAGGGACGGGAACTGGATTACAGGAATACCAATTATTGACAATGCCATGTACGGTGACCAATCAATGATGCCGGACAGCTTAAAGGATAGTAAAGCTCATAATGTTTTATTCATGCTGCCTTTTATTCTGGGGCTCATTGGCTTGTTTTACCATTTCCGAAAGAGAGGCGATGATGCGCTTATTAATCTACTCTTATTCATATTTACTGGTTTTGCTATTGTAATATATCTTAATCAGGCTGGTCAGCAGCCACGTGAACGTGATTACGCATACGTTGGATCTTTTTATGCATTTGCAGTATGGATTGGCTTGGCGGTGCCTTATTTTGTTGAACTGGCGTCTAAATGGAATGTGAAGTTGCTTAAGGATATACTTATTGGGGGAGCAGCGATCGGTTTTGTATTTATGTTTTCTATTCTTATTTCGGGCTATGGCGGAGCTGCAGGTTTTACAGCCGGTATCGGTTTTTTTGTGCTGCTTGCAGCAGTTGCCGGCGGAGTTCCTTATTTACTCAAATACCTTAAAAGTCCGCAAACAATTACCGTTACAGCTTTTGTTCTGGCACTGTTTGTACCAATATTGATGGGGGCCCAGGAGTGGGATGATCACGATCGCAGTAAAAAGCAACTGCCCCGTGATATGGCTAAAGATTATTTAGAAAGCTGTGCACCAAATGCAATTCTGTTCAGCTTTGGCGATAACGACACATACCCTTTATGGTATGCACAGGAAGTGGAAGGCATTCGACCCGATATAAGGGTAATCAATACCAGTTTGCTTGGCATTGACTGGTACATAAACCAGTTGCGGTATAAAGTAAACAATAGTGATTCCATTGATGTAATTTGGTCACCCGAGCAAATACAAGGCCGCAAAAGAGATTATATTCAGTACCAGCCGCAGGCCCAATTCCCGGATAACACTTATTACGACCTGTATGGTATGATGAGAAATTATGTAGGCAGCGATGACCCTTCAAGAGTTTTAAGCCGCGGCGATGACGTTATAAATACATTTCCGGTTCATAAAGTTTCTGTACCTGTTGATCTTAATCTTGTAAGATCAAATGGTACTGTAAATGCTAACGATAGCGTTGTAAGCGAAATGCGGTTTGATCTTCCCAACAAGAACCTGATTATGAAGAACGACCTTGCAATGCTCAACATTATTGCGGCTAATAAGTGGAAACGCCCCATTTATTTTACCATGCAGTATGGTGAACTGGGTTTTGGCAATTTTCTTAGAAGAGACGGTATGTCTTACAGGCTGGTACCAGTTGAAAATTCAAATGTAAATACAGACTGGATGTATAAGCTGGTTATGGATCCTAACAAGTGGAGTTTTGGTAATGCCAACATAAAAGGCGTTTATTACGATGAGGAAAACCGCAGGCATTTGAACGATATACGAAAAGCAGATATTGATCTTTCTTTCGACCTTATTTTTAAAGGAAGAAAAGAAGAGGCACGTAAAGTGCTTGAACGCACAGACAAAATGATTCTGCAGGAAAACATGCCCTATGGAATGGTTTCCCGTTATAACGATTACAACAAAACATCTATGGCATTTCTTGAAGCCTGCTACCGCGCCGAAGACCCACAACTTGCTGCTAAAGTACTGGCTTCAGTTAAAAAAGACCTTCAGCAGCAAATGCGTTACTACGATGCACTTACGGATACTAAAGCGGATAATATGAGTTATGAAAAATCAAACGCTGCGCAGCTCTTATCGCAGTTAGACCAGATTGAAAAAGCGTTTGCGGCTCCTAAACCTGCCGCCGTTGAAAACGGCATTATTGGTAACGATTCTAATGCAATTCCTGCAGACACACTTAAAAAGTAGTTTCAAAAAATACAGCATAAAAGGGCCCTGCATAAAGCAGGGTTTTTTATGCCGCTTATTTTATTTGTGAATTCTTTTTTGATTTTTTACTAAACTGTATTGCTACTATTAAGCTCCGGTTGTGTCACTCACTTGTACGCTTGTACCAATATGCGGCATTGTGCCAAAACTTTACCTGTTATCAAACCCCACGCATTTCAAATTTCCGCTTCGGTAAAAGCTTCATCAATGCGTTGCAGATGAACGTAATGCGACGCAACAATGCTGCCACGAAGTACAAATGATGGCTTCAAAAAAAATAAAGATACCCAGGTAAAGAAATTTTGAAGGTGTATTTTAAAATAATATTTCAGTTCTCTAAATATTAAATATATATCTTCACCCAGTGAAAATAAGCTCTGCAAGTCTCACAGTATTTGATTCGTATAAATCTTACTTTATTTCCCGTAACATTTTACTCGTCTTTACTTTCAGCTTTTCTGCTTAAATCACAGGTATTTTATTATTTATTTTTATTTAATTATTGATTTATGAACATTTATGTTTCGAATTTAAGTTTTCACACAAGTGAAGAAGACTTAAAAGCCATGTTTGCAAAATATGGTGAAGTATCCTCTGCCAAAATTATTATGGACAGAGAAACCAACAGATCACGTGGCTTTGGATTTGTTGAAATGCCGTCTGATGAAAATGGTAAAGAAGCAATGCAGGCGCTCAACGGAAAAGAAGTTGAAGGCAGGGCAATGTCTGTTTCTGTAGCCAGGGAAAAAACTGACAGAGGCGGCAGCGGCGGCGGTGGTTCATTCAACCGTGGCAGATCAGATAATAAAAGATGGTAGTTAGCTGATATAACTGTATTAAAAAGAGCCGTTCCCGGCTCTTTTTTTATGCTTTTTCTAAACTGGAAATTCATAAATTTCGCAGCATACAACAGCCTAAGTGAATGACCGAAAAATTCGAACCAGAGCATTGGGTTTACAGCACTTTCATATTTTCGGCATCCCAGCCAATCACTTTATTTTGAAAGTAACTTTCGTTGCAGGCCAGGCAAGGTGCGGCTGCACGAAAGGCAAATACTGGTGGTTCTATTACCGGTGAACCCGTGCGAACACCATTAAAAAAGTTGGCGAAATGATCTGCATGCGAATCGTACCCATCAGGAGTTTTATAAGTAATATCACTGAGTTTTGGAATTTCCTGATCGGCCTTTGAATATCTTTTGTTATAAGCATCCATTAATTTTTGTTGCATGGCTTTGGGGTAAGTATCAAAAGAATCCCATCCCCCAATACCGGGAGCTTTCGGCATTTTGTTGCGTTTTATGGTAAAACCATCCCAACCCATTTCAAGCGAACCTTCGCTGCCGGTGATCCTTGTATAGCTATGATCGCCTTCGCCGCTTACAAAATTTACACGCAGTGCCACCTGGAATGCCGCATGCTCTTTACACTCCGGGTATTCCAGTATGGAAGTCATTACATCCGGAGTATCTCGTCCATCTTTCCAGTATGTAAGTCCGCCAATAGAATATATTTTTGAAGGGCCTTTTGAACCAATGATATAATGCAACCCGGTAAGCAAATGCACGAACAGATCGCCTGCTACTCCTGTTCCAAAATCGCGGTAATTGCGCCAGCGGAAAAATTTATTTTCATCATAAGCAGTCTTGTTTTTCTGGTGCATTTGGTAACGTTCCCAGTCAACACTTTGCGCCGAAGAATCCAGCGGAATCGTATATTGCCATGCACCCAAAGCACTCTGCCTGTTGGTAACCGCTTCTACAGAATTAATTACACCAATATCACCCGCCTGGTACATTTCTTTTGCTTTTGCATAATCAATTCCACTAATGCCCTGGCTACCCACCTGCATGGTTTTGCCGGTTTCTTTCTGCGCATTGATTACATCCCACCCCTGGCCAAATTGGTGTACTATGGGCTTTTCGCTGTATACTGCTTTACCTTTTTTCATCGCCTCTATTGAAATGCGGCTATGCCAGTTATCGCTGGTAGCAACAATCACAGCATCAATATCTTTTCGCTCAAGTAATTCTTCATAATGGCGGGTGGTAACAATATTGCTGCCATAAATTTCTTTTGCATGCTCAAGTCTTCCATCGTATAAATCGCAGCACCCAACCAATTCAACACCCGGAATTTTCATTGCAGTTGCCAGATCGTTATAACCCATAATGCCCATTCCAATTACAGCGATCCTTATCTTATCGTTTGCTGAATATTTTTTACTCCATGCAAGTATGCGCTGTTCTTCTTTTTCCTGTGCAGCAAAACTTTTCAGCGATCCGGCTGTAAGCAGTGCGGCACTGCCACCAAGTTGTTTTATAAAATTTCTGCGGTTGCTCATATTTGTTTATAGTTTGTATGTTATTACAGAAAGACACTTTTTGAACCAGGCTTATGTAGTTCTATTAAGCTTCTCTTGCGTCGCACTCTTGAACGTCCGTAATTGATTTCAGCAAAATACACATGCAACATTTCAACCGTTCATCTTATCAACTCCTCAACAAATCTTCCTCACTTCAACCGCTCCACCTGCTCATAAAAATATTGAACATACTGCTTCACATCTTTCATGTTGCTATTGGGGTGCTCTTCATATTCAATAGAAAAGGTGCCTTTGAAATTTTGCTTCTTTAGTTCTTCCAATACAACAGGAATATTACAAACACCATCGCCCAATAAAACATCAGGAGCCTGTGTATTGCCAAAATCTGCAACATCTTTTAAATGAAGTATGATTATTTTGCCGTTGCATTTTTTCAGGCAGTCCACTACATTTAATCCATTGCGAACCCAGTGACCAATATCGGCACAAACACCAATATTCGGCCGGCCTTTTATTGCAAGTAAAACAGAATCAGGGTGCCAGTAAATATCTGGAATTGGATGGTCGTGAATAGCAACTTTAACACCATAAGTAGCGGCAAGGCGGTTAACATCGTTGAGTTGGTTGCGATCCGGTTCAGCAGTAATAATGGGGATTTTCATATCGGCAGCAAACTCAAAATAGGTTTTCCAGTCTTTTGTTGAATTGGCAGTTACTACTCCAATTGCTGCAATGCTGATGCCTTTTTTATGTAAAAATTCTTTTAGTGCCTTTCTTTCATCAGCTGTCATTGATGGGCCAAAAACAGAGGGTGCCCCGTCCTGCAAAGGCTGACCAGGAAAGGCTTCTACATATTTTATTTTACAACTGTCAGCTTTTTTAATGGCAGTGTAAAAGGAAGATGTATTGAAGGTCCATAGTTGTATAGAAAGTTCCCAATCTTTTTCGGGATTGGAGTTTTGAGCGTTAACTGAATAAACTCCAGTGAGAATTATGAAGCAGGCAAGCAATTTTTTTATCATTGGAATTATTTTAAAAAAAGCAATGAAGCAATAAACCAACTGGAAATGATAAACTAAATTTCTTTATGCCTGGGCGGTTGGACCGCCAAAGTTCATAGGTATTTCTATTTGTTCAAGGTCTTGTATTTTACCATTGGCAACTTCATATCGTTCTATGTTTTCCTGCATGGCACGCATAAAACGTTTAGCGTGCATAGGCGTAAAGATGATCCTTGATTTTACTTTGCTTTTGGGTGTACCAGGCATTACATTTACAAAATCTATTACAAATTCTGCATGGCTGTGTGTTATGATTGCCAGGTTGGCATAACTGCCTTCTGCTACTTCTTCACTGATTTCTATATTGAGCTGCGCGTTTGGTTGTTGCTCTGCCATTTTTTATGTTTTTACAAATGTATGTTGCTATACTGAAATTAAGCAGTGCATGTAATTGTTTATATATTGCAAGGGCTGTTTCAAAAGGTGAATAATGGCCTGAACGAAGAAGTGTGCGACGCAACAGGCGATGCACAAAGTACTTATGACTGGTACATAAAATAAAAAGGGATCATGGGCAGCCCATGATCCCTTTTTAAAACCTGTTTAAAATACTTTAGTCTTTTTTGATTACTTCGCCTTCAATGGTGAGTACAACGGGCTCAGCAACGTTGGCAAATTTTACGGTAACTGTTTTTGTAAAAGTACCCATATTGGCTGCATTGTAAGTAACCTTGATGGTTGAAGATTTACCTTTTAAAATAGGGGCTTCTGAATACTCAGGTTTGGTACATCCGCAGCCTGCAGTGGCTGTTTCTATTATCACAGGCTTGTCGGAATTATTGGTAAAGCTAAACTCTGTAGTTACAGGTTTGCCTTGCTCAACTTTTCCGAAAGAGTACTTCATAATCTTAAATGCAACAGGGCTTGCTGTTTGCGCAGTACTTGCTGTTTGTGCAAATGCGGGTGTTACAGCGATTAATGCCAAAACGGCTAACAATTTTTTCATGATATTTTTTTTAAATGGTTATTTATTTGATCCTGATTTCATTTTTTCTATTGCTGAATTTCCTGGTGCCGCATTATCGGGTGTTTTGTAGGTTTGGCCATGGAATTTGATTACCTGACTTATACCTCCAGAAAAAAATACAGTAACAACCTTGTGAAATTCACCATCTGTTGCTCCATTAAAACCAATGCCGATTTTAAAGGCTTCCCCTGCTGCATAAGGGCCGGCACTCCATTTTGGCGTGGTACAACCGCAACCCACCTGAACATTTTCGATCTTTAAAGAGTCTTTTGAAATATTCTTTAATTCGAGATCAAATTCAGCAGGTTTACCAAAAGGAATTTTACCAAAATCGTGATCCAACTCTTTAAATTCTACAAATTTGGTAATATCATTTTGCTGAGCCTGTGCGGTAGTAACCGTTTGGGCCTTTAATACCATTACTGCAAAAAATGCAGGTACAATTAAAAATAGCTTCTTCATTGATTAATAGTTTTCAATGTAAAAATAGAGCTTTCTTTATTTTGAAAATCTTTAAAATGATAATAGTTCTTTAAAAATTAATATAATAACCCTTAAAATATCGCGAGACTTTTTTTGGTGAAGCCAATAATCTGTGGATTTTATTGTGCCTGGTGAGTGTTTCTTCATAAATCTAATTGGTTACTTTTGTTTAATGGAGAAGAATGCCATCACCAACCAACAAACCGAAAGCATGCTTTCGTATGACGATTTCAGAAATGAGGTATTGAAAGACTATGGCATTATTCTGGAAAGCCGCGAAGCAAGCCTTTTAGGTCGCCGGGAAGTATTAACCGGTAAGGCTAAGTTTGGAATTTTTGGTGATGGAAAGGAATTGGCCCAGGTGGCAATGGCCAAGTTTTTTAAACCCGGTGACTGGCGTTCAGGTTACTACCGCGACCAGACATTTATTTTTGCTTCTGGCATTGCAACAGTTCAGCAATTTTTTGCCCAATTGTATGCTGATCCAGATACTACGAATGAGCCTTTTAGTTCTGGTCGGCAAATGAGCAGCCATTTTGTTACCCGTAATTTTGATGATAGCGGTGAAGTAACAGCCCTTGCCACCCAAAAGAATATTGCTGCAGATATGGCGCCAACCGCGGCTCAAATGCCGCGTAGTTTGGGATTGGCTTTAGCTTCCAAACTATTCAGGAATAGTGATAGTTTAAAAAATTTTACAACCCTTTCCGACAAAGGCAATGAAATCTGTTTTTGTACCATTGGAGACGCCTCTACATCTGAAGGGCATTTTTGGGAAACGATCAATGCTGCAGGTGTACTTCAGGTTCCTCTTGCTGTATTTATCTGGGATGATGGATATGGAATTTCAGTCCCTAAAAAATATCAAACAACCAAGGGTTCTATTTCCGCTGCGTTAAAAGGTTTTCAAAAAAAGAATGATACCAATGGGCTGGATATATACCAGGTAAAAGGGTGGGACTATGCCGGAATGTGTGAAGTGTTTGAAGCCGGGTTACAAAAAATAAGAGACACACATATTCCTGCGGTATTTCATGTTGAAGAAATTACACAGCCACAAGGACACTCAACTTCGGGTAGTCACGAGCGTTATAAAAGTGCAGAACGTTTAGAATGGGAAAAAGAATGGGACTGCATCAGAAAAATGCGCCAGTGGATTATAGAAAATGGTATTGCAACGCACGAGGAACTGATATTAATAGAAGAGAAGGTCAAGGAATCTGTAAAGCAAAGCAGGAACAGGGCGTGGGAAGAATATTCATCCCCGGTTAAGCAACAGGCAAAAGTTTCTGCTGAAATTATAAAATCAACTGTTGTAAATAATATTGAACATTACAATACGCTTCAAAAAATTGCAAAGGATCTGGAAACAAACAGAGAGCCACTGCGCCGCGATGTAATGCGGAGTTTATCAATGGCTGTTGATGCAGCAGGAAATTCCTCATTGTCTACTGAATTGAAATCGCATTACAACGGGTTGAAAGATTTAAACAAATCATTATACAACTCATGGCTGTACAACGAAGGTGCAAGCAGCGCTTTAAAAGTACCAGAAATAAAACCCGAAATAAGCCGGGATGCTTCTGTTATAAATGGCTACGAAATATTAAATAAATACTTTGACCTGTTGTTCGCCACAAACCCTTCAGTAGTTGCTTTTGGAGAGGATGTTGGTTTTATTGGTGACGTAAACCAGGGTTTCGCAGGCTTGCAGGACAAGTATGGCGAAAACAGAATTTTTGATACAGGCATTCGCGAACTTACCATTATGGGGCAGGGCATCGGTCTTGCTTTGCGGGGCCTTAGACCCATTGCTGAAATTCAATATTTAGATTATCTGGTTTACGGCTTACAGCCACTTACCGATGATGTTGCCACTTTGCAATACCGGACCAAAGGTGTTCAGCATTGCCCGTTAATTGTGCGTTCAAGAGGCCATCGCTTAGAAGGTATTTGGCACAGCGGATCGCCAATGGGCATGATCGTAAACTCACTTCGTGGTATGCATGTATGCGTACCCAGAAATATGGTGCAGGCTGCCGGCATGTACAACACTATTTTAAAAAGTAATGACCCTGCAATTATTATTGAATGTTTGAATGGCTACAGGCTTAAAGAAAAATTACCTTCTAACCTGCTGGAGATGACGGTACCGCTGGGTGTTCCTGAAATTATTAAAGAAGGTAATGATATTACAATCGTATCCTATGGTTCAATACTCCGTGTAATTGATGATGCGGTAACAAGATTGGAAGAACAAGGTATCAGTTGCGAAATTGTTGATGTACAAACGTTGCTGCCATTCGATTTGAATCATATTATTTTGCGCTCCTTAAAGAAAACAAACCGTATTGTTTTTATTGATGAAGATGTACCCGGTGGCGCGGCAGCTTATATGTATAATAAAGTAATGGAAGAGCAGGGCGGTTATCGTTGGCTTGATGTTGCACCTAGAACAATTACAGGTAAAGCTCACAGGCCTGCTTATGGAAGCGACGGCGATTATTTCAGCAAACCCAATGCAGAAGATATTGTAGAAACAATCAGGGATATTATGGCTGAATAATTATTTGCTGGTTTTTTAATACGGTTATGTGACCAGTTTTAGTTTTTCATGGCATCGCTACTTGTGTCACTCACTTGTACGTTCGGAAATTATTGCATCAAATGTCACCCTTCGCTTAAATGTTGCCATGAAAGAGGAACGGTGAAACGAGCGTGGCAAGAAAAGTTTCATAGATATTCTATAGCCTGGCAAATAAAAATCTAAATTAATTTCTTAAAGTCATTTTCTTTTAGAATAAAATGTTCGTATTGCTGCAGACTGAATTTCGTGTAAACTGTTAGATGGCGTATTTAAATAAAAATATGCAGTGGCAGATACATCATCAGAACGATAAAAATTTGTCCAGCCTTTTGGCATAGTAGCCGTATCTATTTTTACAACACTGTCTTTAGAATACATTTTATATAATTTCCCGGTGTCGGTAGTTACAGGAATAAGTGGCGCACCGGTTTGCTGATATGCAGCAAGGGCAACGGTTCCATCGCCACCAATTTGCTGAATGGTAACACGGCAATCTGTTTTAAAAAAAATCGGATCGGGAATATGATAACGGTAAAAAGCCCATTGCAATAAAGAATCATCTGCAATGCTGCAGCCTGTGTAGTTATTTATAAACTTCCCCTGGCCCCATGCTGTTCCAATATAATCTTCGGTACCCGTTCCGTTTAAAGTAGGATAGTCTGTGTCGCCATCAAGATACATTTTTACTTCGCCTTCACCGAACCAGGATTTTCCATACAACGGGTTTCCATTAACACCAATATTAAGCCCAAGAAACCTGCCTTTACCGCTTACCTTGGGCAATAATTCAAAATCTTTTGTAAGCGCCGTGGCTGTATCTCTTTGCCAGTATGCGTGAAAATACAGATAGTCATCGTTCCATGTTTTCAGCAGGTTGTAATCAACATCAAAAAATATATTATTGAGCGTTTTGTCAGACTCATTTGTAACAACGATTTTAGCAGCTTTTTTAAAAGGCATTTGTATAAAGCAATTAAATGAGCGGCCTTCTGCATTTGCAAACAATGCGTTTTGAAATGTTGCGGTTTTACCTAACCCAATGCCAAAGAAATCTCCGAAAGGCACTGATACTGCGGGTTTGGCTTCATTATCCCAAAACATTTCAATCTTTAATGCACGCAGCATTTCAGGTGATCTGTCGTTAATAGTGATCCAGATGCGGTTGATAATTCCCTGTGCCTGTATATCAAGCAAGGAATAAGATTTGCCTGAAGGTATTGAATCGTACGGATGGCCTTTAGCTGAATTGTTTTCTTTACCGCCGGCACCTTTTTCACCATTCATATTTTCAGGGCTGCTCCAGCGGGCTTCCATATTATCATTGTATTCAAAAAGATTATTGTGACCGGATGACTGGTTTGTATTTTCTGAACAGGCAGATAAAAAAATAATCAGGCTTAAGGCAAGTTTAGCAGCAATTGATTTTTGCAGATTCATAAGCAAGTTTTCGGCAACTTAATATATTTCTGTTGAATAACATTACTACATGTTGCACTATCATAAAGAAGACCGGATATTTCAGTTTTAAGCATAAAAAAAGGAGCATCCGTTTAAGAATGCTCCTTTAAAAAAGTGGAGCTGGCGGGAATCGAACCCGCGTCCAAACACAATCACCATAAGTTTTCTACATGCTTATTTCATTATTAATTGTCGGCGCAAAACAGGAAACGAACAAACCAATCAAACGCTTAGCTGTATAGTCTTTTGCTGCAGTCACAGCCTTCTGCAGCAGCATCCCGTATTTGTTTTGAGTCGGCGGCGGCGCTTGGTAACAGGCAAACCTGCGCGGCGGCCCAAATGACTACTTAATCACTGATTAGGCAGCCATGGCATACTGAGTATTGCCATTTGAGTTTTGAGTATTCAGATTAAAGTGCTAATTACCCAACGCACTGCATGCTTACACCTACCGTAACCTATGCTGTCAAAACCGGTACAGCCCCAAAAAGTTATAAGTATTGAGTTATAAGTAGATTTTTTTGAACCCGGCGATTGAATATGCATTGAACATTCTTGCGTCGCACACTTGTACGGCAACAATGCTATCAGCTTTCAACAGCCGGCTTAAATTCAAAGAACTTATTAAAGAAACGAACAGCAAATTTATAAAACTATTTGCCAATAATATTTTAATTGATGTTTTATGTAGCTTCAACGCCATGAATAACGCAAATACAGCATTGCTTGCCTATCAAAATAATATTCTTTTATTCCAGCAGCAACTTGCCGTTTTAAAAACCAAACGGCATCGAATTGGCTGGCTGCGTTTATTCATAGTATTGCTAACAGCATTTATGGTTTATATTACCTGGCATTCGGCCATAGGTCTCATCATTTCGATCGTTATTGCCGGCATTGCCAGTTTTCTTTATGCAGTATCAATTGATACAGATGTAAAAGAAACAATCGCCAACATAGAAAGGTTACTTGCCATAAACAAAGAAGAGATCAATATACTCAACGAAGATTTTCATCACAGGGAGGATGGAAAAATATTCGAACCAGCGCATCATCCATATACCCAGGATCTTGATATTTTTGGCACGGCTTCTATTTATCAATATATCAACCGCTGCACAGCAGAGCAAAGCAAAAAGCTGCTTGCAAAAAATCTATTGCAACCAAAACAGAAAGAGCAAATACTGCAAACACAAAAGGCCGTAAAAGAATTTACAGAGAAAACAAACTGGCGCCAGCAGTTTCAATCTTATGGATTTGAAAATGCCGTAACTGTTAATACAGAGCGAAGAATTATTAACTGGTTAAAACAACCAATAATTTTTACTGAGCCATACTGGCGATGGCTTACAGTAGCTTTTCCTTTTGTTACATTAGGCTGTAGTGCATTATACATATTCGATATTATTACAGCACCTGTCTATTCATTAATTGTTTTTGCATGTTTTCTTTTTGCAGGTTCATTAAGTAAAAAGATACATGCTACTTATTTATTGCTTTCAAGAATAGTTCCTGAAATAAATACACTATACCAGCAGTTAGATTATTTGGAAAAAGAAACATTTAAAAGTGCATTAATTACGGGAATTAAACACAGCATTGAAAGTAAAGACGCTCATAAGGCTTCGGTTGAAATCTACGAACTCAAGAACATTCTCAACCGATTCGATGTAAGGTTGAATATTTTTGCATTCTTTTTTCTGAATACTTTTTTGCTATGGGATCTATGGCAAATGATTGCGCTTAACAAATGGAAAAATAAAAACCAACAGGCAGTTCCATTCTGGTTTAAAGCAATTGCTGAAACTGAAGTTATTTCAAGTATCGCCTCGCTTGCATTTAATCAACCTTCCTGGTGTTTTCCCGAAATAGCTGACAACCATTTTACTTTACAGGGAAAGAAAATCGGCCATCCATTGATCGCTGCTGCTAAAAGGGTAGATAATTCTTTTACTATTGAAGGCACTTCAAAAATCGCATTAATTACAGGCTCTAACATGGGCGGCAAAAGTACTTTCTTAAGGAGTATTGGTGTAAATACAGTATTGGCTTTAATGGGTGCCCATGTGTGTGCTGAGAGCTTTACCATTTCTCCTGTAAATCTTATGAGCAGCATGCGTATTGCAGATAACCTTGCAGAAAACACTTCTACGTTTTATGCTGAATTAAAAAAGCTTCAACAAATTATTGAAGCTGTAAACAGGAAAGAAAAAATATTTATTCTCCTGGATGAGATCCTTCGTGGTACCAATTCCTTTGACCGCCACACAGGCTCAAAAGCATTAATAAAACAATTGATACAACATAACGCAGTCGCTATAATTGCTACACACGATGTTGAGTTAACCATACTTGAAAATGATTTTCCGCAGTCAATCGCCAATTATCATTTCGATGTGCAGGTAGATAAAAATGACGAACTGTTCTTCGATTTTAAATTAAAAGATGGCATCTGTAAAAGCATGAATGCTTCTATTCTAATGAAGAAGATCGGGATAGAGATGTAGTTTGTTGATGCGTTGAAAAGTTGATAGGTTGCAGAACTGCATACTGCTTGCAATTCAACATGTCAACTTTTCAACTGCTCAACTTATTTAAATGCTCTCCAGAAATCAAGCCCCATTGCATAAGCCATTAAACCCAATAACAAAACCATACCCACCATCTGGGCGTATTCCATAAATTTGTCGCTTGGCTTACGGCCTGTAATCATTTCTATTAATGTAAACAATGCATGGCCGCCATCAAGTGCAGGAATCGGCAATATGTTCATAAAAGCAAGAATGATAGAAAATATACCGGTAAGCGTCCAAAAGCTTTGCCAGTCCCATATACCTGGGAATGTGTTACCTATGCTTAGTATGCTGCCCAGTGAATCATTCACTTTTACTTCTTTTGAAGTAAACAATAATCCAAGGTTTTGAATATATCTGTTAAGTGTTTCCCAGCAGCGGTTTAAACCTGCGGGTATTGCCTGCATTAAAGTATAGCTGGTTTTTGTACTACCCAATATTTTATTTATTGATTGAAATGAAACACTATTGCTTCCTTTTTCATCAAAAAATACCTCAGCAGTAACGGTATCATTGCCGCGCTTAAAAGTAAGAAGCCCCGATTTATTTTTTGGTGCCTCAAAATTTTGTATATCTGTTGAATATTGCACCCGCTTATTTTCAATACCAATTAAAGTATCACCCTTTACAATAGTCCCCTTCGATATTTTGGCATCCTTCAGAACAGAATCAACAACCAAAGGCGTACGTACATAAGTAAAGCCGCCTAATTTATTTTTATTTAACTGGGTAATAAAACCAGCAGGCAAAGCAAGATTTAAACGCTGCCCATTACGTTCAACTGTAATTTCTTTTGCTTCGCTCATTATAATCTCTGAACCTACAGTACCCACTTTTTCAACGGGCTTTCCTGCAACTGCAACAATTTTATCGCCATCCCGAACACCAATTTTTTTACCAAGACTATCGGCATATACTCCATATTTAAGGTTACTTACAGGTATATATTCATCGCCCCAAACCCACATAATGCCAATAAAAATCACAATAGCCAGCAGTACATTTACAGTTACACCACCAAGCATAATAATTAACCGTTGCCATGCAGGTTTGCTACGAAATTCGTAAGGCTGTGCAGGCTGTTTCATTTGTTCTTTGTCCATGCTTTCATCTACCATGCCGGATATTTTTACATAGCCGCCAAAGGGCACCCAGCCTAAGCCATATTCAGTTTCGCCAACTTTTTTCTTCCACAAACTAAACCACGGGTTAAAGAAAAGATAGAATTTTTCTACGCGGCATTTAAACCAGCGAGCCGTAAAAAAATGCCCCATTTCGTGCAGGGTAACCAATATCGAAAACGAGAGAATAAATTGCAAAGTTTTAATACCAATGCTGCCCCAGTCTATCACTAATAACATATTATATTTTTATTTTTTCGGCTTTATGAATTCTATTTAGCTGCTCTTGTGTCACTCACTTGTACGTTCTGAATTCTTTTGAACTTTGAATAGCAGCCATAGCTGACGAATATTCTTAAGTACAAGTGTGCGACGCAACAAAAGTTGCGCAATGATACAAATGTTGGGCTCATAAAAAAACTACCCGTCACTTTTTAACAGCTTTACATTTGAATTAAAGTGGCCGCGAAGTTACGCGCCTCGCCATCGCTTTCAAAGTATTCTTCCAAAGTGGGGGCTTCAATAAAAGGAATTTTGTTCATGGTGCGCTCTACCATTTCGGTAATATCAAGGAAACCAATGCGGTTGCGGAGAAAGGCAAACACAGCTATTTCGTTTGCTGCATTAAGTATGCATGGCATGTTACCGCCTTTGCGTAACGCTTCTGTTGCAAGTGTAAGGTTGCGGAAGGTTTTTACATCGGGCTCCTCGAAATTGAGTGTGTTGGGTTTTTTAAAATCGTATCGTGGAAACTGGCTGGAAATTCGGTTTGGAAAAGCCAGGGCGTATTGTATGGGCAACTTCATATCGGGCAAACCCATTTGCGCTTTCATGCTTCCATCCTCGAACTGCACCATGCTGTGTATAATGCTCTGCGGGTGAATGATAACCTGTATTTGTTCTGGTTTTAAATTAAAGAGCCATTTGGCTTCTATCATCTCCAGCCCTTTGTTCATAAGGGTTGCGGAGTCTATTGTAATTTTTGCGCCCATCGTCCAGTTAGGATGTTGCAGCGCATGATCGCGTTTTACATTTACCAGAAAGTTGGGCTTTTTACCAAGGAAAGGCCCGCCGCTTGCAGTAAGAATAATCTTTTCAATTTTATTTCTGCCTTCGCCAACAAGGCATTGAAAAATGGCAGAATGTTCGCTGTCAACAGGAATGATCGGGGCTTTTTTTTCAGCGGCTTTGCGCATTACAATATCTCCTGCTACTACCAGTGTTTCTTTATTGGCCAGTGCAATAGTTTTGCCATTTTCAATTGCACTAAGTGTGGATTTTAAACCTGCAAACCCTACAATGGCGGCAATCATTACATCGTAGCAATCCATTGCGGCTACATCAATTAAAGCTTCCTCGCCGGTAAAAACTTTAACCTGGGTTTTGGCAAGTGCTTCTTTTACTTTTTGATATTTTTTCTCATCCCCAATAACCACCATGTTGGGATTAAATTTTAATGCCTGCTTTATTAAAAGTTCATCATTGGTATGTGCAGTAAGAATTTCAACAGAAAATTTATCAGGGTGCGTGGAAATAACTTCCAGTGATTGTGTACCGATAGAACCTGTGGAACCAAATATGGCAATACGTTTCTTTTGCGACATTATGCTGTATAATTATTCATTTTACAAAGGTGGTAAAGGTAACAGAATTAGAAACGATGAAGAAAGGGAAAAATTTGATTAAGATTTAGTTTCACTGAAACTGTTGCACGCAAAGGCTGTTGAAAGGTGAATAAAATTATTCAGCACAAGTGTGCGACGCAACAAAAGCTTAATTGATAATACGAATGCCCGGCTCAAAATTGAATTTATAGAATTAGAGGCTGTATGGTTTTAGGTCGTTGGCAATTTTTCTGTCGTTGCTTAAACGGGGCAGCTTATTCTGGCCGCCCAGTTTACCGATTGATTTCATGTAATCTATAAACCCGTTTTTTCGAACCTGTGTTATTTTAAGCTGTTGCAATATGTTGCCACCAATCAAGTCATCGTAATAAACATTCTTACTGCGTAAATGATTATCAATTTTTTCCCGGAAGGCATCCATGTTTTCAGGCAGCTTTTCAAATTCTATAAACCATTCGTGATAACTTTTTTCATTGCCTTGCTCAACCATTGGCGCTACTGTAAACTCGGTGATCTTTACACTTTCTTCATTTGCAGCTTGCAGCAAAGCGGCCTCTACTTCTTCCGCAATAACATGCTCGCCAAAAGCTGAAATAAAATGCTTTGTACGGCCGCTAACCACAATTCTGTAAGGGCTAACGGATACAAACTTTATGGTATCGCCAAGATTATACGCCCATAAACCTGCATTATTATTAATGATGAGGGCATAATTTTCGCCAACTTTTACCTCTGCCAAACTTAAGCGTGTTGGGTTTTCGTTGAAAATCTCATCGGCGGGAACGAACTCAAAATAAATACCCGAATTGGTATTTAATAAAAGCCCCGGTTCGGTTTGGCTATCCTGAAAGGCAAAGAAACCTTCGCTTGCAGGAAACAATTCTATGCAATCTATTTTACGGCCAATGCTTTCGTAGAGTTTTGCTTTGTAAGGTTCGAAATTTACGCCACCCTGCACCATTAAATTAAAATCAGGAAACAATTCGCCAACTTTTTTACCACTTTTTTCAGTTAACCTGTCAAAATACATTTGCATCCAGGGTGGTATGCCGCTTATGAGCGTCATATTCTGGTTAAAAGTTTCGGCTACAATTTTATCAAGTTTGGTTTCCCAGTCGTCAATACAATTTGTTTCGTAAGATGGCAATTGGTTGCCTCGCAAATATTTAGGTACGTGGTGGTTTACAATACCGCTTAATCTACCGGTAGGTATTCCGGCAATTCTCTCTAATTCGGGAGAACCACTTAGGAAAATCATTTTGCCATTCGTAAATTCAGAATTGCCTGTTTGTGCTATGTAACATAATAGCGCATCACGGGCCGAGTTGATATGATTCGGAATGGAGTCTTTAGTAATAGGTATATATTTTACTCCGCTGGTAGTACCGCTGGTTTTGGCAAAATAAATAGGCTTTCCTTTCCAAAGCACATTCTGGCGGCCTTCTTTAATCTTTTCTATGTAGGATTTTATCTGTTCGTAATCACGAATAGGTACTTGTTTTTTAAAATCTTCATACGATTGTATCGATTCAAAACCATGATCTTTACCAAATTCAGTATGCTTTGCTGCCTTGACCAGGCTTTTAAAAATACCCTGCTGATCTGCAACAGCAGTTTCTGTACCCTTAGATATTTTATTATAAATATAATTCGCAAAAGGCCTGGCTAATAGAGACTTTACATTCATATTATGGCAATGTCGGGGGTCAAAAGTAATACACCGTAACCAGTTGTTATAAAAATCCTTTCTATTTTGGCAGAAACAGGCGGAGATCAAATGCGTATATAAAGACATTTTTGAACCCGGCAACAAAGCCCTGATCGCCTTTTCTTGCGTCGCACTCTTTTACTTTGATATTTCTATTCAGCATCCTGGTGCAATTCGCTCTATTTCTTTAACCAGCCCTGAAAAATTACCACCAAAAGAAATTTATGCAGAATTTCCAGATTTTAAATGAAATCTCCTACCTTCGCCGTCCTAATTTTTTAAGATATGTTAGCAGTTGTAAAAATAGCAGGCCAGCAGTTTAAGGTTCAGGCAGGTGATAGCCTTTATGTTCCTCATATCTCAGGCAAAGCGGGAGATAAGGTTGAATTCAACGAAGTATTGCTTGTTGATAATGACGGTGTACTTACAACCGGAGGTGATGTAACAGCCATCGTAAAAGCTGAAATTGTAAATGACCTTGTTAAAGGAGATAAAGTATCTTCTTTTAAAATGAAAAGAAGAAAAGGTTTCCGTAAAAAACACGGACACAGAACGCAGTACACACAAATTAAAATTGAAAGCATCGCTTAGATTTTTAAAAAGATTTTTTGAAAATTTTATTTCAATTTTCTTTTTTCAAATCATAAAATAAAAATTTAAAAATCATTTTTTATGGCACATAAAAAAGGTGAAGGCAGTGTAAAGAATGGACGTGATTCGCAAGCCAAACGTCTTGGTGTAAAAATATTTGGTGGTCAGCCTGCCATCTCTGGTAATATTATTTTACGCCAGAGAGGCACAGTATATCATCCCGGAAAGAACGTTGGAGTTGGAAGGGATTTTACATTGTATGCATTGGCAGATGGCGTTGTTCAATTTAAAAAAGGGCGCTTAAACAGATCAACAGTTTCAGTATTATCTGTTGAAGCAACGGCATAGAATATATTTTTTTGGCGGTTATCATAAAGTTTTTTTATTTTTATATCATATTTACTAACCATTAAATTTAAAAGAACATGGCAACTGCAAAAAAAGCTGCAAAAAAAGCTGCTCCAAAGAAAGCCGCTGCAAAGGCTGCTCCTAAAAAAGCTGCTGCAAAAGCTGCTCCTAAAGCTGCTCCAAAGAAAGCTGCAAAAGCTGCTCCTAAAAAAGCTGCTAAGAAAGCTGCTAAGAAGTAATTTTCTTAAGCGAAACAGCTCAATAGATTTAAAGTCCCGGTTTTATACCGGGACTTTTTTATTTTATAAAACTTTGCATAATGAACAACAATATCATAGCAGATAATTTTTCCTTGCTTGCCAAACTGATGGACATAAACGGAGAAAACAGTTTCAAAACAAAATCATATTCTGTTGCGGCATTTACAATAGAAAAATTACCTGCAGAGTTATCTTCAATTCCGGAAGAAAAGATTTTTTTTATTAAAGGAGTTGGTGAAGCCATCGGCAAAAAAATAATAGAACAACTGCACACTGGCGAGTTGTCTTTACTAAATGAGTATGTTTCCAAAACACCTCAGGGAATCATGGAAATGCTTGCTATCAAAGGGATTGGGCCAAAAAAAATTTCTGTTATATGGAAAGAGCTAGAGATAGAAAACCTTGGCGAGCTGTTATACGCCTGCAATGAAAACAGGCTTTTGCTTTACAAGGGCTTTGGAGAAAAGACTCAACAAAATATTAAAGAGTCTATTGAATATTATTTAAGTAATCAAGGCAGCTATTTATATGCTCAAATTGAAAATCATGCAGCAGAGACAGATACAAAAATTAAGAATGCATTTCCTTTAGAGCAATTTGAACTTGCCGGAGATCTAAGACGGCATTTAGAAACGATTGATAAATTAGAATGGATTACAACTGCCTCACAACAGCAAATAATTACTTTTTTCAAACAACAGGAATATAAAATTATTGATGAAGATGAAATAACAACTAAGCTAAAAGGCAAAGAAAATTTATTACTTGTTTTCTATCACACAACACAGGAAAAATTTTATCAAACCCTGTTCGAAAAAAGTTGCAGTGAAGATTTTTTAAACGAATGGAAAAATATGTTTCCGTTTAAAAATTCTTATACCGCTGAAGAAGAGATTTTTACAAATGCAGGCATAGATGTTATACCTCCTTATCTCCGCGAATCAGAAAAAATTATTTTAACAGCACAACAACACAAGCTTCCTGAAGTAATACAACCAAAAGATATTACTGCTATCATTCACAGTCATAGCAAATGGAGTGATGGCATTAATACAATTGATGAAATGGCAACAGCAGCAATACAAAAGAACCTGCAATACCTTGTATTAAGCGATCACTCCAAAACCGCATTCTATGCACAAGGACTGCATGAAGAAAAAATAATTGAGCAGCATAAAGAGATTGATGAGCTGAATAAAAAGTATACGCCATTTAAAATTTTCAAGAGCATCGAATCCGATATACTTAACGATGGCAGCCTCGATTACAGTAACGAAGTGCTCAGCAGTTTCGATCTAGTTATTGCATCGGTGCATTCCAATTTAAAAATGAAAGAAGATAAAGCAATGATGCGCCTCATCAACGCCATAGAAAACCCCTACACCAGTATTCTCGGCCATCCAACCGGAAGGCTTTTATTAAGTCGCAATGGTTATCCTGTAGATCACAAAAAGATCATCGATGCATGCGCCGCAAATAATGTGGTCATCGAACTGAATGCTCATCCCAAACGACTCGACATTGACTGGCGCTGGATTGATTATTGCCTCGAAAAAAACGTGCTTATTTCCATAGATCCCGATGCGCACTCTGTAAACGGTTACAACGATATCCGTTATGGCGTAATCGCCGCACAAAAGGCCGGCGTAACAAAAAAACACAACCTTAGCAGCTTTTCCATGCAGGATTTTGAAGATTTTATTAAAGTTCAGCACACCAAAAGACCTTAGCTGTTAGGTGGTAAATTTTTTTGAGCCAGGCAATAGTATTTCAATAACGCTTTACTTTCCCGAAAGCTTTCGGGATCGGTTCAAGGTTCCTCTTTCATGGCAGCATTTAAGCGAAGCGTGAACTATATAAACAGGTTTTCCTTGTTTATAAAATTCTTAACTAACTTATCATAGATTCAGGTATTAATAAAAAACGCTTATATGAAAACTTTCCCTGCCTTTTTAATCATTACGCTTACCTCAATATTTACGATCGTCTCATGCTCCAGCGATGAAATCGGTAGCAGCAAAGATGTAAACCCCGAAACTGTTTATACCAGCTATGCAGTGAATTACAGCGAAGGCGATGATAGCGTAAGTTGTTTTCTCCAGTATCGTTTCGCTGGTGAACACGGCACAACCCTTGTTTTAACCAGCCCCAGTAAAGTAACAATTGACGGCAATGAAGTTTTGGCAGATAGCGCTTCCTTTACAGGTGCTTACTACGAAAAGAAATTTTCAGCAGGCAATTTTGATGGTGAACATGTGATTGTTTTCACTGATATAAATGGAAAAACACATGAAGAAAAATTCAATTTTCACCGTATCAGTTGCAGCACAGAAATACCTGTAGTCATTAATAAGAAGAACCTGGCCATTGAATTTAATGGCGCTTTGCCCAACGATGTTATTGATATTAATATAAGTGATACATCTTCAGCTACTGAAGATATTCATATAAGCAGCCAGCCGCAATCTAACCGTCTTACAGTAACCGCAGCTCAGCTAAAAAAATTAAACATAGGTTCGTTGCAGTTTAATATTTACAGGCACCAGGAAATACCCTTGCTTCACCCAACACAGGAAGGTGGAAAATTTTCAATTAATTACGATATTAAAGATGCTGTAACTGAATTAAAAGAAGACTAGTTCTGCACATTGTGAAGCCTGAATTTTAACTACTCAGAAGCTGTTCAATAATCATTTATTAAAATACCAGCAGTAGTTTTATATGGCATCTACACTACTGTCCCGTTAAGTTTC
>DGQT01000102.1 GCA_002390845.1 Chitinophagaceae bacterium UBA4407 | reverse complement strand
CAGAATTAATCCAACCGTACAAGTGTGCGACGCAACAAAAGCTTCATAGACAATCCTTAGCTGGGCCAAAAAAATTACAATAAAAAATCGTTGTTGCCTGCATGTAAAAGATACCGCTTGCCCTTCCAGATAAACATGCCGGTAACCGTTGGCGGTAATTGTAAAGAACATTTCCATTTGCCTTGTGCATCCTGCATATACGAGGTGCTGACTTTTCCGTTTGGGTGCGGTATAGCACCCGATACATTTTTTAAATATCCAAGATGCGGCTCAATTTTTACTTTGCTAAAACCGGGGGCATCGCTGTCTATGCCCAACACAATTCGAAAGAGTTCTATGTTAGGGCTGCTGCCCCAGGCATGGCAATCGGAACGTGACCGGTTGATGTCGTCCATCTCGGCCCATGTGGTTAAACCCATTGCAAGATTTTCTTTCCATTTACCCAGCATATCAAGATACTGATTACCCAAACCCGCCTTAGCCATTGCAAGGTGCAGGTAATACCTGAAGTACACTGAAGCTTTGCTGATCCCTGTGTCTGTTGTCATTTTTATGGCTAATTTTTTTGCAGCGTCGCCGGTAACCATGCCTGTAAGAATGGCCAATGCATTTGCATGTTGTGAGTAGAGATCTTTTTCTTTAGTATCGGCAAATAATTGTCTTGCCGCACTCCAGTAATTTTTTTGAATGCTTTGTTTTAATAATGCGGATTGTTGCAAATACTGATCTGCAAAGACTTTCATTCCTACCTGCTGCTCAAGATCAGCGGCGGTTTGATAAGCCATGAGTAATTGAAGGTCGAGCAAAGCGGAAGTGCCATCCGAACTAAACGGGCCCATACCGCCATCCCAGCCTTTGTCATCAACCCAGTCAGTAAAAGTCCAGTAAGGAACATTTTTAAGACTTGCATCTTTTTGCTGGTAGTTGGCAAAAAATGCCAGTATGCGCCGCGATGCATCGAGATTTTTTTGAATAAATTTTTTGTCGCCGCGATACATCCAGTAATCGTGCAGCATTCCGATCCAGAAAAAAGAAAAGGTTGGTATTTCCTGCGGATTTGCAGTGGGGTAGCGGCTAAGCGTAATACCTTCCGGCATCATTGAATTGTACAACTGATCTATGGCATTGCGCATTAAACGGTCGTCGCCGCTGTTGTATAAAGAAACCATTGCCTGTATGCGTGTATCGCCCAGGTATTGCAGTTGTTCGTAATAAGGGCAATCCATATAAGTTTCATGTGCATCTAACCTTGCAGTACGCCAGCCGGTTTCTATAATTTTTGATAACGTTGTATCGGCGCTTTTGAAATCTGCGTTCATTTTAAAGGGATAACCTTCATACAAACCGTACAAATCTTTAATGGTAATAGCTTCGTCTTTTGTTTCAATATCGAGTTTCAAATAACGATATGTGCGCCATGCAAGTGAGGTAAAGATCTGATCAGGACTGCCATTGGAAATAAGTTCATCTTTTACGCCAACAAATCTTTTGCCTTCTGTTTCGTTGCGGTTTCCTTTCTGATTTTGTTCTCTCCAGTTTTTTTGAGTGCCTTCATCAATGTATAGCGCTTCGGCATACGACAAATCAATCGCTGCATTTTTTCCATTGCTGAACTGAAGAACAGGATAAGCTGTAGTTAAAAAACTTTGATCAAATAACAGGCTTGTTTTGGTATTGGCCGGAACAGTAAAATTGCCGCTGCCTTTTAAGAAATCGTTACTAATATTTATTGCATTTGCTGAACGTATTTTTTGCAGGCGTTGCATGGTGATTTCCATTTGTGGAATAGACCGTGGTACAAGCATCCAGCCGAGTGTCCAGTTAAAAACGCCTTTGGGTAATCCATTGAAAAGTTGTTGTGCAGGTTGCCAGTTGTCATCTTTATATGCTGTATTCATCCAGCCATTTGGGTAAAGGTTGTAATCAATTTTTTCTGTTGGACCCGCTGCATAATAGCTGTAAACAAGATCTGGTTGCAGGGGCGTATAAGCATTGTCTTGTATGCATTTCCATGAATTATTGGTATTTACAATTTTTTCATTTTCAGTATTGCCCTGTAATATAAAAGCGGTTTGATAAGATATCTGCGCTTCCTGCCTGGTTTCGCCAAAATTCCAAACTACAGCTGCAAGTACGTTATTCCCTTGTTGCAAATATGCAGCAATATCTACCGTTTCAAAATTCCAGTGATAAATATCGCCGCGGGCCGGGCCAAACGATACCATTGTTCCGTTTACATATAATTTATACCTGTTATCTCCCGAAACATGAATTATAAATTGTGAGGGTTTGGTATTAAGCTGAAAAGATTTTCTGAAGTGGTATACGCCATAATCGTGTGGTGTAGTGTTGGGAACACTTATCCAGAAAGCATCCCATTTTTTTGTGAGGATGTTGTCTGCAATTGTTTGTGATTGCAGTTTACCGCAACACATGAATACCAGCAGCAGTTGAGTTATTTTTTTCATAGCAATCGATTGTTTCAATAAGAAAACAATATAATGATAAATGATAGAAATTTTGATATTAACTCAACCAGACTTGTTGCATTTATTGTAGTGCGAAGAAGAAACGATATAGTATGATAATGGTACCAGCATTGGTTTTCATGGCATCTCCATTGCGTCGCAATCCGTTCATCTGTTGAAAAAAATGGCATCGTTGGGGTTCCTCCGCAATGCCGAATACTGATACAACCGTACAAGTGAGTGACACAACGGAAGCTCAATAGTAGTAATACAGTTTGCTACAAAATATAAACCGGCTTACATAAAATTATTCATGCACTACCATCAATGGCACATGGCTGTGGAAGGCCAGCATGGCCGTATGGCTGCGTTTAAAAAGGTGATCGAACCAGCCCATTTTTTTGGGAATCGTGATAATAAGATCCACCTCTTTTTCCAGGGCAAATTTGTTGATGGCTCCGACAAAATCAGTATCGTCTATATATTCATAATCGGGATTAAACGGATGTAATAATACGTGTAAAGCAAAATTTTCCTGTAATGTTTCGGGCTTAAAGTGCCTGTTATTGTGATCTATATTTACCACGAACAGTTTAGCTGTTGTAGCATTGAGGATTTTTTTAATGGGTTCTACCGGTGTGGTTTCTGCAACTTTGGTAAAATCGCATGCCAGCATAATTTCTTCGATAGCAGTATATACAGCACCGGGTGGAACAATAATTACCGGCGTTTTTGACCGCCTTGATACATCCACTGCATAACTGCCCATTAATGTTTCAGAAAGTTTACCGGCACCGGTAACGCCCATTACAATCACATCGGCATGGTGCTGCCTGCATACATCATTTATGTCTGTGGTAAGCATACCGTATTCGCTGTGTGTACTCAATTCTAGTCCTGCATCGCAAAATGGTTGTAACTGCTGCCTGAAAAGCTCCAGGCTTTCTTCGCTGTTTTTTTTAAGAAGGTTAACATCTACTGTTTCTACCATAGCCATATTTACATCTACTACTGGTGGTGCCTGGTAGGTATTGTAGAATATAATTTCAGTGGCCTTTACCTGTTTTGCAAAACTGATTGCATATAGCGCGGCATTCCTGGCAGCTTCAGAAAAGTCGGTGGGTACAAGAATAGTTTTCATTTTGATGTTTTATACCGTGAAGCTAGTAACATTTTTTTAAGCAGAAAATGATTGCTGTCATAAAATCAGAAGATCACTTTTTAAGCTGCATATTGCCTGATATTGTTGAGGAACCTGAAGTGTGCCCCGAATCCCGAAAGCATTCGGAACGGGATAAACTGTGCAACGATGCTCAATAGTATTACATCAGCCTGGTTCAAAAAATCTTGCTTAAGAACTAAACCAATTTTGCCCAATAAAAAACCACGCCTTTTTTTTGACGTGGTTTTTTATTTATACCGTTAAATTATTAATTTGTTTTTGGTTTGGTACCTGTAGCTGGTGGCGCTTTAACCGGTGGTGCTTTTACAGCATCGGGATCATCGCCCAGGTAAATAAGCTGTTGCGGTAAATCGGTAAGTTTTAATTCTTTGGCTACAGAAATAAAGATATTGTCTATTGCAAAACCCAACTCGTACGTTTGCGGTTTAAGCACCAATGTATATTTTCTTGCATCAAGTACTTTCTTATATGCCGCTGCAACTTTCTCGTAAAGTGGCTGTGCCAGCAAACCCCTTCTGTCCTCAGATTTTTTCTGGGCAATTTGCTGCCAGTAAACCAGGTTCGTCATCATTTTACGGCGTTCACCATCTGTATAAGCCAATATAGTGGCGGACTTTGTACCAGCGGCAACTTTTACAGAATCTGCTTTATAAGTACTGTCTAAACGTTTGTATTCGGTTGTATAAATTTCATATTCAGCACCGAGCGAATCTGTGTTATAGATATTAACCAGGCTGTCAACATAACCATAGCCGGGCATTGCCTGTACCATAAGGTCAAGGTCAAAAACACCAACTTTAAATTGCTGCGCTTTAACGCTTTGGGCTGAAAACAAAACAGCTGCTATAGTAAATACGGATAAGAAAACTTTTTTCATGTTTGTTCTTTGTAATTATTAATTGATTAATAGATAACTTTTTATTTTACACCCATTTCGCGTAACACATCATCGCTCTTGTCTAATTTTGGGTCGGCAAATATAACGGTAATTCCTTCACTTTTATCAAGTATGAAATCGTAACCCCTTGCCACCGCAATCTTCTGTACGGCATTGTATAATTTATCCTGCAAAGGCTTCACCAGTTTTTCTCTTTCTTTAAAAAGATCGCCCTGGTAGCCAAACCTTTTTTTTTGCAGGTCGCGAACTTCCTTTTCTTTATTAAAAAGCTCATCTTCACGTTTCTTTTTCAGGTCATCGCTAAGCATAAACTGTTCTGCATCATAATCCTTGTACATTTTATCAAGTACAGCCTGTTTGTCGTCAATCTCCTTTTGCCACTGGTCGCTTACCAACTGTAGTTTTTTATCTGCGTCCTGGTATTCGGGAATCTTTCCGAGTATGTATTTGGTATCTATGATGGCATAACGCTGGGCATAAGAACCAAATGCAAAAAGAAAAAAGGTTACCGCAACAAGCAAAAACTTTTTCATAATATATTTTTTAATTAAGGGATCTTTAACCAGGGTCTTTTTATGAGCCGGGCTAAATTAATTCTTATCAGCATCCTTGCGTCGCACACTTCAACGGTTTATTATCTTTTCAGCTTAAACAGCCGCCGCACCTTACGCCGTAAATTAATCCGGTTCAAAGCCCAGCATAAAGGTAAAGCGGGACGCATCTTTTAAACTCGATCCGCTGCTGTACCTGTCTAAACCCACGCCATAATCGAACCCAAGCAAACCAAACATAGGCAGGAAGAAACGCATTCCCACACCAACTGAACGACGCAACTGAAACGGACTATAGTCTTTAAAAGAATACCAGCCATTCGCAGCTTCAAAGAATGTTAACCCATAAATGGTACTGCTGGCACTCGTGCTAAACGGATAGCGCAATTCCAGTGTATATTTATTAAACATGGTAAAGTATTTTGATGCTCCCTGCTGATCGGGGTTCACCCTTGGGTCTGATGTCTCATATACGGGGTAACCACGTTGTGCAACAATATCGTAACCCAGCAATGCATAGCTGTTACTTAACCCTGCATCTCCAACCTGGAAACGTTCAAATGGCGAAATCTGTAAATCTTTATTGTATCTTCCAAGATAACCAAACTTAGCCGCCAGTTTCATTACAAACTGCTTGTTGTGTTCTTCACCGCGGGGCCGGCCAATAGGCACATACCATTCGCCTGTAAACCGCCATTTGTGATACTCAATTAATTTATATGGGTTAGCCGAAGAAAGAATGCTTTTATCAATCAAAGAAAACGGAGGGGTCACCGCCAAGCTTAATGAAAAATTAGAGCCGCTGCGTGGAAATATCTGCTGATCCAGTGAATAGCGGCTCAGGGTCAACTTCAAATTAACATTATTCGAATTCCCATTTCTGAATAAAGATCCATCACGAAGTGTTAGGCTTTGATCAATAGCATAGTTTTTCAAGGTGTACCTGGCATAGTTAAAACTGGCGCCTATAGAAAAATAATCATCAGGCCATTTTAACTGTTTCTGAAATCCAACAGAAAAACCGGTTGTTTTAAAGTACGATGTATCAGCAGCCTGTTTTTCATAGGTTCCTGTATAAGGATTATAAGCATTGGCAAATTTGGTATCGTATAAACTAAGTGTAAGAGAATTTCTTTTTTTACCACCCAACCAAGGCTCAGTAAATGAAATATTGTAAGAGCGGTATGCCCGGCCATTGCTTTGAACCCGCACACTTAATTTTTGCCCATCACCAACCGGCAGGGGATCCCATGCTTCTTTATGAAAAATATTCCTGATCGAAAAATTGTTGAATGTTACACCCAGTGTTCCGGTTAGTCCTATGCCACCCCCAAAACCGGCGCTCAGTTCAAGCTGATCGCTTGATTTCTCTGCAACACCCCAGGTAATATCTACCGTACCATCTTCCTGATTGGGAACAATGTTAGGCGTAATTTTTTCCTGATCGAAAAAGCCCAGATTTGCAATCTCACGCTGCGAACGTATTACATCACTACGGCTGAATTTTTCACCGGGTAACGTACGCAGTTCACGCCTGATTACATATTCCTTGGTACGCTCATTCCCGGTAATGCGTATATTTTTAAAAGTTGCCTGCGGCCCTTCCCTTACATGTATTTCAAAATCAATTGTGTCATTATAAACCGCAGTTTCTATCGGGTCTACCTGGAAAAAAAGATAACCATCGTCCTGGTAAAGCCCGCTGATATCGCCACCTTCAGGTGATACGTTTTTGCCGAGTTTTTTATTAAGCAGATCAAGATTATAAATGTCCCCTTTATTAATACCCAGCACAACTGACAATAAAGAATCGGGATACTTGGTAGCACCTCTCCAGCTGATATTGCCAAAATAATACTTATGGCCTTCTTCAACTTTAATATCAATATTAATATTGCCTTTCGCATTGTTGTAAAGTGTATCCTTCGCAATGGTTGCATCCCGGAAACCTAAAGAATTGTAATACCCGACAATTTTTTCCTTGTCTTCCTCGTATTTTTTATCGTTAAACTTTGCGGATGTAAATAACTTTAAGCGTATGTAAGGATCCAATACGCGCCTTGTTTTTGAGAACGAGAGGAACCCCTTTTCTCCAACGTAATCATTGAAACTATAAGGAATACGTTTTGCAAAACCTCCCGAATCTCTTACAGGGAAAATGGTAAGACGGGTCATTTCTTTAGTGCCCTTCATCTGCTTTTTCAGCTTCAAATCGTTGACTGTATTATCTACAAAGCTGATGTCATTTATTTTTACCTTGCCCCCTTTGGTTATATAAATATCAAGCACCACCGAGTTTTCGAAAGCGGTATCTTTTTTAACGTCAATCCGGGTTTGTATGTTTCTAAAACCTTTATCAAAATAGAACCTGTCAACAGCGTCGATAGCTGTACGTTTCATATTCTCTGTAACCACCCTTCCTATAATCAAGCCTGTTTTAGGGCCCAGGTCATCAGATTCACTTTTGCCGATTCCCTTAAAAATAAATTTTGAAAGTCTTGGTCTTTCAGTAACGTTTATTTCAAGGTAAATATCCGTTCCATCCAGTTTAGTAATGTAAATCGCTACGTCACTAAAATAGTTTTGCGCCCATAATTTGCCAATTGCTTTCGAAAAATTGTCGCCGCCGGGAATCGTGATTTCATCGCCAATGTTAATCCCCGATACAGAGAGCAGCAATGTCTCATCAAAATATTTATTGCCTGTAATTTTTACACCGGCAACTTTATATTTCTGAGGAGTTTTCTGATTGAAAATATTCAGCAGGTCTGCATCTAATGAAGTAACAGGCTGAACAGTTGTATCAGCAGGATTTCCGGTACTGTCCGGCACTTGCGCCTGCGCTGCAAGGCCCGTTAAACTAAAAGTAAAAACTGCCAAAAAAGACCTGTAAAATCGCTGCATCCGGTTAATATTTGAAAGTGCTGCGCCGCCGCAGTTACTATAATTTGATTAAGTTGGGCAAATTAAAAGGAATAATCAGAACTGTATCAAAACTGTTTGTTAAAACAAA
>DGQT01000039.1 GCA_002390845.1 Chitinophagaceae bacterium UBA4407 | reverse complement strand
CATTGTTGCGTCGCACCCTTGTACGCTTTGTAATTCTATCAGGCAAAAAATAGCAACAACAGCATTATGCAACATTTCATTAAGAAAGCATAATGAACAATACGCAATAAATTAAGTGAACCACTATTGCAAAATGTTACGCTTGGGTAAAAGCTCAGTAAAGTATCGAACCTTACAATTGTGCAACGCAAGAAAAGCTTAACCACGAAAAGAAAGCCGGCAACAAAAATTACTTTATTGCTTAGCCCGCAATCTCTTTATTTTTTTCGCTGAAAATTATTTTATTAAATTACCAACTTTGCAAACACCAACAGGATACTTTATCAGGTTAAATAGCTATTAAAAGCCATACCCGTAAAATATTATCCTTACCTTGCGCCCGGATATAAAAGTTTTTTTAGTGTGCAATTTTTAATGTTCAGTATTTGCTGTTATTCAGATCAATTAAAAAAACAGTTTTTGTTTTCTCAGATTTGCTTAGAGAATTCCCCGATTAATGCCATACGGAAAACACATTTTAGTTTTTGTGGTTTTGAACTATTTTCGCATTTTTTAAAATCAGGATATCTGAATTGCAAAGACTAAATTTAAACAGGAGGTTGTTGCCTGTTATTATTTTTTAAAATAATTATCATTACTAACTAAGTCTATGACTAGCTCTATTCCAAAATCGGCAACTTTAAAAGGTGGAGAATGGCTTATTAAAGAATGCGATCCTTTCGAAACATTTACTCCTGAAGATCTTTCTGAAGAGCAGAGAATGATTCTTGAAATGTGTAATCAATTTCTTCAAACGGAGGTTATTCCTGTTCTCGACCGTATAGATAAAATGGAGCCAGGCCTTATGCGTTCACTTTTACAAAAATGCGGCGACTTAGGGCTTCTTGGTGCTGCGGTTCCTGAAGAATATGGTGGCTTGGGAAAACACTTCATAACAAGCGGTCTTGTTACAGAAGGTTTGGCTCAGGGGCATTCTTTTACAGTTGCCCATCTTGCCCATATTGGCATTGGCTCAATGCCAATTTTATACTACGGTACCGATGAGCAAAGGCTAAAATACATTACAAAATTAGCATCAGGCGAATGGATTGGTTCTTATGCGCTTACAGAACCCAGCAGCGGAAGCGATTCACTTGCTGCAAAAACAACTGCAAAATTGAGTGATGATGGCAAGCACTACATACTCAATGGCCAAAAATGCTGGATTACAAATGGCGGTATTGCAGACGTATTCACCGTATTTGCAAAAGTTGATGGTGATAAATTTTCCACATTCATAGTTGAAAAAGGATTTCAAGGTTTCTCAATAGGTAAAGAAGAAAACAAGCTTGGTATAAAAGGATCTTCAACAGTTCAATTGTTTTTCCAGGATTGTAAAGTCCCTGTTGAAAATGTTTTGGGCGAAATTGGTAACGGACAAAAAATTGCGTTCAATATTCTAAATGTAGGACGCTATAAAATGTGTGTTTGCTCAATAAGTGCAAGTAAAGCTACACTTAACAGCAGCCTTAATTATGCGCTTACACGGGAACAGTTTAATACCCCTATAGCAAACTTTGGAGCCATTAAACATAAGCTTGCAGAAATGGCGATAAACGTATGGGTTGGTGATAGTGCTACTTACCACACAGGCCATTTAATTACCAACAAAGAAGAAGAATTGCTCGATGCCGGAGAACCTTTTGGAAAAGCATTCCTGGGTGCAGCCGAAGAGTATGCCTGCGAAAGTTCCCTGCTTAAAGTTTTTGGCAGCGAAGTTCAGGACTCAGTTACCGATGAAGGTTTGCAGATACATGGCGGCAATGGCTTTAGCGAAGAATATGAGATTACCAGGTCATACAGGGATAGCCGTATTAACCGGATTTTTGAAGGCACCAACGAAATTAACCGCATGCTTGCCGTAAACATGCTTATTAAGTATGCACTAAAAGGCAAGCTTGATATATTGGGGCATGCCCATTCTATATTTAAAGAACTAAAAAGTCCTCCTCAACCTACAGTTGCTGACGACGATTTTTTTGCATCTGAGAAAAAAGCAATTGCAGGTTTTAAGAAAGCAATCATAATGCTAATAGGCTCAGCCATGCAAAAGCTCGGAAAAAATCTTGAAACAGAGCAGGAAGTGATGATGAATATTTCTGACATGGCCATTAACGCATATACAGCAGAGTGCGCTTTGCTGCGTGCCATGAAACAAACAGCTACTTACGGCGAAACCGCAACCTTGTTTCAGGCAGATATAATTCGTACGTATTTTTACGATGCCGCATCACGAATTAATAAGTACGGAAAAGATGCCCTAAACAGGTTTGTTGAAGGTGAAGAACTTTTGTTCATGCATTCAGGTATAGATCGTTTTACAAAAACAAGGCCATTTGATACCATAGCAGCACGCAGAAGAATTGCCGAAAAAATGATTGAAGAAAAAAAATATTGTTTTTAAAACCCCCAACAAAATAAAAACTGGCTGCCCAAAAAAGGCAGCCTTTTTTATGCCTTCATTACAGACTTTCTTATAGAAGTTCTAAGTGTTGCGTTGCCGTTTGATTAAGAATTTTTTTATGAACCGGGCATAAGATTAAATATTAAGCTTGTGTTGCGTCGCACACTTCCTCTGAAGGAACAATAATCGGCAAAGCGAAGATGGCAACATCGGTGTGACTGCTCAAAACCGTCTGACCGTTATCCTTCATGTGCCTGTGTCTACTGATGGGTTCATGAGTGATTGTACTTTAGGAACAATATTCAGCAAATTGACGGATTAACGAATTGGTGAATAAATCAATCCGGAGATTCGCTAATCAGCTAATTCATGAATAGGAAGTACAAGAGTGCGACGCAAGAAAAGCCTCATAGCAGTACAAATGCCTGGCTCAAAATATCTCCAATAAAAAATCGCTTCAACTAATTTTTTTTAGCTGAAGCGATTTTACAAAGTGTTACTTAAATAAACTGGCTATTTAACAAACTTCAATGTGTTTGTTTTTTTGTCGCTGCCCATAATTCTTAAATAGTAAGTTCCGGCAGGCAGATGCTGTAAATTATAGTTATAGCTACGGCCTGTTGTGGTAAACTGGTACAGCACTTTTCCCGCTGTGTTAACAATAGAAAGCGTTGTAGTTACATCAGGGTTTAAGCCTTCTACATGCAACAGATCTTTAACCGGATTTGGATAAATCTTAAGCGTTTGAGTTGTAAGCGCATCAACACTTACAATACTTGAGTAATTGAACGTGCCATCAAGGTCAACCTGCCTAAGCCGGTAATAATTGTGGCCGTTTGCATAATTGATGTCTTCAAAAACATAAGGCTGTGGCTGCGATGAATTTCCTTTGCTGCCAACACGGCCAATTTCTGTAAAGTTTAAGCCATTCGTACTGCGTTCTACAGCAAAATAAGAATTATTCAGCTCCTGTGCCGTTTCCCAGTTAAGTAAAACACTTTTTCCGGTTTGGGTTGCAGTAAATGCTGTAAAACTTACAGGTAAAATGTTGCCTGTCCATTTGTAAATGCCACCGCTTTGACCGCCAGAACTCAATGCCATTCCACTCCAGCCAACAGAGCCATTTAAAAACTTTACATCTGAATGAAGGAAATTTTTGCCCGAAGCAATGCTGATATCAATCCATGTATCGCCCAGGTCGTAACTTATAGAAGAGCCTGAAGGGCCGCCTAAATAAGGATTGGTTGTAACAATTGCATTGGTGCCAGGGACATTGCTAATATAAGAGCCCATTAAATTGCCTGTATAACTAACGGGGTCGCCCCAGGTTTCGCCTCCATCGGTAGAGCGGTATAAATAAGGGTCGCCTGAAGCATATTTACCAACAATAAAACCGGTGGTTTCATCAATAAAAGTCATATCCCTGAATGGAGTGGCTATCGGAACAGGGAATGCGCTCCAATGCAAACCCTTATCATCAGAACGGTAAACATAATGTGCAGATAAATTTTGTCCGCCATCGCTACTCTCATAAGCATCGAACCATATCCTGTTACCGTAAACAGTATAATTGTTTACAATACCGAAAGGTTGTGCATCGGTTGGCGGAAGGTTCTCCCTGGGTACACGAACCCAAGTTGCACCATAATCGTTCGTTGTATAAATTTCAAAAAAAGCAGTACCCGGTCCGTTGCCATCGCCAACGGCTAAACCATCTTTGGCATCCCACATATATACAAAATCGGGGAACGAAGCACTGTTAAAAATCTGGCCTGCACCCAATTGGTTCCAGGTAGAACCGCCATCTGTTGTTTTAAAAATTCCACCACCGGTACCATTAATACCATCGTACATTGAAGCATAACAGGTATCGGCATCCAACGCATATATGTTTGAAATATTATAACCAAACTGAGCGGTAACCGAACTATATTGCCATGTTGCACCACCATCTGCAGTTCTGAGGTATTTATTGGCAGAATTCCATTGCGTGCCACCTAACACCGAAGCAGAAGCCCAAACAGTATTGACATTGGGCACTTCCATATCATTAATGGCTATAATGTCTGAGCCATGCGGTACGTTTATTTTTTGCCACTGTGCATTTGCAGAAAAGTTAAACATTGCCAAAACAATAAACATGTAAAAAATCTTCTTCATAAAGTGTAGTTTTTTGATTACGTAAATTAAAATATAAGAAATTTCGGGCGCACTAATATTCATTAAAAATAAGTACTTAATTATTTATAAGGCACAACATGGAGAAATATTTTGAAAATGTATTTTAAATGCTCGGTTTAAATGCATCACAAGTGAGCAATCTTTTGTTAGAAACTTTTGTAATTATATTGAACTTCGTTGTGTCATCTATCCCGATAGTGAAACGTAACAGGATTCACGTGTACTGCAACGTTTCGCTTAAATGTCGCCATGAAAGAGGAACTGTGAAACGAGCGTGGCAACGGAAGCTTTATTCCTGCACTAAAGCCCGGCCAAATAATTATTTCTTATTTGCTGTTTAAAAATGTATGATGCAATACCAGCAGCAATCTTCATGGCATCTTTCCCGAACTTGCTTCGGGATCGCAATCACGTTGTCTTTTCAACAAATGGCATCGTCAGGTTTCAGGCGCAATTTTGCAAACAAAATTTAAACACCTTCTTAAGAAAAAATTTAATTGCAACTGCATAATGGAATGAAATGTTTTGCGTTCTTATAAAAATCATTCCCACTTATTGAAAAATTTTACTCCTGCTGGTATTCATTAAGCATCGTTAAAAAATTTTTCATCTATGAAACAGCTGACCAACATCGCTGGTTTTATAACACTGTTTACTGTCTTTACTTCTTTTGACGGCAAAAAAGAATCGCTTCCATCCTATTATATTGTTATTGACAAAAGCCAGTTTGAACTAAGCGTGTACGATGCAGAAGGCTGGCTGGTAACCTATCCTGTTGTGTTTGGCAATAAAGACCTTGGTGATAAGATGATGGAGGGTGACCGCGAAACGCCTGAAGGCACCTTTACAATTGTAAGCAAACGGGTGCATGAAAAGTGGAACAGGTTTATGATGCTTGATTATCCCACCAAGGAAAGTTATGCGAAATTCAATTACAGAAAAGAACATGGCCTGATACCAAAAAATGCAAAGATTGGCGGCGGTATCGGCATTCATGGTGTTTGGCCGCATGAAGACTATACGATTGATCAATATCAAAACTGGACCGAGGGATGCATTAGTATGCGTAACGCCGATGTTGAAGAATTATACAGTATTATTACAGTGGGCACAAAAATCAGGATTCAAAAATGAGGGCTGCGCCATATGCTGCTAGTCTAAAAACTTCGTTACACTTTGCAGCCATTTTTCATGTGCATTTTTGCAAAGGCTTTCATGTTCCAGGCCTTCATATTTTACCAGTGTTTTTTGTGAAGTGGCAAGATTGGCATAAATATCATCTGTTTCGCTTTCTGTTACACGAATATCATCTGTTCCCCATTGCAATAAAACAGGACACTTAATTTTCTTTACATATTCCTCTGGCTTATTACCAAACGACCATGTGCCGGTTTCTATGCCGCCCCAAAATGCAAGTTCTGCACCCAGCGGTTCTGACGGCAAATGCATGGTCCGTACAAACCCTTCAACAGCATCAAGCATAGTACCAAAAGGCATTTCAAGAATTACTTTTTTAGGTTGTATAGAGGCGTCGTCATTCATTGCTTTTGTTATGGTTGCTGCACCCATTGATATCCCCCAGAGCAGTACGTTTTTTTCACCGGTTGCTGCAATATAATTATACGCAGCTGCAACATCTTTTGCTTCCTTAACACCGACGGTGCATTCAGTGCCACTGCTTTGGCCGTGTGCACGAAAATCGACCATAAAAACATTCCAGCCCAGATTGTAAAAAGATTGTGCTTCAGTTATTACACCACTTTTATTACTGCCATGACCATGAAACATAATGATAGTTCCCTTTGCATTTACTGAGTCTGACAATGGATGTACACCATGCCAGCACGACAATTTAAAACTATCGGTTGTGGTAATTGTAATAGTAGTATGTGGTATCTGAAGCGAATCTACAATCTTGCTTTTACCCTGTGAAACCCCAAAAAGAATAGCAGAAGCTTTATCAAAAAACCCCATCTCCTGCGGATTTTGGTGTGGCACATTGTCGTAGAACCTTGTAAAATGGTAAGACTGGAATGCACACATAATATTGAACAGTATAAAAGCAAAAAGCAATGCGTAGCCAATACGCTTCAGCAATATTTTCATACACGTAATTTAAGGATAAAATTATGGGGTAAAGTATTAAGAACTAATTTTTTTAAAGCGGTATTTTATGCTGAATAGAATTCCCAAAAGTAACAGTGTGCGACCCGAGTTCCGCCTTATTCTTCGGCTCGTCGGGGCAGGCGCAACAAAAGTTCAATTCATATCCTGAAGCCCGGCTCAAAAAAATGTATTGATGTTATTTCACCTTTTTTACTTAGCTACTTTAATAAGATATTTTTTCCCTTTCATTTTTTCGTTCTGTACCAGCCGTAATAAGTCTTTTACTTTATGTTTTTTTACAGCTGCGAAAGAAACAAAATCTTTTACTTCTACAACACCAAGATCGGCCTTTTCCAGTTTACCTTTCTGCGACAAAAAACCTACAATATCAATCTTGTTCAGCTTATCTTTTTTACCGCCGCTGATGTACAATGTAACCCACGAAGGTTCTTTGGGCAGCTTCATATTCGGGGGTAATTGAACCAGTTCAGGATTCTCTGTAATGTATGCAGGCAAAGGCTCTTGCGCATAAGCAATAATGTATGCTGTGCCACTTGCATGCATACGTGCAGTGCGCCCGTTGCGGTGCGTAAATTCTTCTCTTGTTGCAGGAAGATGATAGTGTAAAATGTACTTTACATCGGGTATATCGAGGCCCCTTGCGGCAAGGTCTGTAGCTACTAAATACTGCACACTTCCGTTCCTGAACTGCACCAGCGTTTGCTCCCGTTCCATCTGTTCCAAACCGCCATGAAAACAGGCATTCGGAATACCTTTTTCCTTTAATATTTTGCTGGTACGTTCTGCTGCTTCGCGGTGATTACAAAAAATTAATGCAGCACCCCCGCCGGTGTAGCAAAGCAGTTTAAACAGGCAATCACTTTTATCTTTTTCTTCTGATACAACCATCTTTAAACCAAGCTTATCACCGCGCTCATTTGCCGTGATAAAATCAAGTACAGTTGGTTTTGTTACACCTGCAAATTCAGGAATTTCAATGGCATCTGTTGCGGAAACAAGTACCCTTTTTTGCAGCTTCTTTAATGCAGCGATTATAAAAGACATTTCGTCCTGGAAACCCAGCGCCAGCGATTTATCAAACTCATCAAGTATTAATATTCTTATGCTGCCCGGATCAAAAGTTTCCCTTCTTAAATGGTCTGCAATACGCCCCGGCGTACCAACAAGCAAAGCTGGTGGCTGACTAAGATTTTGTGTTTCTGTTTCAAATGAATGGCCACCATAACAACAGTTTATTTTAAACGGCACACTCATCTTTTTCCATACCTGTTCTGTTTGCAAAGCCAGTTCGCGGGATGGTGTAAGAATAAGGCATTGCACTTTGTTTTCGTCTGCCTTAAGTAACTGCACCAGCGGCAATAAAAAAGCCAGCGTTTTTCCAGTGCCTGTAGGTGACAACAGTAAAACCTCCTGCTGCTTAAGAATCGTTTCAACTGCTGCCTGCTGCATCGCATTTAATGCAGTAATGTTCATATTGGCAAGTATTGTTTCCTGCCATTTGCTTTTTTGCATGCGGCAAAGGTAACCTGTAAAGCGTACTGATGTTATGCTGAAGAGAATACAAATTTATGAGCCGGGCTGAGGGTTATGAATGAGGCTTTCGTTGCGTCGCACATTTTGAGGTTCTGAACTTTTATGAGCAAGTGTGCACCATGCTCATACATATTCTGCAGTTCAAGTGTGCGACGCAAGGAACGATGACAGTAGCAATACAGCCGGGCTAAAAATAAAAAACGGTCAGGCTGGTAAGCCTGACCGTTTTAATAAACCTATTTTTTAAACTAACTTATTTGATTGCAGCAAAATGATACATACCTGAACCAACATTTACAACAACATAACCATCCTCCATACCGGTTACTGTAAGATCGCTTACTGCCGAAAGTGCTTTGCCAGACTCGGTTACAGCATCGGCGTTTGCTGCAGGAATATAAATTGTTGCTGTGGTATTGGCAGGTATTTCTACATCCATTAATATCTTACCGCTTTCTACTTTCCAACTATTGCTTAGCGTTCCGTAATATGTTTTAAGCGATGCAGATGCATTGGTGAAACCACCGCCAATATGCGGTTGCACTTTTATATGCTTGTAACCAACACCGTCTTCGTAAGTGTCTAGGCCAACCATTTTGCGGTACATCCAGTCGCCGATTGCACCATACGCATAATGGTTAAATGAATTCATGCCAGGCGTTTGAAAACTGCTGTCTGGCTTTTCGCCATCCCATCTTTCCCAGATCGTTGTTGCGCCCATTTTTACAGGATATAACCATGAAGGATAATCTTCCTGAAGCAGCAGTTTATAAGCCACATCTGCATAACCAAAACGTGTAAGCACGTGGCAGAGATAAGGTGTTCCAAGAAAGCCTGTAGTTAAATGATCATCATAACTGTGTACATTTTCTGCGAGCCGTGCAGCTGCCTGTGCACGCAGATTTTCGGGTAGCATATCAAAATTCAACGCAAGCACATAAGCGGTTTGTGTGCCTGAAATTAAGCGTCCGTTAGGTGTTACATATTCCCTTACAAAAGCATCTTTTAATTTCTGGAGCAGCGCTGTATAGGTAGCTTCATCATCACTATTGTTAAGCACCTTTGCCGTGTTGATGAGAATCTGTACAGAGTTTGCATAGAAGCACTGCGCTATTAAATATTTATCGGTAACAGCAGACCTTCCATCGTTATCATCGAAAGGACGATAGAAGAGCCAATCTCCAAAATGAAAACCGTGATTCCATAAATTGTTCACGCTTGAATCCGTCATATATTTTACCCATAGCTTCATGCTTGGATATTGATTCTCTAATATTTTTTTATCGCCGTAAGCCAGGTACATATTCCATGGAATAATGGTTGCACAATCAGCCCAACCTGTTGATGCGCCTGCATTTGGGCCAAGCACATTGGGAACTACAAAAGGTATGCTGCCATTCTGTTCCTGGTCTGCAGCCACATCTTTAAGCCACTTGGAAAAGAAATTATTTACGCCAAAATTAAAAGTTGCGGTTCTTGAAAATGCCTGCGCATCACCTGTCCAGCCTAGGCGTTCATCGCGTTGCGGACAATCAGTCGGTACATCTAAAAAATTACCGCGTTGGCCCCATTGAATATTGTGTTGCAACTGGTTAATTAAAGCGTTGGATGAAGTGAAAGTACCCGTTGGCTGCATGTCAGAATACAAGGCCACAGCGGTAAAATTTTCAGGTTTTATTTCGCCCGGATAATCTTCAATTTTTATATAGCGGAAACCATAAAATGTAAAATGCGATTCAAAGGTTTCCTCAGCGCCGCCCTTTAAAATATAAGTAGCGGTTGCCTTTGCAGCACGCAGGTTATCGGTATAAAAATTCCCTGCTTTATCCAACACTTCTGCGTGTTTAATAACGATCTTATCACCAGCTTTACCGGTAGCTTTTACCACTACCCAGCCCACAAGGTTCTGACCAAAGTCCAGCACTTTTTCGCCGGAAGGTGTGGTAATTATTTTTGAAGCAGTAAATGTTTCGTGTTTACGGATAGGTTCATTTTCTGCAACAATAAGATTATCGTAAGTTGATGTTGGTAATGTTACACCGCTCCATGCGGCATCGTTATACCCAACGGTTGACCAGCCTGCTTTTTCATCTCTTGCATCATAGGTTTCCCCATGATAGATCTCAACAGTTTTTATTGGTCCTGTGGATGACTTCCAGTTCTCGCCAGAGATGATGGTTTCTTTAGTTCCATCGCTGTAAACAATTTCTAACTGAAAAAGAAAACCCAGTTTTTTTCCATAAACATCTTTATTATTTTCCCATGCAAGATAACCGCGGTACCAGCCATTGCCCACCATTGCACCAACAGCATTGGCACCATTATTCATCATGGCTGTTACATCATACATCTGGTATTGAAGTCGCTTGTTATAACTCGTCCAGCCTGGAGCAAGATAAGCATCCCTTACCCTTTTACCATTCAGTTGCAGCTCATACATGCCATGTGCTGTAACATATACCGATGCAGATTTTATTTTTTTGGCAAGATTAAACTGGCGGCGAAATAAAATAGCAGGACGTTCACCTGCATTTGCATCCAATGGCGATTCTATCCATTTAGCTTTTCCATCTGCTTCACTCATAATAGCCGTTTGAAAAAATGCGGGATCGCTCCATTCAGATAGTTTTCTGTCATTGTCCCAAACACGTACCCTCCAGCTATATTTAATATTGCTCTGCAATGCAGGCCCACCATAAGCTACCTGCACAGACTGGCTTCCTTCAACCGTACCTGAATTCCAAACAACAGATTTTCCGGACATAACCTGGATTGCATAAGCCGACTGCATAATATTTCTTTTATCGCTTGCCAATTGCCAGCTAAAGCGCGGCTGCTGCACATCAACACCAATAGGATTAGCGCGGTTTTCTGTTAGTAAATTTTGAACCTTTATTTGGGCAAAACTTACAACCAAACACAATTGAAAAATAAACGGGAGTAAAATAATTTTCTTCATGGCAAAACTGTTAAGGAGTATTTATTTTGAAATATTATAAACAGTTTCAAAGTACAACAGAAAACAACTGCAACTATCATGCACTGTCGCTAATAATAAAAATATTTTTTTGAGGCTGGCAGAAGAATTAATTTGATGATATGGTGATTTGACGATGTGCCTATGAAATACATAATCAAATTAACCAATCATCAAATCATCAAATCAGCATTCTTGCGTCGCACACTTGTACTGTATAACAAAATGCAGCTTTTACCGAAGCGTAATTTTTTGAATATAAAACCTTAAAAGAAATTAGGTCTTTGCTTTACCGGTAATGTCTTTCCAAACACCGGCATACTTCTTTTTGTATTTAATATCTTCCTCAGTTGATAGCAGTTGCAACGCCTGATCCTTTACTTTTTCATCAGGCAATTGATCGTAGATTTTTCTAAAAACTTCAATGATATCGTAGCGGATGAGTGTGCAGTTTTTCTCTGCAATGCATTCATTGAAACGCATGGCAAGCAAATCTGTAACTTTCGTTTGGAATTCCTTTTTTGCAACTGCTATTTTCCACAATGATTGCAGAGAATGCCGGGCGGTTACAAACTTTTCATCCTTTGTAACTTTTATCAATTCATCAATGTCTTTCAGTATCCTGTTTTTGGTATCGCTCTTTGAAAGATTGCTCAGCAATTGTGCAGCAATAGCGCGCCGGTGATTGTTTTTATCACGAAGCATCAGCAATACATTATCCCAAATTTCATAAACCCAGAGAACAGGCTGGTCGGTAATTTTAATAAGGTATTGAAATGAGGCATAACGCGATGTTGCATCATTTGAATACAGGTTATCGAAATGATTTTTTGTAAGCTGATCCATAGAATAAATTTACAAAATATGACGAACTATGACTGTGATGCTTAGCTGAAAAGTATTACAGAATGTACACGGGTGCGACGCAACAGACGATGCTATGAAATAACTTAGCTGGGCCAATACTGTTCTTATTTCAACTTACTCACCTGGTCGTTATAATATTTTAGTTCCTGCATTACTGAAGCCACATTGCCGCCGGGTTCTATAGAATCGCGTTCTATGTAAATATGCCCGTTGAAGTTCTGCTTTTTCAATTCTGCAAATATTTCGGGAAATTTAACCACGCCTGTGCCCACAACTACATCTTTTAAAGTTGGATCATTATACGCGGCAATATCTTTTAAATGAATGCCGATGATATGGCCGCTTAATTTTTTTATTGCATCAAGCGGATCAACGCCGCTCTTTGGCCAATGGCCAAGATCTGCACACACGCCAAAATTCGGATGACCCTGTATAGCCATTAATGTTGTATCTGTGTTCCAGTAATGGCTTACACCTTTCCAATGTTCGTGAATGGCAACTTTAATTCCATAAGCACCTGCAAGGCTATCGATACTGTTCCACATATTCAGCGGTGGTTCAGTTGTTACATACTCCACACCAAATTCTTTTGCGATATCAAATTGCTTTTTCCATGAACCGATTGTTGAATCGCCAACAATATAAATGGATTCTATCTTCAAACCTTTCTGCGCAATCAATGCTTTCAGTTTTTCAATGCCCGATGGTGAGAGCTGCAAGATCATTGAATCCTTAAATTCAGGGCCTGCGCTGTGAAAGGTATTGGGCTCTATATAAACAATGCCTGCACTATCTGTTTTATCCAGTGACTGAGGGAAATTTACATCATGAAATGTCCATAATGCAACGCCAAACTTCCAGTCTTTTGCAGCATCTACAGAAGATGTTGAAGTTGAGTCGCCGGTAGTTGAAGATTGCTGTGCATTGTTACATGCAGCAAAAATTACTGTGGCAAAGAAAAGCAAGCCTGTTATCTTTTTCATGTTATGTATTTGAAATCGTGTTTAAATGAAGATTCATATTAAGACCATAAATATCCGCAATAATTTATTTGCCTGATTTATTTTCTATTATGAATGAATAATATGTTCTGACAAGTCTTTTACATTAGTGCAGCACACCTGTTCCATCACTTGCTTCAACTGTGTTTTTAATATAGAGATGGTATGGTTTCCGCCCTCATTGCCTAATGCTGCAACGCCATACATAAAAGACCTGCCCATAAACGTGAAGTCAGCGCCACTGGCCATTGTTCTTGCTACATCCGGGCCCGAGCGTACACCGCTGTCCATCATGATTGTAAGCTTGTCTTTATATTTTTGCACGATTGGTGACAACGATTTAATAGCCGATTGTCCCGCATCCAATTGCCTGCCGCCATGATTGGAAACAATGATGCCATCAAAACCCAAACGCAAAGCCATTTCTGTATCTTCTTCGCTAGCTACTCCTTTCAATACCAGTTTGCCTTTCCACATGTCACGAATCGGCTTTATTCTTTCTTCGTTCAATCTTCCGGAAAAAGTTTTGTTCATAAAAGCGCCAAGCTGTTTCATGTTCAATCCTTTCGGCATATATGGTTTCAGTGTTTCAAACCCAGGTATTCCATGGATTAATGTTTTCATCGCCCATTCAGGCTTGCCCATGATCTGCAAAATATTTTCCAACGTCATTTTTGGGGGCATCGCTAATCCGTTTCTTATATCCCTAGGTCTGTAGCCAAAGGATGGCACATCACAAAGCACCACAAGCACCGGGCATTGCGCCGCAGCCGCTCTTTGAATAATGCTATCCCTTACACGGATCTCTGCAGGATGATACAATTGATACCATGCTCTTCCTTCTGTCAGTTCGCTAATGCGTTCGATAGACGAGGTGGTGACTGTGCTCAATACAAAAGGTATGTTGTGTTGAAACGCTGCCCTGGCAAGTATTTCAGGTGCGTTTGGCCAAATCAATCCCTGTAAACCAACCGGTGCAATTCCAAAAGGCGCATCATACACATGACCAAATAATTCTGTTCTCAAATCAGCACCTGCATAATTGTTCAGGTAGTATGGCTTTAATTCCACATTACGCAAATCTGCAGTATTCTTTGCAAGGTTTACATCTTCATTGCAGCCGCCATCAAGATATTCAAACGCAAATCGCGGAATCTTTTGTTGCGCTTTTTTCCGCAGGTCATCCATTGACGGATAATTGCTGTTGTATTTTATTTCCATGTTGATTTATCCGAATAATTTTTTTGTACCAAACTTATGTAATTCTATTAAGCATTGTTGCGTCGCACTCTTATACGCTTTGTTCAATATTGAGCTAAACGATAAATTGTGCGACGCAAGTAAAGCCTCATTCATATTAAACAGCCGGGCTCATCACTATTCTTCATTATTATTTTATCAGGCCATTGTTCGTAAGCCAGTCGGCAAATCTGTCCATCCATGAGTCTACAGGAAGACCTTGTTTCTTTGTACCAAAACCGTGCTTACCGCTTTCATACATGTGCAACTCAGCGGGTTGCTTTGCTTCAAGCCATTTTAAATAAAGATGAACACTATGTGTTGCAAGGCCAAGATCGTCATCGCTGGCTGCGGTAATAAAAATGGGCGTATTAGCAGATGGCACTGTTGAGCCAATAATCGCTTTTTCGTATGCGTAAATTGGCGCAACAAAGTTAGGACGGCTTTCATCTGTAGCATTATATACAACACACATGGTAACCGTTCCACCTGCAGAAAAACCCATAAATCCAATTTTGGTTGGATCAATTTTATATTCAGCAGCATGCTGACGAACATATTTTACAGCAGTCAATCCATCCTGAATGGCAAGCGGCACAACGGGTGCATTGAGTGAATCAAGTTTTTTAAAATTCCCACTTGACATTAATGCGCCAATACTGTTTTCAGGATGTGCAGGATCATTATGCACCACGCGGTATTTCAACACAAAAGCAGTTATGCCTTTTGCATTCAAACGCTTTGCTACTTCAGTTCCTTCCAGATCAAAAGCAAGCACATGAAATGCACCACCGGGTGCAATAATTACTGCTGTACCATTTGGATTTGCAGGTACATAAGCGGTTATTGAAGGATGCGAAACATCCATTATGATTGCGCCGATATCAGCTTTGATTTGTGTCTCATTCCAGTTCCAGTTTTCTGAACCGGGTGCTGCGCCTTTATAAAGCGGTATTACTGTTTGAGCATTTGAATAAAATGCTGTAAGTATAAATAAGGCTGATAATATTTTCTTCATTGCTTTATTTTAAGAGCTATAAAATTAAGTATTGCGTTGCACTCTTGTAAGCTTTGCTCAATATTGAACTGAACGTACAAGAGTGCGACGCAACAAAAGCCTCATACTTATTCTATTGTTTGGCTCATAAAAATTCCTACTTCCTGTTAACAGAAATTATCTGCACCGGGCCTAACAAACCTGAAGGTTGCAATGGTGAATTGGCCTGGTAAAAAGGCATAGTTGTATAAGTAATTTTTTGGGTAGCATTTGGTTGTGCATCGCCGATCAAACGGTTTACCCAAAGATTTGTAACCTTTACCAGCACTGTATTTGAGCCGGGCTTTAATGCACTGGTTATATTAACACGGAAAGGTTTTTTCCAGAGAATGCCCAATGATTTTCCATTCACAATTACTTCTGCAAGGTTCTTTACATCGCCAAGGTTCAACCACAACTCCGAATCTTTTTTAAACCAATCTGCAGGCGCTGTAATGGTTTTTGTATAAGTGGCTGTGCCGGAAAAATATTTTACCCCGGCATCTGCATTCTTTGTAAATGAAGACAGCTCATTCACTTTTATTGAAGCAGGTGCACCACGGTCTTTCTGAAAATCTATTTTCCATTCACCACTTATGGTTGCAAGTTCTTTTACTTTTAGAGTGGGTAGTTCAACAGTAGTTTTTGTTGCCTTGTCTTTGAACACTATAAAGAACGTCTCGTTAGGCTCCATGTGTAGTTTAACTTTTGTAACGCCATTTGCAATGCTGTAAGAAAGCGGTTCTGTTTTTCCTGTTTCTGCAAGCCATAACTCAGGCACTTTTCCATCCACACGGAATGTTGCTTCGAGATCCTGTAAATCGCTTGTTCTGCTGTTTACCCAATAAATATCACGGTCAATTGTTTTGCGATGCACGTATAACAACTTTGTACTGCTATTCGGTTTTGTGTAAGCAAAATCAGGAGCAATATTCAATACATCACTTAAAGATTTTCCTTCAGTAACTTTTGTGTTTGATGAAGACCAAATTTCACTAACAAGTTTATTAAATTCATCCTGATCATCTGCAAGGCTTGGTGTTGCTGTTGGCTTAACACCTGCAACAGTTGCGCCTGCTTTTACCAGCGCACTTATTTTGCGCAATACAGGCAATGACATTTTTGTTGCATTGCTATCCAATACCAACACACGATAACTCATGCCGCTTGGCGTGGTGAGTTTACCATCTTTAAATGATAATACATTAATGAGTGCATCAGCATTGATGAAATCGTAATTGTATCCTTCAGGAATTGTTGGTGGCTTTTTACCAAACAAAGAAGTGATGTTGTTATCTTCTCCATAGTAGTAAACAATGTCTGCAATAAACTTGCCTTGTTGTAACATGTAGCTGCTCCTGGAGATATAAGCATTCCATGCTACTGCCTGTTCTGCCCATGTTTCATGACGTGTGTACCACTGACCAAATGGTCCGAGACCAAGACCAGGAATCTTGTCATCTACCGGTTGGTGTGGAGAGCAGTGAATTACAAACCTGTTCAAGCCACTTGCTAATTCAAGATCAACACTTGGTTTTAAATTCTCCGGATAATAAGACCATGCTGTTCCTCCAATTCCAAGCGCAGTAAGGCTTTCAGCGGCTACAAGATTTTGCCCGTAGATATGTGCAACAGATGCAGACTCACGAATATCAACAGTGTGTTTTGTCTGGTCGTTCTGGTTGATAAAAGCATTTGGTGTCCATAATGCAGACATTGGTATTGCAGCGGTTCTTTTTACTTCCATGCCATCTGCTATTATTGCGCGGCCATCTTCATGTGATTCTGTATAACGTTTCATACCATGTGCCGCAAGAATTTTTGTTAATCCATCGTAATGATATTCTGCAACAAGTTCGCTAAGTGTATGCCTGAAATCAAACAGGAATTGCTCACTTGCTTCGGCACTCTTTATTACTTGCCCGGTTAATACAGGCAACCATGGAATAATACTATAGCCACGGCGTTTCAGAAACTCTGCGGGAAGATTGGCAGTCCAGTTTTGTGCACCAGCTTCCCAGCTATCTGTTACCATAAATTGCAAGCCGCCTTTGCTTCCCATTAAACCACCTGTTGCTTCTTTGTATTGATCAAGATAATTATTGAAATAATTTTTGATAGCAACCGGATCTAATTTATCAACTTCCAATCCTGTTGCTTCAGGAGAAGCCGGATGGTTGGTGATTCCCATCAGCGAGTAACCAAAGCGAACAATATTCCATTCGCCGGAAGGAGCAGTCCAGTTCAATGTTCCATCTGCATTTAGTTTACTGGTAAGATCAATGATATCATTTGTGTTAACAACATCATTTGCACTTGTAGTTGCTTTTTTATCAAGATCCCCAACCGGTGCAAACGCATCTTTTTCTTCAATCATGTTGATGCGATCTGCAGTATGCAAAACAATTTCTGCAATAGCAGTACCACCGGGATCTTTAGGTTCAGCAGCACCGCCCAAACCAAATGCAGCACCCATGTTCACGGGCTTTGGCGGGTTCTTTACCGTAACACGAAAATATTTTGCAGTAGTTGCAGGTATGGTAATTGTTTGCTCCAACACAGTACCCGGAGTTACAATGCAGATCAATTTATAATTAATACCATCATCACTTGCTTCCAGTTTGCGGCTATCTTTTGCATCAGCACCCATTCCAAAAACACCGGGATTACCACCACCTACCATTGTTATTGCTTTAATTGTTTGTGGTTGAGAAAATGCAAACTGTATCCATCCAAAACCCGCAACTGTATCTCTTGGTAAAAGAACTGTTGCTCCTAAATCTCCGTCTGTTAATTGTGATAAAGAAAAATTGCCACCACTTGATGTAACAACTGCACTAAGGTCACTTAACAACTTATCAGCTTCCGGTAATTTATAAGCAACAACTGCGATGTCTTTATAGAAATTATGTTGCTTCATATCTTCTGGTGACTCTCCAAATCCAGGCTGCAACTCAATATTCTGAAAAGGCCCTGTAACACCTGATGGCTTTGGCACTGTAATGTTTGATGCACCTGCTTTAACACGTGTTTCTGTCCACACAATTTTCTTCATGCCATCTTCCGGCTTTACCCACGGACCACCACTTTCGCTCCATCCCGGCGAACCTGCAATGGCCATTTCAAGATGCAACGAATCTGCAAGTTTTGTAGTAAACTTAAAAGCATCTTTCCATTCAGGCGTCATATAAGTTAAGCGCTTCTCCACGATCTGCGGCGTAGCCAATGCAGCATCAAAATTCTGAAAGCCACCAATACCCACCCGATGCATCCATTCAAGATCTTTACGAATGCCATCTTTGGTAATATTGCCATTCATCCAATGCCACCATACACGCGGCATTGCTGAGTTTGGTGGTGCCATGAAAGCTTTATATACACTATCTTTTGATGCGTTGTTTGTTTGAGAGAAAGTTGCAACAGATAATAATGTTGCAGCGCAAAAGACGAAAAGTTTCTTCATTTATGACAAGTTTGAAAGATAAAAGTAAAAGATGCGAAACAAACAACCATCATGTACTGTTATGGAAGATTTTGTGCCAGGCTTTTGTAATACTATTTAACCTGAGTTGCGTCACACACTTGTGCGGTTTATTTTACTTCAGCAGCATTCTGCACCTGCCTGCGTTTCCGGTAAAACTAAAAATTCAGTGAGCCATTGGCTCATAATCAATCTCCATAAAATCTGTTACAGACGGCAGCCAGTGTTGCTGAATAAACGCAAGATGTGCGGGATGATTGCTGTACGCATCGTACACGTGCTGATCGGTAAATTGCATACTTAAACCAAAACTGTAATTGTTCATTTTGCTTACCTGTTTAAGACATTCAAAATTTTCTACCCCGGGTATTGCTGCAAGTTGTTTCGAAGCCACAAAAAAATCAGTTTCTTCTTTTGAGCCCTGCGGATATTTTAGTTTAAATACAACACTATGCTTTATCATATAAGTTTGTTTTGCATTTTCGTTAATACGATCTTTTGAAACATTGTTTGCTCGTGAAAACCTGAAAGGCTACAGAAAAATGAATCCGAAGAACGCGAAAATATTTTCCATGATGAAAGATTGAAAGGTAAAAATAAAACAGCAGCAGAACACAACTATCATGAGCCGTGTGCTTTGCTTTGAAAAAAAATATTTATTGCACTGCAGCAAATCAATTGCTGCGTAGTACGATGTTGCGCAATGAATGCTGATAAATATTTATCGCCCAAAGGCTGCCGGATGGAAGCGGAAAGCCCACAGCCACGAGGCACGAGTGGCGCGGACTTGCAGCGAACAGCCGGTACTGTAGCTGATGTTTATTCAAAAGCTCACAGCCCCAAATGCATTACTTAAAAAATATACTACTTCTTTCTTTCAGGCATCGTTTGTGCAGGTACTTCTTAACTTTATAAAAAATAACAACAATCATGAAAGCATTTTTAGGCATAGGTTTACTGGGTTCGAATTTTGTAAAGGCAATGTTACAAAAGGGCGAAACAGTGCAGGTATGGAACCGGACAACATCGAGAGCAAAAGCATTGGAAGCATTTGGTGCCAAAGCATTTGAACACGCAAATCAGGCAGTACAGGGAGCAGACTTTATTCATGTTACCCTTAAAGATGATACAACCGTAGATGAAGTATTAGAGAATGCCTGTGACGGTTTTAAAGCCGGTGCAATCATCATAGATCATACGACTACTTCGGCCAAAGGTGCCATAGAAAGAACGGCTGGGTGGAAAAGCAAAGGGTTTACTTACCTGCATGCCCCTGTTTTTATGGGGCCGCAAAATGCTTTGGAAAGCACTGGTTTTATGCTGGCTTCAGGCGATCAGTCTTTAATAGAACAACTGCAACCAGAACTATCGAAAATGACCGGTAAGTTTATCAACTTTGGCCCCGAAGAAGGTAAAGCAGCAGGTATTAAACTTACCGGCAACCTGTTTTTGCTGAATATTACAGCCGGGCTTTCAGATGCACTTGCACTTGCAAAAGCGCATGGTATTCATTCGCACGAATTGCTTGAACTTTTTACAAACTGGAACCCGGGTTCAATCGTTCCTGCGCGGTTAAAGAAAATTATTGAAGGTAAGTTTAACGAGCCTTCGTGGGAACTGAATATGGCCCGCAAAGATGCGGGACTGATGCTAAGTGCAGCAGCGCAGGCCGGAACCCATTTAATTACCACAACTGCCATTGCAGCTGCAATGGATGAATGGATTGCCAAAGGCCATGGCAATGATGACTGGAGTGTAATAGCGAAAGATAACTTGTAATAAATTTTTTGTGCCGGGCTGTATTACTGAAATTAAGCTTCTCTTGTGTCACTCACTTGTACGTTCTGAACAATGAGCAGCAAAGGCTTTTAGCGCTTAGCCTGTAGTTATTAGCTAACAGCCAATGGCTGATAGCGATTCCTCAGCACAAGAGTGCGACGCAACGTATGCATCATGCTTATTCTTTTGCCGGGTTCATATAAAAATTCTTTCTTACATTGATGCACCAAAAACATTTTATGAAATATTTCATTTTCTTCTTTTGCATGCTGCTAATACAAAAAAGTACAACCGCTCAAACCGATACTTTGTTCTACGCTTTTGTAAAAGGAACAGAAACAAAAGGCGTACAGAAAATGTGGATGAAAGATGCGCATGAGTACGGCATCTTCTACCAGTTTAATGACCGCGGCAGAGGCGACAGTATTTTTGCCACAGTTAAAACCAATGAAAAAAACCTCATTACAAATGTTGAGATAGAAGGCGTAGACTATTACAAGGCGCCGTATAAAGAAACATTTGAAATATCAAAAGATTCTGCTACTAATAATACAAATGGCAACATCAAAACACTCCCATTCAATAGCGAATTGTTTGTTTCATTTGCAGCGCCGGGCATGATGGAACCGGTTGTAAAATATTTAACCAATCAAAACGATAGTGTTGTAAAACAATTTAATGGCGGCACCATTTCCCTTTCCGCCATGCATGAAAAGAATATCTTGTTCAAAGGAAAAGCACTGCATCTCTATCTGTACGAATTGTATTTTAATACGAATAACCCACCCGTATTTTTTTGGTTCGATGCAGATAAACATTTTTTTGCCCAGGCACAATCGTGGTTTTCCATGGTAAGAAAAGGATACGAGTCTTTGGCAGATACATTGAACAAAATTCAGGAACTGCAATCGATAGATTATTACAGCAAACAGATGAGATCATTGTCAAGCGATCTGCCTGCAACGTTTGCTGTTACACATGTTAGGGTATATGATGCGGAAAACGCAACAATGCAAAACAATACCACGGTATTGGTTAAGAATGGAAAAATTATCAGTGTTGGTGCAGATGCCTCGCTCAAAATCCCTCAGGGTTACGCCATTGTTGACGGAACAAACAAAACATTAATACCCGGCTTATGGGATATGCATGCGCACTACGATAAAGGTGAAGGTTTGTCCTATCTTGTTGGCGGGGTTACACATGTGCGTGATATGGGCAACAGCGATAACCTTCCATTGATAAAAGCGGCAATTGCAAAGAATGAAATAATAGGGCCGGATATCAGTTATATGTCTGGCTTCATCGATCAGGCTGGCCCCTTCGAAGGGCCAACAGGTTCCATCGTGCACAGTTTAGACGAAGCCATTAAAGCAGTTAATAAATATGCCAAAAATGGTTATCAACAGGTAAAATTGTACAGTTCCATCGATCCAAAATGGGTGGCACCAATTGCAGCAGAGGCACAGAGACTTGGTATAAAAGTCTGCGGGCATATTCCTTCTTTCATGACGGCAACACAAGCTATAAACGCAGGTTACAATGAAGTAACACACATGAATATGATCATGCTCAACTTTATGGGCGATACCATTGATACAAGAAGCAGGGGGCGTTTTATAAAAGTAGGCGAACGTGCATTGAACCTGGACATCAACGGCAAAGAAGCAAATGATTTTGTGCAGTTGATGCAGCAAAAAAATGTTTCTTTAGATCCAACTATGCATGTGTTTTCAGAAATGTTTACTATTTATCCCGGCGATACAGATGCGGCAATAAAACCAATTATACCATGGCTGCCTGCAGATCAACGGGAAGATGTTGCTGCCAAAAGCAGTGTGGCGCCGGTATCTCAGAAGCAAACCTATCTTGCATCCTACGATAAGATGAGGCAGATGCTCAAAAAATTATACGATAACAATATACTCATTGTTGCAGGCACCGATGGTGGCGAGGCTTTTGCGCTGGAGAATGAGCTCGAAATATATGTGCAGGCCGGCATCCCGCCCTTGCGTGCTTTGCAATGTGCCACATACAACGCCGCAAAAGACTGCGCACTCACTAAAAATTACGGCATCAAACCCAACGTTACCGCAGACTTTGTACTAATCGATGGTAACCCGGAGACCAACATCAGTGATATAAGAAGGGTTGAATGGGTGGTAAAGAATAATAAAATGTATCATCCAAAACAATTGCTTCAGTCCATCGGCTGGGGTTATTATTATTAATTTTTTTTAGGTACAAGCTTAACGAATGCTATTTAGCTTCCCTTGTGTCACTCACTTGTACGTTCTGATCTTTGCGCGGCATGCACCGGCGACCAGGTTATATACGCAGAACATTTGTGGAATGTCATCCTTTTTCACGACCAAGCTTTGATTATAAAAATGCAGGGAAAACACGATCAACAAGGATCACAAAACTCATCCATAACACCACCAGGATCAATAGAAAATTGATCACTGTAAATGTTGTGTAATAATTCCGCTGAATATCATTGCTCTTGCTATTAATTTTTTTAGCGTAAACCTTGGAAGCAATTGGAATGAGCGCCACTAACAATAACACAATGATCCCCGGGTAAAGACCAGTGATGGTAATACCAATAATGCTTAGCACTGCTGCCGCAAGGGTTAATATCATTGATATGGAGGTAACAGCGCTAAATGTTTTCGATTCCATTTTAATAATAATTTATGCTCGGAAAAATTATTTGAGAATGCAATAATAATAAAAAGTACTTTGAATTACAAAGTAAATTTAAATTATTTTTTCCTTAACCCTTAGCCTTAAGTTCAGGTCTGTCGATATGCGAAGGTTTTTTATTTAGCAAGCTATGGTAGTAGTATTAAAGTTTCGTTGTGTCACTCACTTGTACGTTCTGAGCAATGAGCAGCAAAAGCTGTTGGCGGTTAGCCTTTAGCCGTTAGCGAACAGCCAATGGGTTATAGCTTTTCTTCAGCACAAGAGTGCGACGCAACGGAAGTATAATATAGATTCTACTGCCAGGTAAAAAAATTATACGCAAAACGGCTATCTTTTTACTAATGTTTTGAAGAATAAAAATCAGCTAAGCAACAAAAAGTCTAAGAAAACTTATAGCTGAAAGAATACTGATGTTGCTAATTTTGAGCTATGATCCATGTGAGCATTGCGGAAGATTTACCTGAAGTAAGAAAAGCTTTGGAACAACTGGTGCAATCGCAGGAAGATATGGCGCTGCTTTCTTCTTCAGCCAGAGGGGATGATGCCGCAGTTGCCATTATTAAAGCGCAGCCGGATGTTGCCGTTTTAGATATTAACATGCCCGGCTTAAGCGGTATAGAATGCATACAAAAAATAAAGAATGACTGTCCCGGAACACAGTTCATGATCTTCACGATTTACGAGAACGATGAGAAAATCTTTGATGCTTTGGCTGCAGGTGCCAGCAGTTATATGCTAAAAAAAACTCCACCCGATAAAATGATTGAAGCCATTAAAGAAGTACATAATGGTGGCAGCCCCATGAGCAGTATGGTGGCACGTAAAGTAATAGGCCATTTTAATGACAATAAAAATAAAGCCAGTGACTGCTTAACGAATAAAGAAAATGAAATACTGGTGCTGCTCTCCAAAGGTTTTTTGTACAAAGAAATTGCATCCAAACTTTCTATAACGATTGGTACTGTAACACAACACATACACAATATTTATGAAAAGTTGCATGTGACCAATAAAACAGAAGCAATTAATAAAATGAATAAGCGGTAATTTCCCGTACCGGAAGATGAAGAAACTGCTTACTCATACAATCGTTTTATTATTTTTTGCACTAAGTTCTTTAGGCCAGCCCGTTACTTCACCCATACACTTTACAAATTATACTATTGCCGATGGTCTGCCTGCCAATCATATCAACTATTTAATGCAGGACAGCCGGGGGTTTATATGGATGAGCACTTCACAGGGGCTTGCCCGTTTTGATGGGCACTATTTTAAAGTATATAGCCACAGCCGTAAAGACAGCAGCAACATGCCTTCAGAAAACGTGGGCAATTGCGTTGAACTAAATAATCATGAACTTTTATTTCTTTCCGGTAACAGACTTTGGATGCTGAACCCTTATAATCACAGGCAACATGCGCCACCTGCATTCTGGAGTAATAAGAATAGTGCAACGCCTTGTTTAATGAATAAAAACCTGATCGCTATATGGGATTACAATAAAATTTATTTCACGGATATGCGTTTGCATGTACTTGATTCTGTAAATAACCCCTTTGGTTTAAAAGATATAGAAGTGGTGTATTTGGGAAATGATAAAGTTCTTTTTTCAGACGATCATAAAACATTTGCTTATTCGCTTAAATACAAAAAAACGGAGGAATGGAAAATACCCATTGATAGTTTTAAGCTGGAAAAATATTATGCTATAAAGCAGGCCGATACGCTCAATGAAATAATTTATATCGCCTGTTATATGGATGGTATTTACAAAATGAGTTATGATGCAGATGACCCAAAATACCTTCAACCACTTAAACTTCCAAACGGCCCAATTGACGGCACCAAAAATGTTATATCATCTGAGGGTAACCTGATTGTTTCAGGATATGGTGGCCTTTCTGTGCAGCAACCTGTGCAACCGGAAATAATTGCAAAAAATATACCCGGTGATAACAGCAGTATTTTACCTGGGGAGTTGTGGGATATTTATACTGATATTAACGACAACTACTGGGTTAGCGGTACAAATGGTATTAGCCGGTTTAATTTGCAACAACTGCATTACCAGTTTTGGAAACTTCCTTACCCTGCATTAATCAGTCAGTACAAAAAATACCAGAATAAAATATGGATGAGTACTGAATTTAGGGGCAGTTTATCTGTAGATGTAAAAGCAAGTCAGCTACAGGTTATTGACAGCAATATCATAAGCTATTGCTGGGGAGCATCACCTGTAAACGGCTCAATATATATTTATGGAAATTCTATACCATCGTTTAAAACAAAACTGATTGTTTATAATCCCCAAACAAAAAAAATATCCGCCCCTACTTTTCTTGCACCATTCTATCATAATGCTGAATTGATAACTATGGTTTATCAAAGCCGCAATGGCGATGTGTGGTACAGTATGAATTTTGGTAATGGCCTTGTGAGGCAAAAAGCTGGCAGCAATGAATTTACGCAATACAGGAGTACAGATAACCCAAAGCCTTTTACTTTTAGTTATGTGCATAATGTGGCAGAAGACAAGAATGGCAATATTTATTTTACTTCAAATAAAAAGAATATCGTATTGGTCTGGAAAAATAAACCAGCACATTTTGAAGAATGGGAAATGGACAGCCTTCTTAACAGGAAAGACATTCATTTTGGCCCGCTTTTGTATCATATAATTGACAGTAAGCAAAACCTTTGGCTTAGCTACCAGCAAATTGGACTGGTAAAATATAACCTGGTTACCCATAAAGGAAAACTCTATGAAACAGAGGACGGCTTACCTGCAAATATTATCAACAATATAGTGGCTGATGCGGATGATAATATCTGGATAGCTTCTGAAAAAGGACTAACCTGCCTGCTTTCCTCCACAGATAAATTTGTAACGTTTACTGAAAAGAACGGGTTGCCTTTTAATAATTTTCTTGAAAGCCATTTATTTTATGATAAAGACGACTCATCACTTTACTTCAGTAAAACAGGGTACCTGTATAAGCTAAAAAATTATGAATTATTAAAGCAGAAAAAACAAAGTAATGCCAAACTGTTTATTGATGGTATGGATGTAAATAACCAGCCTTTCTATTTTGACAATGATAAAAACATACAGTTAAAACCAGGTGAAAACAACCTGCAGTTTGGTTTTACACTGCTCGATGCAGACAATAAGATCTCAAATAAAAAATACGAATACCGCTTAGTAAGAAATAATGAAAAAGCAGCATGGCAAAAAATAGATGGTAATATTATTGCCTTTACCCGGCTTACACCAGGCGATTATACATTGCAGGCAAGGCTGCAGGACGAAGCCAACAATACTTATATTGAAAGCAACAATACTTTTCATTTTACAATAGCCACAGAATGGTATAATACCACCTGGTTTATTGCCTTGTGCTTTGCAACAGGAATATTTATTGCCTGGAGTTTTATCAGGGTTTATTATCAAAGAAAATTAGAAAAACAAAAAGCATTACTCGAAAAAGAGAAAGCGCTGGAAGCAGAGCGCAGCCGCATTGCAGCCGATATGCATGATGATGTAGGTGCAGGGCTTAGCCGCATACGCTATATTGTTTCTGCCATTAAGGAAGGAAAGAGTTTAAACAATGCAGATATGGATAAAATAATGAACCTTAGTGATGAGTCTGTAGAAAAAATGAACGAAATAATCTGGAGCTTAAACCACGGCAACCGGAATTTAGACGAACTTATTTATCATATCCGCAGCCAGTGCGCCACCGTGGTAAGCAATGCAAACCTTGAGTTTGTTTGTGAATTACCTGCTGCAATTCCATCATTAAATATGGAATGGAATGAAAGCCGAAATATATACATGCTTGTAAAAGAAGCAGTAAACAATGCTGTAAAACATGCGGCAGCAAATATGATTACTTTAGATTTCTCGTTTCAAAATGAGTTTACAATTACGGTTGTTGATAATGGCAAAGGCTACAACGCTGCATCAGCAAATAAAGAAGGCAACGGGTTAAAGAATTATGAAAAAAGAACTGCCGCACTCAACGCAACGTTCAGCATAGAAACCGTATCTGGTATTGGAACAAAAGTAATGTTCCGTTTTATTCTTCCGCCTCAGCAGCATACCTAAGAAACGTTATATTGTTTACGCATTTTCATAAAAGTAGCTTTACTAAAATTTTATAAAATGCAACAACAAAATCAAAACAAAGAGTTGACTAATAATTATGTAACTGCGGTCAGCGGCGTTGCGAAAACAAGAGAACTTATGGAAAAGTATATAGCCGACGAAGCCCTCATCAGCCATATAGAGGTTTTTGAGGCTGCCTTTCCAAGGTATGATTTACTTATAGACGAAATGACAGCAGAAGATAAACGTGTAAAGATGTGACCAGCGAATGGAATGCCAATGAAAAATTCATTGAAAAGAGGGTGAGGGTGGGGGGATAAACATTGTTTCAAACGGAGGAAGATGAAGTTATATGGTTTTAAAAAAAATTACCCTGAATCTGACCTACACTAATCTTCAGAATGAAGCTGTTAAAATGGAAATTTCTTAAACAATTTATCAATTAATCGATATCATTTAATACTTAAACAAATAAAGTTCAGAGCCATGTATACAACATCATTAATATTTAAGAAAATACGCTGTCGCTTTATAGATCAACAAACGGGCAAGCCTTTAAAGGGTGTAGTAGCAAGTCTTTCAGTGTTAATTGAAGCAGACGCAGGAGTCACAAAAATTCCTTTTGCAACGCTCATATCAGATGCTACCGGATATATGTCTTTCGATTTAATTCCGCTTTTTCAATTAGGCCATATATCAAAGGTATTTGTTTCAGCTCCAAAGTTTAATCTACTCGATTTTGATTTAATAAGTTCAATTAAACTTGCAAATGATGAAATTAAGGAACCCGTTCTGCCTGAGAAATCCGGAGATATTTTGGACAATAATTCTGAAGAAAAAACTAAAACACCGGGAGAATCTTTGGATGATGCCGTAGCAGCAATCAAGAGAAAACTCGATTTGGAAAGATTTGATAATTCAAGTCGAAAAAGAAAAACGCCATGCATTGTTTTCCCAATATATTTATCGAAACCTTCAATCACACAAAAGGATGAATGCTGTTCGGATTGTCAAACACAAACGCTGATTTCAATACAATCGCCTGATATTAGCGATTATGAAGCATCACTTTATTCTTTTGTTAGTCCTGCCAAAACCAACATTGGAAGCAACTCATGTGAAAATTTAATGCCAACAACGCTTCCCGTGCAGCAATATCATTTTTATAAAATTATAGTAAAGGATAATAAAAAAACCGAAAGAGATGGGATGGAAAGTGGACCCGGTAGCAATGATGCATCTTTAAAAAAAATAAAAATTGTGGATATAACTGCTCCAATACAAGACTTGGAGACTACAGAACCAGAAATTAAATTTTGCGAAATATTAGACTATAAGCAAAGCTGGTTTTCACTTGGCCATTCGTTGGGCGAAATAAAATACAGTTTGCCACTTGCTCCCGGCGAAAGTACACAACTGGCGGTAATAGAATGGAGCAGGCAGGATAGTGCCAGCCGCAAAGATGGCGTAACGGCAACAGAATTTTTAGATCACGATAGCCGCAGGGAACGCTCCATTGAAGATACGGTGAAAGCCGCTCTTAGCGAAAACCAGGATGGATGGAGTATGATGGGTGGTTCTTCGGCAGCAGTTAGTATTCCCGTTGTACCAGGTGTAGATTTAAGTGTGAATGCAGCTTTTGGCGGCGGCGTTAGCCATAGCAGCGGCAACAGAAATGTAGAAGGCGATTCGCTGCAGGATCTGCACGATAGAGTGCAGCAAAGCAGTGCATACATACGCAGCCTTACAAGTACAGTAATAGTCCAATCCAGCCAGGCAGAAAGCAATACACTACAAACACGAAGGGTGGCTAACCATAACCATTGCCATGCACTTACCATACAATATTATGAGGTACTGAGGCATTACAGCTTAAAAACGGAATTCAAAGGAAAACGCAATGCCGTATTGATCCCTTTTTCTATTTTTCGCTTTACTGAAGACATTGCTTTACGTTTCAGGCAGGCTATAACACCTATGTTGCTTGATGCCTCTTTGAAGGATTGTTTTGATGCGTTATTACGCTTGAAAATGCCTGAGCTTTATCCAACAAGATATGCTACCGTAATAGTAAAAACAGACAAAAACAAAAACAATGCGGAAGTGTTTCAAACGGGTTTATTTGTAAAAAAAGGTGATGTAATTACATTTAATGCTACGGGTGAAATCAGCTTTTCAGTTGACCAAAATACCCATCAGCCGGCTTCTATATTCGGGCCCGATGGTAGTAAAACTCCCCCTGACCCTGCGATAGGACAAAATTGGTTTTGTGGCTTGACCATAAATATGTTTTCTCTTGGGTTTAAAATTGGTGGTGGTGTATGGCAACAAGGGGGAAGCCTGACAACAGCCGTTGCTGATTCAGATGGCGAAATTTTTTTAGTAGCCAATGACATTAACACTTATAGCGAAAATACTGGAAGCTGGACGGTGAATGTGATAGCAACAACAAATGGCAGTATGGGGCAAATTGTGCAAGGTAATACTGGTAACATTAAAACAGATGAACCGAAAACGGAAAAAAGAATGTTGAAAAAAGAATTGTTAGTAAAAGGAGATGATGAAGAAGGGGTCGATTCTGAAATTGAAATAAAGGTAGGTGACAAAATTATTATTGATGCAACGGGTGTAATAAATTTTTTTGGAGAATATGGTTATCGTACTCCGGATGGGAGAGCTGATAATGGTGCCACTGGAGAAAAAGCTAATCTTCAAAAGGAACCAGACCTTAAATTTATTGCTGATGGGCTTACGAAATGTTCGCTAATATATAAAATAGGAGACAATTCATGGAAGCAAGGCGGGAAAAAAGTAGAATTCATCTCTACCCAAGCAGGGAAATTATTATTCAATGTTAATGACATTATTGGTTGGTTTAAAGATAATCAAACTGCAGGCGATAGGACTAGCCAATTTGATTTAGTTATACAATATCCTTCCGATGAATCTGTTGTTGCTTCCAATGTAAAACAACCTCTCATAAAAGACCCTACAACAACAACCTCATCCGACACTGATATTGTACCTGCAATAAAAGACAAGCTCTGCTCACTAAAATTACTTACCCACTTAAACAGTAATCAGGGTTACTACAATCGAATAGTTTGGATGATGATGGATTCAGTTGAACGAAGGCTTTATTTGGAATCTTCGCTAAGTGATTTTCCTGAGATACTAACCGTAATGGATGATATGCCATTAGCCGTTACAGGTAACAGTCTAGCCTTCCCATGCGATTTGCCAGAAATGCTTCCGGCAAATGATGCAATAAAAAGAACCGAGCCGGGTGAAATCGTTGAAAGTATTGTGTGCTTTCCCACCCGTGGTTTATTTGCAGAAGCACAATTGGGTCATTGTAATAGTTGTGAAGAACGGGATATTACCCGTATGTGGGACTGGAATGAAATGACTACCGAAACTCCCCCGGAAATTGCAGGAATAGCCCCCGGCCCCAAAAGCACTACCACCACTTTAACGCCTACACAACTTCCTGGTAACGTTATTCAAATTACCACGCCTCAAAATGCACCCGATCCAACTGGCCTGGCTAATGCATTAACTCTTTTAGGAAATGGTAATGCTTTTCGTGATATGTCTGGATTAAACCAGGTTTCAGGATTGCTGGGTCAGTTGTCTAAGGAGTCAAATGAGTCACATATTAAAGCGATGGCAACTAAAGCACAGCAAAAAGTAGATGACATAAGAAATAACCAAGGAAACAATAGTGTAAACCCCTCAACTCCGGGGCAAACTCCAACGGGGAGAAATGATCAATTGCAAATGGCAAAAAAGACAATTGAGTTAATGAAGGAGAATGGACTCTCTGACGATGAAATAAAACAATATCTAAGGGATTCGGCTAAGAAAAATGACCTCTTAAGCGGCGGAGCTATTACTTCGATTGACGATACAAACGGATCAAAAAAAAAGGTAGATAGGCCGTCTCAATCTGCGAAATTCTTGCGCAAGCATTTGGAATGGGTCAGTGAAGGTGTTTCCTCCATAATTACATCAGACGATGATAAATTGGCGGATGCTGTAGGGGATGCTGTTTTTGAAATTGCCAAAACTGAAGTTGATAATGCAGTTGATGCGATACCCCTGGGAAAAGCCTTTAGACTTGCAGTTCACTACTCTTTGATCTTCGCAAATGGGGTGGACATGGTTATGATTGCATCGAGAAAAGATATTCAAAATGTTATCGATGATGCAGCTCAATTCTCCCAGGATAATGGATTATCTGATGCAGATATCAAAAGAATTCAAAACGCAAGGAGCTTCATGGTTACTGCTGTAGCAGATACACGCAAAGCAATCTTAAATGGGTTTGAAATGGTAGTAGCTGATATTCTAAGTGAGGCAGGAAACCAGTTTATCAAATCATTGCAGCATTTGGCAAGCACAATAACCGGAAATATTTGTAAGAAGCTTGCCGAGGCTTTCCATATTGACAAATTATTTCTGAGCATTTCCGAGAAAATTGGTGATGATATTCCTAAGTTAAGAGTCGAATTGTACAAGGAATTAGCAAATAAACTAGCAGGCTTACTTGTTTTAACATTTGTTAAAAAGCAATCGCAGATGGAGCGCCTGCAGGAATTAATTAAAAACACAGCCGGTAGCGATCCCGCAGTCGGCATGTTACAAAGCTTACTAGAGTTGGGGCTATCAAAAAAATTGAGTGAGGAAATTTATAGCACCTTTGAAACAGGACCATATGCAAAAAATCCGCTCAATCTTTTTACATTTAATGAGGTCATAAAATATGAGTGCTACAGGGCTGCGAAAATTGTAATTAATAAACTCAAGGAGAATGGATGGAGTTTTGGCAGCTATCCAAGCGCTTTGACAGACTATGAAATTAAGGTTGATAAAGGGAACAGCACCATCCTTCTTCCAAGCCATGAAGTGCCGAATTTGGAATTCGAGCCTGAAAAGCCTGAAGGTTATAGCGGACACTTAGGTCAATTAGAAAGTAATCTTTCAACCGATGAATTTGCATTAGCCGGAATTGTTGATGCACTAAATATTGGTGTCATAATAGAGTCGAGAGACTATCAGGCGGATATTGATGAAGGTAAAACATTACTTAAAAATGGAGTTGAACAAGCAAATAGAGATGCAATAGATGCAACTTCCGCGCTGATTAAGTATGTTGCTAGATTAAAAGAAAACTACAAAGGAACTGCACTTGAGAGCCAAGCCAATGCGACACTGCTTCCAGTTGTTATTCCCGCAGCCGTACTTTCTGGTCCTTCGCAAACTTCAATTCCAAATAATTATGCGTAATAAAATACACTTACAATGCTACTTATAGTTGGCAAACAAAGAACCTTTTGATGTATGCTTCTGCAAATAAAATTATAGCACAAATGCAGATGGAGGCTTCTCCCTCCTCGCCGTTGACGGTGTTGTCACCGTTAACTTTCGCTTCGGTAAAGCTTAATAGAATTACAGCAGCACAAGAGTGTGGAGACAAACCTGTTAGGTTTTAAAAACCTAACAGGTTTTGTCAAAAGTCCATTTCCCTTGCCGTTGACGGTGTTGTCACGGTCAACCTACGCTACGATAAAAGCCCAATAAATTTCCGAACGTACAAGTGAGTGACACAACAGGCGATGCTATGAAAAACTACTGCTTTGTAACCAAATAATTCTCCTCTCACTTTTTCTCCAGCACAAACAATAAATGATCTGCGGCATCTTTATGCCCAAAAAATATTTTCTCTTTTTTAATAAATAATTATTGTTTATCAATAAATATTTATCTATATTTGCATTCTCATTTAAAAACATAAACATGAAAACAAGAACAGAAATAATTTTAGTGGTACTCAAAGTCCTTGCATTTATGGGTTTCATTAAGTATTCAATTGACTGCGGCGCCCAGTTAACCAATTTTGTTGCAAGCTTTATAAACCCTGATTGGGCAAAACGTACTTACGAGGTTAACATGGATATATTCAACATTCGTGAGAAAAGTATTCCATATTATTCTTACGCCATGTGCTTAACCATTGCGGTTTCAGCGTTAAAAGCAACGATTTGGTATGTAGTATTTGCCTTGCAGACGAAGCTTAAACTTCAATCACCTTTTTCTATGGAAGTACAAAAAAAATTAGAAATCATCGCTTACCTGTTGCTCGCTGTTTGGATTGTGAGCTCTTTTTTCTGGGACACATATACTTACTACCTAAAGCAGGATACGGGCATACAATTGCCGGCTAACAACAGCGGAGGTGAGTACTTTTTTATGGCAGGTATTATTTATATCATTTCCCAGATTTTTAAACGTGGAATCGAGATCCAGGAAGAAAACCAATTAACCGTATAACCTATGCCGATTATTGTAAATCTTGATGTAATGATGGCTAAACGAAAGATGTCGTTGAATGAGCTTTCAGAAAAAGTTGATCTCACATTAGCCAATCTCTCTATCTTAAAAACGGGCAAAGCCAAAGCTGTACGTTTCAGCACGCTGGAAGCCATTTGTAAAGTGCTCAATTGTCAGCCGGGTGATATACTTGAGTATGTAGAGAAAGGTAATGAGTCGCAAGTTTAAAAGTTGTAATTTTTTTATGATACCAGCGCTGGTATTTCATAGCATCGCCTGTTGCGTCGCAAGCACTTCATCGTTCGGAATAAATGGCAGCTTCAGTATCACAGTCATAGTTGCAAAATAAATTTAAATAACTCATCAATATGCATTCAATGTTGTTTAGTAAAGCTCCGTTAGGAGCATCCTGTTTGTAGATCTAAAATTCAATGGAAGAATTAGCTCCGTAGGAGCTTCCTATAATGCTGAACAGGCGACTCCGCTGGAGTCGAAAAACTAATTACACTATTTTCTACAAACAGTATGCCCCGCTGGGGCAGCCAGCCTTAACTAAACGCTTCAAATGCGCATTGCTCAATAAAGAAAAAATGTACAAGAGTGCGACGCAAGAAAAGCTTCATAGTAGCAATGCTGCCTAGCTCAAAAAGTTCAAACGCTCTTTTTTAGACTTTATATTCTTCTAACTATTTAATTAAAATCTTTATTATGAAATCGTTTCTTTTCACTGCAGTTTTTGCAGTGCTATACTTCTATGTGCCTGCACAAACAGACAATAAAATTGTGATTGGCAAAGTTGACAGTGTTTACTCAAACATATTAGGCGAACAAAGAAAAGTATGGGTGTATGTTCCCAGTGGTTTTTTGGGAACCAATGATTCAACCACCCGTTTCCCTGTAGTTTATTTATTGGACGGCGACTCGCATTTTCAATCAGTGGTTGGAGTGATACAGCAATTAAGCGAGGCGAACGGCAACTCAAATTTTCCACAAATGATCGTGGTTGCCATACCAAACACAGACCGCACAAGGGATTTAACGCCTACGCATATTCAAAGCGACCTGCCAAATATGGACAGCAACTTTTCAAAAAACACAGGTGGCGGAGAAAATTTTGTTGCCTTTATGGAGAAAGAATTGATGCCGCATATTGATTCGGTTTATCCCACACAACCTTACAGGTTACTCATTGGTCATTCCTTTGGCGGATTAACTGTAATGAATGTACTCACCAATCATACTAAATTATTCAATGCTTATGTGGCTATTGACCCGAGCATGTGGTACGATAAAGAAAAATTTTTAAAAGCCACAGAACAGAAACTTGCACAGAAAAAATATGATGGCATAAAATTGTATCTCGGTATTGCCAACACAATGCCTGATGGAATGACCATTGAAAAGATGCTGAAAGATACTACTGCCACCACAAGACATATCCGTTCCATTTTTACGCTTGATAAATTTATAAAAGCGAATAAGCAAAGCAGTTTACAGTTTGCCGGTAAATATTATGCAGATGACGATCATGGCTCTGTTCCTTTGATAACTGAATATGATGCTCTGCGTTTTATTTTTAACTATTACAAATATAAATTCACCACGCAGGATTTTACAGATTCATCCACAGCTTTTGTTACAAAATATAAAGCCCATTATCAAACTGTTTCAAAAGAACTGGGCTACAAAGTTTCACCGCCTGAAGTACTCACAAACGGTTTGGCTTACCAGTCTTTAAACAGTAAGTTCTTTACAAAAGCAGCAGCGTTCTACAAACTGAATTTGGAGAATTACCCGGCAAGCAGCAACGCTTACATTGCTTACGGTGATTTACTCGCATCAATAAAAGATACTGCTAATGCAATCTTGTATTATCAAAAAGCATTTGCTCTAAGCAAGAATGATGAAACGTTGCAAAAATTAAACAGCCTGCAGGGAGAAGAAGTGTTTAAACTTGCAGCAGAGCAATTACAAAAATATGCTGGTGTATATGTTTTCGAAAGTTTATCAATTACTTCTACTGTTACATTAAAAGATGCTGTACTTTGGCTATCCGCCGGGCAAGGCGTGTATGAATTGGTTCCGTTATCACCCGATACATTTGGAATAAAAAATGTAAACGGTTTCAAATTGCATTTTGAAATGAACGGCGATAAACCAACAGGTCTTACATCTACCCAGCCAAACGGAATATTTATTGGAAAATTGAAGGAATAATTTTTTGTGTACCGGCTTTTGTTTTTTCATGGCATTGCCTGTTGTGTTACTTTAATTCCGATGTACCGGAACTCACTTTATCTTCAGAAGCTTTATTGAGCAAAGCGAAATAGAGAGAAGTCAGGCTTGACTGTCCGGATTATTGACGCCATCATTTATTCAGCTGAAAGGATTGCGACGCAACAGGCGATGCTATAAAAAGCTACTGCTGGTATTTAAAATAAAAAACTTAAACAGTTTCTGAATGTTGAAATTTCCAGGCAATTTTTATTCAATCATCTTACCTGCCCCTCTCCTCGTATTACCCATTTTTCAGTAACTAATTTTTCCAAAGCAAAGGGCCCTCTTGCGTGCAGCTTTTGTGTGGATATGCCAATCTCTGCGCCCAGGCCAAATTCTTCACCGTCGGTAAATCTTGTAGATGCATTTGAATACACGGCAGCAGCATCAACTTCCTGTAGAAAGCGCTCACAATTCTTTTTATTTTCTGAAACAATTGCTTCAGAATGCCGGGTTGAATATTGCTGAATATGCTCCAATGCCTCTTCAATATCCTTCACCACTTTTATGGCACATTTTAAACTGAGGAATTCCCGCCCAAAATCTTCGGGTGCTGCTTTATGCAACCAGGCATAACCATTCAGCAGGCTGTACGCAGTTTCATCTGCAAAGATTTCCACTTTGAATTTATCAAACAAAGGCTGTAGTTCCTTTAAAAACTTTTCTGCAATTGGTTTGTCAACAATAATCGCATCAGCAGAATTGCATACTGAAGGGCGTGAAACTTTTGCATTCACCACAATGTTCAAAGCTTTATTTATATCAGCGTCTTTTTCAACATACACATGACAAACACCGGCGCCTGTTTCAATAACCGGAACAAGGCTGTTCTTTCGTACATATTGTATCAAGCCATCTGAGCCGCGGGGAATTAATACATCAATATATTTTGTTGCAGTAAACAATTCCTGAACCGTTTCCCTTTCTGATGGTAACAGTGTTACTGCATCAACCGGAATATTATTTTCCTCAAGTACCCTTCTGATAATATCAACGCCTGCTTTATTTGTTTCTTCTGCATCGCTGCTACCCTTTAATACACATGCATTCTGGCTGCGCAGGCAAAGTGCAGCAATGTCAAATGTTACATTCGGTCTTGATTCATAAATGGCCCCAACAACACCAAGCGGCACAGATTTTTTTTCAAGTTGTAAGCCATTATGAAGCGTTCTTTTCTGCAATATGTTGCCGCAGGGATTGGGCAGGTTGCTGATGTTTCGGATGCTGTTTGCAATATTCAGAATCCTTTGCTCATTAAGCATCAGCCTGTCGTTGCGTGGATTATCCGCATCTTGTTTGGCAAGATCTTTTGCATTGGCCTGCAAAACCGAATCCATATTTTTTTCCAACGCACCGGCAAGTGACAACAAGGTTTTTTTAAGCAATAAATCGTCAACACTACGCAGTTGAACAGATGCTTTATAAGTTTGAATAATGAGTGGTAAAATAGATTTCATGTTTTGTTTTTAAAATATCACAATATCATCTGCATGGGCGGCAAGCACATTTTTTACAGCAATGTTCTCCTGAATGGTTTTTGCTGAAAGTTTTACTTTGGCAACTCCAACAATATTTTCATCTTCATCCATTAACTGAACAACTTCTCCCGCAGAAAATTTTCCGTTCACGCTTTTAACCCCCACAGTGAGCAAACTTCTTCTTTGGTGTAATGCTTTTACGGCACCTTTATCAAGAAAGATACTACCCCATGTAATAGACCCGCTTGCCAGCCATTTCTGCCTTGCTTTTAAATCAGAAGATTGCGCTTTAAACGTTGTACCGTTTGTTCCGTTCAATGCAGCAGTAAAAGGAGTTACAGCAGCAATGCCGCAAATGATTACCTGTATGCCCAGTGAATTGGCAAGCCTTGTAAAAGTAAGTTTCGAAACCATGCCGCCTAAACCCACAGTTGTTTTATCGGTGGTTACATAGCCAAGCATTTTATTATCGATCTTCTCAACAAACGGAATAATTTTTTTTTCGTCATTCATAAAGCCGCCTGCTGATGTACAAATGATCAAGGTTTCTGCATCAAATCCAACTGTAATCAATGTAGCCAGTTCATCATTGTCAGAAAATTTTAATTCCACATTACTTACCAGGTCATTCTCATTCACAACCGGTAAAATGCCGTTTTGCCAGAAGGTATCGAACGTATCTTTAAGTTGCAAAAACTGGGCACGGTTAGAGAAATGGTGCCTTTCGCACAATGCCTGTGCAACAGCAATTCCATACGCTGCAAAATATTTTTGATATAACATGATCAATATAGGGTTACCCACCGCCGCTGCTGCCTTGCGTTCGGTTAATGTGCCTTTATACTGATCAATAAATTTCTTACCGCTGCCCACTGCCCCGCTGGAAACCAGTGCTATCCTGTATTTTAAAGAAAGTGTTGCTATTTCCGATGCCACCTTTTTAATAACAGCATTGCTCACGCCACCGTCGTTTGAAATAACGGCCGTACCCAATTTTATAACCAGCACTGGTTTCTGCATAGCGCAAAAATATTGATTCAAAAATTGTAATATACTTTCATCGGCATAAAAAAATAGCGTTTTGTTTTTTTATGAACCCGGCAATACTGCTACTATCTGGCTTTGCTTGCGTCGCACACTTATGCTGTTGAATGATGTTTCGGCAATGTGGAGTCAGCATTAAATTTATTGTACAGGTTTATGAGGCGGGTTGTGCAACAAGTGTTTTCCAGCTTAACATTCTGGCGTTTCAGCGTATTTGCACCAGGTTGGTTTTGCTGTAATAATGGCTTCTGCAGATAAAGTGAGTTCCGATACATCGGAATTAAAAATAACACAACAACGAAGCTCAACAGTACTACCAAAGTTCATAGACTTCCTTTCTTTTCCTTCAAAAAAAAGTAGCTATGGTGATTGTTTGATTTTCGTAATGATTGCTTTGAATTTAGTTAGAGGGATTTTAGTTAATACAATTCCTTTGCAACTTGAAAATTATAAACACTCAAGCTGCATGAAAAAAATTAGCAAAAAAACATTCCTGCTTATTACGGTTTTAACTCTTACACATTTCGCTTTTGCGCAAAAAACAGACAGTACAAAAAATACCAGTTATTTTTCCGGTAATGTTAGTGTTACCAACAACGGCATCTCTATTGTACCGAGTTTTTCATTGGATAAACCTGCAATTCAATTTATGCTGGCTGCGGGAAAAAAGCGGTTGAGCTTTGAACCAGACATCCGTTTCTCACTGGCGGGTAAGCCATGGTCTATGCTTTTCTGGGGCAGGTACAAAGTAGTAACCAGCAACAAGTTTAATATGAATGTGGGTTCGCATCTCGGGCTGAATTTTAGAACATCTCCACAACTCATCAACGGCGATACAAGCACTGTAACAATTGCGAGGCGTTATTTAGCCACAGAACTTTTTCCAAGATATTCACTTAATAAAAATATCAGTATCGGCATCTATTATCTCTATTCACATGGTCTTGATGCGGGCACTATTGGCAACACGCACTTTGTAACGTTCAGCACAAATTTTTCGCATATCAAACTCAGCGATCAGTTTTTTCTCAGGTTCAACCCTCAGCTATACTATTTAAAATTAGATGCACAGGATGGTTATTTTTTTACTTCTACGTTAACTGTGGCAAAGAAAAATTTCCCGCTCTCCGTTTCATCAACCATCAACAAAAAAATCAGTTCAAATATTACGGGAAGCAAAAACCTTTTATGGAATGTAAGCCTGGTTTATACTTTTAATAATAAATATGTGAAACTATAAAGCTGTCTGAATTTTATTAGCAACACAGCGGAGGAAACGGGACGATGCCATTTGCACAAAAGATGAAGTGATTGCGACGCAACGAAGATGCCATAAAAAGCAAAAGCCGGAACCATAAAAATAATGTTGAAAAATAGCGAACATAATAAATCAGTAAGTTTGTGGCAGATGAGGAATATTGAAACCATAGAAGAATTTTACACACGAAAATTCGGAGGAGTACCTGCAGATCTTCGTAAAGAGATCGGGCATTTCAATGTTTTTAAACTCGATCCTTTTGCTGGTGCAAATGCCAGGCCGGTTCCTTATGCACGCAGAGATTATTTTAAGATTATGCTGGTGACAGGCAATTACAATATGCATTTTGCCGATGAAGTTGTGGAAATAAGAAAACAGGCGTTGGTGTTCTCTAATCCGCAAATACCTTATAGCTGCGAATACACCGATAGAATTGTAAGTGGCTTTTTTTGTTTGTTTACACCAGCGTTTTTTCACCAGTTCGGTAACCTTGATCAGTATGCTGTTTTTCAACCCGGCGGCACGCATGTATTCGAGTTAACGGATGAACAGGTGAACAAGGTAACAACGATCTACAAAAACATGTTTGAAGAAATGGGTTCTGATTACCTGCATAAATATGATGCATTACGCAATCATTTTTTTGAGTTGTTGCACTTTGCTATGAAGTTGCCTTGTGCAAAATTTGAAAAGCAACCTATGAATGCATCGCAAAGAATTTCCAATTTGTTTTTAGAATTGCTGGAACGCCAGTTTCCCATTGATGAGAATCACAAAGAATTAAATCTTCGTTCTGCGTCTGCTTTCGCAGAACAGTTAAACGTGCATGTAAATCATTTGAACCGTGCCGTAAAAGAAAGCACAGAGAAAACAACCTCGCAAATTATTGCCGAACGCATTGTGCGGGAATCAAAGATCCTGCTGAAACACAGTGCATGGAATGTTTCTGAAATTGCTTATGCATTGGGCTTTACAGAAACAACGCACTTCAATAACTTCTTCAAAAAACATGTGGAGCTCAGCCCGCTGAAGTTCAGGAATGTTTAATTTTTTTACTAAGCTGTATTACTACTATCATCGCCTGTTGTGTCACTCACTTGTACGTTCGGATTATGAATCAGCTTTTACCGAAGCGTAGATTGAAGCGTAGGCTTGCTGATAAGCTATCACCGAGGAAAGAAATTAACTGCACAATCATAGCATTGCCTGTCCATATAGAAACATCAATTCAGCAATCTGTATTCATTTGGCGATTGCCCCACACGTTGTTTAAACAATCGTGTAAAATGCTGGGGATATTTAAAACCTAATTCATAAGCAATTTCGCTAACAGATTTGTTGATGTCGAATATTTTTTCCTTCGCCACATCAATCACCTTCGATTGTATGTATTCCTGTGCCGTCTTTCCAGTTTCTTTTTTTATAAGATCACCAAAATAACCTGATGATAAATTAAGTTCAGCTGCACAGTAAGCCACAGAAGGTAAACCAATCGTATGTGGTTTATCAGTTTGAAAATATTCGTTTAATAAATGTTCAAACCTTTCTAAAATGCCTTTATGTACATTCTCACGGGTAATGAACTGGCGCTCATAAAAACGACTGCAGTAATTCAGAAACAGTTCAATGTTAGATACAATCAATTTTTTGCTATGGTTGTCAATTGCATGTTCTAATTCGTATTTAATTTTAGAAAAACAATCGAGCACGATTTTCCTTTCACGTTCTGATAAATGCAATGCTTCATTTGACTGATAACTGAAAAAAGTATAGTCCTGTATATGCCTTCCGAGTGAAGTACCATGTATTAAATCAGCATGGAACAAAAGTGCATACCCTTTAGGTTGAAAGTTTTCTCCCAAATCTTCTACTTCCACAATCTGCCCTGGTGAAATAAAAACCAATGAACCTTCTTCATAATCGTAATAGTTGCAACCATACTTTAGATCGCCACATTTAACTTCTTTCAAAAAAACGCCATACATGCCGTAACTAACTTTTATGCTTTTACCGCCAGGCCATACCCAGGGCTTTGATTTTGAAAAATCAATCACACTAACCAACGGGTGAAGCGTTTCGTGATTATTTAATGCATTGTAGTCTTTCACATTTTCGAACCTTACAATGTTATTCATAAACTCATTTGTGTTTCATTTCAAAATTACAGTTTCCCAAAAGTCTTTTGCAGCAGTCATTTCCAAATCAGCAATATTGGTATATAAAACCGGGATCTGTATACAGCGAGGGCAAAAAAATGCGATGATATTTGTAATCTGTAAATATATAGTCCTACAAAATGCTAACGAAATAAACAAATGATTACCATGAGAAAATTGCTTGCAGGTTTTGTATTATTGTTTGCCGGTTCATTACATGCACAACAAACAGCAACACCGCCAACGGTTACCATAGCTTCCGGAATTTTACGTGGCGTAACTGAAGGAGAAGTCTCCAGCTTTAAAGGAATTCCCTACGCAGCACCACCAGTTGGTGAATTTCGCTGGCGGCCGCCACAACCAGTAAAGTCATGGGAAGGTGTACGTGATGCAAGCAAGTATGGCGCTGATTGCCCACAGCGTACTTTCCCGGGTTCTACCGCAATTATGTCTGAAGATTGTCTTTTTCTAAATGTATGGGCACCAGCTACAGCCACAAAGCAATCAAAATTACCGGTGATGGTTTGGATTCATGGTGGTGGTTTCACAGGAGGTAGCGGTTCCGGCCCCGGTTCGGCAGGGGATGCATTTGCCAAACAAGGCGTGATCCTGACGACAATTAATTATCGCCTAGGCCGACTTGGTCATTTTGCGTTTCCCGCATTGAGCAAAGAACACCCTGAAGAATATAAAGGCAGCTACGCCTATATGGACCAGATTGCAGCACTTAAGTGGATCAGGGAAAACATTGCCGCCTTTGGTGGTGATCCAAACAACGTAACGATTTTTGGATTTTCTGCAGGTGGAGTTTCGGTCCATTCACTTTTAACTATACCGGCTGCGAAAGGCTTGTTCCATAAGGCTATCAGCGAATCAGGTGGTGGACGTGATGGTGTTCTCACCGGCAGGCCGATAAATAAAGAAAATGCTGACCCATTATATCCTGTTTCAGCAGAAACAATCGGAGTAAACTTTGCCCGAAAACATAAGATTGTGAGCACAGATGAGGACGCTTTGGCAAAGCTCCGCTCCCTGAGCGTGGAAGAAATTGTGGATGGAGGCCAAGAAAGTGATAGCACTGGCCTTCGTACTTACTCAGGGCCCATCCTTGATGGTAAACTGGTGGTAGAAACAGCGGAGAGCGCTTACAAGGCGGGCAGACAAGCAAATGTTCCGCTTCTTATCGGAAATTGCAGTGCGGAAATAAGTGGAGGCTTTGTTAGCGCTGCCAGTTCTAAAGAAGCGTTATTTTCAACATTTGGCGATTTGCAAAGTGAGGCTAAAGCCGCATACGACCCCGAAGGCAATAAAGAATTTGCTGAAGTCATAACAAAATTTAATACTGATTGGGTATGGGGTGAGCCGGCAAGAATGACTGCAAGAGCATTTGTGGCTAAAAAAGCGCCAACCTATGTGTATCAATTTGGTTACGTTTCTGAAACGATGCGGAATTTCGCAAAGTATGGTGCAGGTCATGGATCTGAAGTCTCGTTTGTATTCAACACACTCAATGCCCGGTGGGGTGCCCCTGCCGAAGCAACACCCCAAGAGAAAGAGTTAGCGCATATCATGAACACTTATTGGGTAAACTTTGCAAAAACAGGCAACCCTAATGGTAACGGTTTGCCGGTTTGGCCCCTTTACGATAATCAAAAACAAGAGATTCTTGATGTTGAACTGGATGGTAATCCCGTCAGCAGGCCCGACCCCCGCAAACTAAGATTTAACGTAATTGAAAAGGCATTTAAGCAACGGGAGCTTCTGCAAATGCGTGGTATTTAATGAGTGAAGTTGACAAAACAAGATAAGATGCAAACAGTAAAATTGAATAATGGCGTAGAAATGCCCATCCTTGGATTTGGTGTTTTCCAGGTAAAAGATTTAGATGAATGCGAAAGAAGTGTTGCTGATGCAATTGATGTTGGTTATCGTTTGATAGATACAGCACAATCTTACGGCAATGAAGAAGCTGTCGGTAAAGCGATAAAGAAAAGTAATGTTGCAAGAGAAGATTTATTCATCACCACAAAACTCTGGATACAGTCAAATGGGTATGAAGGAGCTAAGAAAGCTTTTGAAAATTCATTGAAAAAATTGCAATTAGATTATCTTGATTTATATCTTATTCATCAACCGTATGGTGATATATATGGCGAATGGAGAGCGATGGAAGAACTGTATAAAGGAGGAAAAGTTAGAGCGATTGGCGTAAGCAACTTTCATCCTGACCGGCTTATTGATTTGATTGTCCATAACGAAATTGTACCTGCAATTAATCAAATCGAAACACATCCTTTTCACCAGCAAATTGAAACACAAAAGTTCCTGCAGGAAAATAATGTACAGATAGAAAGCTGGGGACCGTTCGCCGAAGGCAAAAACAATCTTTTTCAAAATGAATTACTTGCTTCAATCGGAAAGAAATATGATAAAACAATTGCGCAAGTTGTCCTCCGCTGGCTTATACAAAGAGGTATTGTTGCCATTCCAAAATCAGTGCGCAAAGAAAGAATGGAAGAAAATTTCAATAGCCTTGATTTTGAGCTAAGCGCTGAGGACATGAAATCTATAAAAACAATAGATACGAAAGTAAGCCTCTTCTTTGACCATCGTAACCCGGCAATGGTGAAATGGTTGGGGGAAAGAAAACTAAATAATTAATTCAATAAATAAAAAGAACAATGAAAAAAGTAATATATGTAATGATGTTAGTACTCGCCACACTGTTCAACCGGGCAAACGCGCAGGATTCTTCTATATTCCCAAAAGGTGAAATTGGTGCCAATAAAGATAATTATACAGGAACCATCTGGCTCAGCGAACTAAATCACCCTGACAGCAATTTTACTTTCAGCCTGGCGCAGGCAGTATATGCACCTGGTTCAAAACTCAACTGGCATATTCACCCGGGAGGTCAGTTCCTGCTTATCACAGAAGGCACCGGTTATTACCAGGAGAAAGGTAAACCGGGACAGGTAGTGCGTAAAGGAGACATCATTAAATGTCTTCCGGGCATAGAACATTGGCATGGCGCAGCACCGGGAAGCAGTTTCATATATATAGGCGTTACACCAACTCAAAAAGGAAAAACAGTTTGGATGAAGAGAGTAACTGATGAAGAATATAATGCTGTGAAATAGCTATGGAATCTTAATATTATAAATAATACAACATGAAAGCAATAATTCTCGGACTGTTTCTAATAATTATGAGTGTGCAATCGTCCTGAGTTCTTTTGCTACGTAACTCAACACCGCCGTTGCGGGGAGACTTCGATAAAAGCCCAATCAACTACCGAACGTACAAGTGAGTGACACAACAGGCGATGCCATGAAAAATAAAAGCTGGTATCACAAACTTTCACAGTAATTCAGGAATGTTTGAATTGCGTAGTTTATTGTTTGATTTACGCAAACATTGTTCAGAAAAAATTGTAATCTTTACTTCACTGTATATACCAGTATATTTTCATAACGGTTACTTATAAATTTTACCATAATGGCAGTCTTCAATTTAAACATCAACGGAACAAAACAGCAGGTGGACGTTGATCCCAAAACGCCTGTACTCTGGGTATTGCGTGAGCATTTAAACCTTACGGGTACAAAGTATGGGTGTGGGGTTGCGGCATGCGGGGCATGTACAATTCACCTTGATGGAACGGCTGTGCGCTCTTGCCAGTTACCTGTTGTCGCAATCGGGAGCAAAGCTGTTACCACCATTGAAGGGTTATCTGAAAATGGCGATCATCGTTTGCAGAAAGCCTGGCTTGAACATGATGTTCCGCAATGTGGCTATTGCCAGGGAGGTCAGGTGATGTCGGCTGCTGCCTTGCTAAAATCAAAACCAAGCCCCACTGATGAGGATATTGATGCGGCGATGAGTGGCAATATTTGCCGCTGCGGTACTTATGTAAGGATTAAAGCTGCTATTAAAACTGCTGCTAAACTTTAAAATTAGCAGATAGCGCAATGTGATGCCATAAAAACTAAAAGTACAAGTGAGTGACACAACAATTGATGCCATGAAAATACTCAGGTGGCGAAAAAAATAAATTGCTAAAAAGCTTCTTAAGCATTTTAAAATTATCTCATAATGAAACAGGCAAAATCAACTACCAGCAGAAGATCTTTCTTAAAAGTTTCTGCACTGGCAAGCGGCGGAATAATGTTAAGCTTTAATTTTTGGGCGGAAGCGAAGCCCTTGCCGGGAAAGCAATTGACTGATTCAAAAGATTGGGTTGAGCTCAACGGCTATATTAAAATTACCCCGGACAATGTGATAAAAATTCTAAATCCTAATCCGGAATTCGGGCAAAATGTGATGACCACGCTACCTATGATTGTAGCAGAAGAGCTGGATGCAGACTGGCAAAAAGTGGTAGTAGAAATGGGGCCGCATGACAATGTGAAATTAGGGCCGCAATTTACCGGTGGAAGCAATTCAACCCGGATGTATTGGAAACCATTACGCGATGCAGGAGCAGCAGTTCGCCAAATGTTGATGCAGGCTGCAGCCCAAACCTGGAGCGTACCTGCAGAAGAGGTAACAACAAAAGCAGGAATGCTTTATCATGAAAAAAGTGGTAAATCAGGAACGTATGGCGACTTTGCATCAAAAGCTTCGGTAATTCCGGTACCCAAAGGTGTGAAGCTAAAAGACCCAAAGGATTTTAAAATAGTACGGAACTCCAAAAAAAATGTAGAGGGTTTGAAAATTGTAACGGGTAAACCGCTGTTTGGATTGGATTATACACAGGAAGGAATGTTGATTGCTATGATTGAACATCCACCTGCTTTCGGGATGAAACTGAAATCTTTTGATGCCAGTGAAACTTTGAAAATGCCAGGCATTAAAGATGTATTCGGCCAGAAATTGTACGAAGATGGTTATGAACAAGCCGGTTTCGATACACGAACATTCAACGATTTGCTGGTAGTGGTGGGCAAGACAACATGGGAAGTAATGAATGCCCGTAAAAAGCTAAAAGTTACATGGGAACCGATTAGCGAAAGCAAAGAAACTATTGCAGGTTTTCGTGGTAAAAGAGAGGTCATTGTTCCCGCCGGTCTTGAAAGTACAAGTACCCAATTAGCTAAAATGGTGGAATATTCGAAAATGCCGGCAGAGCAATTACGTAAAGACGGTGACCCTGAAACGGCATTCAAAAATGCTGCACAGATTATAGAACGCACTTACACCGCGCCGTTTTTAGCACACAATTGCATGGAGCCTATGAACTTTTTCGCCCATGTTACAGATGACAGTGCTTTATTAATTGGGCCACATCAGGCACCGGGCTGGATAGAACCTACATTATCAAAAATTTTAAACCTGCCCGTCGATAAAATTGAGATCCGAATGGCCCGCATGGGTGGAGGTTTTGGCCTTAGAGCTTACGGGCATTATGTTACAGAAGCCGCTCTAATCTCTAAAAAAATAAAAGCGCCTGTGAAATTGGTTTATAGTCGCGAAGATGATATGACCTATGGTATCTATCGCCCCATGTACACCGCTACTTACCGGGCTGCATTGGATGCCAATAAAAACCTTATTGCTTTTCATTTAAAGGGTGGCGGCATTCCTGAACATGCGGTTCATGCAAACAGGTTTCCCGCAGGTGCAATAGATAATTATCTTGCTGAAGGATGGGCCATTCCATCCAATATAACGATTGGCGCATTCAGGGCACCTGGCTCCAACTTTAACGGGGCAACCGAGCAGGCATTTTTAGATGAATTAGCCGAAGCAATGGGAAAAGACCCAATCGACTTTAGATTAGAGCTTTTAAAACGAGCCAAAGAAAATCCTGTTGGTAAAAACAATGAATACGATGTTGACAGATACGCAGGGGTATTAAACCTGATTAAAGAAAAATCTGGTTGGAATAATCCTGAAAATAAAAAATACAGCCGGGGCGTTGCAGCTTATTTCTGTCACAACTCCTATGCTGCGCATGTAATAGATATGCTGAAGAAAGATGGAAAGCCTTATGTAGAAAGGGTTTTCAGTACCATTGATTGCGGCATTGTAGTAAACCCCGACGCAGCAACCAATATGGTGCAGGGTGCTGTGGTGGATGGAATTGGTAATGCACTTTATGGAGAATTAACGCATAAAGATGGTGTTCCCGAACAAAATAATTTCAACAGGTACAGGATGATCCGCATGCGGGAAGCACCAAAAAGTATTGAAGTTCATTTTGTAGAAAATAATATTGATCCCACCGGTTTGGGCGAACCGCCTTTTCCGCCGGTATTCGCAGCAGTGGCGAATGCATTATACAAAAGCATGGGCAAGCGGTTTTATTCGCAACCTTTCAGCAAAGAAATTGGGGGTGCATAAAACACCTACGGATAGAGAAATTAAATGCAAATATCAGGGTACAAGCTGTAGCATTTCATGGCATCATCGTTGCGTCGCAAGCACTTCATCTTTCTGTTTTTATGGCGGCAAAAGGCGGCCTATACATATTATCCATTCACTAAACAATCAGTATGTTTAAACCAATAATGGCCTTACTAATTATCACTACATTTTTTGTTATTGGCACCGCTTTTATTCCGCAAGATATCAGTGAAAGTATCAAAAGAGGAAAGGAGGTATATGAACTGTCTTGCCAAAATTGTCATATGGAAAATGGAGAAGGATTACCTGATGTAAATCCACCGCTGGCTAAAGCAGACTATCTAAAAAAGCCAACCGATGTACTGATTAATATTATACTAAAAGGCCAATCTGACGAGATAGTGGTAAATGGGAAAAAATACAATACCATAATGCCCGCTATGGACTATATGGATGATGTACAAATAGCTGATGTACTTAATTATATACGAAATAGCTGGGGCAATAAAATACCCGGTGAAGTAACTCCTGCCATGGTAAAGACCCTTCGAAAATAACATCGGTATAGCATTGCTTTCGCTACTCTTGGCATCCCTGCAGACGCCCTACACTTCCATCTACGCTTCGGTAAAAGCCCCATCAACTTCCGAACGTACAAGTGAGTGACACAACAACCGATGCCATGAAATACCAAGCTGGTATCATAAAGCTTTCAGTCCTTTCAAAATGTTTGAATTTCGTAATTACTTATTTCGTTTTTGTTATTCCCTGCTCTCAAACCTGTGTAGATTTGTTCCGTAAAAATCTATAATCATGAATACACAAATGCAAAAACGCAAACTTGGAAACAGTGGCCTGGAAGTTTCAGCAATTGGCCTTGGCTGTATGGGTATGAGTTTTGGTTACGGCCCCGCTGCTGATAAAAATGAAATGATACAACTGATACATGCCGCAGTAGAGCAAGGGATTAGTTTTTTTGATACTGCTGAAGTATATGGGCCTTTTACAAATGAAGAGTTGGTAGGCGAAGCATTAAAACCATACAGGGATAAAGTAATAATTGCCACAAAATTTGGTTTTAAAATTGACCCGGAAACACTAAAATATTCGGGTGTTAACAGCCATCCCGATCATATAAGATCAGTAACAGAAGCTTCATTAAAAAGATTAAAAACAGATGTGATAGACCTGTTGTATCAGCATCGTGTTGATCCCAATGTTCCTATTGAAGATGTGGCTGGCACGGTAAAAGATTTAATAGCAGAAGGCAAAGTAAAATACTTTGGTTTGAGTGAAGCGGGTGCCGATACCATCCGCCGTGCGCATACAGTGCAGCCTGTTAGCGCATTGCAGAGCGAATATTCTATGTGGACAAGACAACATGAGAAAGAGATCATTCCAACCATTGAAGAACTGGGAATTGGATTGGTAGCCTATAGTCCGCTGGGCAAAGGTTTTCTTGCAGGCAAGATGGATGAGAGCACAAAGTTTGCAGAGGGTGATATTCGTAATGTGCTGCCAAGATTTACTGAAGAAGCACGTGTTGCCAATAAAACGCTCTTAGATCTGCTGCATGCATTTTCCGAAAAAAGAAATGCTACCACTGCACAAATTGCATTGGCCTGGGTGCTGGCTCAAAAACCATGGATTGTTCCTATTCCCGGCACCACAAAATTACATCGCTTAACAGAAAATAATGGCGCTGCTGCTATTGAATTAACTACAGCAGAATTGCAGGAAATTGAAGCCGCTTCAGCACAAATAGAAATTACAGGTACACGCTATACAGAAGCAATGGAAAAATCAACAGGGTTATAAAATAAGAAGTGGATTAAATTAATTATTTTGAATACCAGCATTTGTTTTCATAGCATCTTCGTTGCGTCGCAATCCTTTCGTCTGTAGTACAAATGGCATCGCCTGGTTTCAATGCTGTGTTAAAAACTAAATCTAAACAGGTTCAAAGAATTTGCTTAACCCTGTTTTTGCAGTTGAATGTATGGGCTGTTGAAAGTTCCCCATTGTTACACAGTACAAGAGTGCGACGCAAGTAAAGCTTCATTCTTGTCCCTTAGTTTGGCTCCAAAAAGATATTATTGCGATACTTAAAGCTTAGAGTAAACCCACATGGCAGGCATAAGAAAGGCCTTTAGTTAACAGCCCTTTATTTGTATTTTTATTTTCAACTAACTAAATAGTTCATCAATAGATTTGGCAGGTTGTGAAAACCATTTAGGTCCGTCGGCAGTCATGTACACACAATCCTCGAACCGTACACCAAATTCACCAACGATGGAAATAGTGGGCTCTATGCTAAAGCACATACCGGGTTCCAGTAATTGTTTGTTGCCTTTTACCATATTGCCCCACTCGTGCCCGTCCATACCAATGCCATGACCGGTGCGGTGCGGCAGGCCCGGCAATTTGTAGCCCGGCCCAAAACCGGCATCGGTAATAACTTTTCGGGCAGCAGCATCTACTTCTTCGCAGGCTGCACCAATTTTTGCAGCCGCAAATCCCGCTGCCTGAGATTGCTGTTCAAGGGTCCAGATTTCCTGTTGGCGTTTGGTGGGCGCTGCGCCAAATACGGTGGTACGGGTAATATCCGAGCAATAACCCTGCACCCTGCATCCGCAATCCATTAATACAATATCGCCTTTCTTTAATTTGCGTGGTTGCGTGGTGCCATGCGGAAAAGCTGAAGCCTCGCCAAAAAGGCATAGTGCAAAATCTGGCTCGCCACCCAATTGCCCCTGGGCAGCATTGATGATGGAAGAAAGATCGCCGGGAGACATGCCTTCTTTTAGTTGGCTGATACCAACTTTAATAGCAGCCACCGTAATGTCACTTGCCTTTTGCATCAATGCCAGTTCAGTAGCAGATTTAATAATGCGGCACGGGATGGTTACCGGATCGCCGCTTACATAATTTAAATGCGGTGCTTCTTTCCTTATGCCGTCTGCAATAAAAAAACGAACCCGTTCTTCTATTGCAACAGTGCCCGAGGTAATGCCTGCATCCTTCAGCACATTGGCGATTAATTTATAAGGGCTTTCATCTTCCTGCCAGGCATAAACATCTTTTCCTATTTTGATGAGTTCCCGAAAACGGGCTTCTTCAAAACCCGGACAAACATATTTTATATCACCTTGAGCAGGTATAATGGCTGCCATAGTTCGTTCGCTGGGCCACCAGCTGATGCCGGTAAAATATTCCAGTGATGTGCCGGATTCCAGGATCAATGCGCCCATTTTTTGTTCGGTGAGCAACCGTTGTGCTTTTGCTATCCTGGCTTCTCTTTCCTGTACAGAAATGGGTACCACGTCTGCTGTGATCGGTTGAAGTTTATTGTCCGTTGTTGCAGTTTCTTTCGACTTGTCAGGCGAGGAGCAGGAGCTGATTCCTGCAACAACTCCTGTAGCTGCTGCAACGGCTGAGAGGCTGATAAAATCCCTTCTTTTTAATGACATACAAATGGAATTGATGAATGGTACAATTTAATCAGTTTGAAGATAGTGTTTTTAGTGAAGCCGGAAATATTCGTTTCAATCTACGCTAAGGTAAAAGTTGAATATGTAACTGAACGTACAAGAGTGCGACCCCGAGTTCCTCCCGATAAATATCGGGATCGTCGGGGTAAACTGCCACGCTTTAATAGATGCCATGGAAGAGGAGCTGTGAAACGAGCGTGGCAACGAAAGCTTCATACATGTTCTGCAGTTGGGCTCATAAAAATTCTCTTTAAAATAAAAGACCTGTTCACAAAATAACCGATAGGCCAAAGTATTTTTATGCATTGGTTCAACCGTCAAGCACCTGCATCAACTGCTCTGTAATGTTGTGCCAGCAGGTATTTCTAAAAGCAATAAAAACCCGTAATTCATTTATTTACTTTTATTTTACATTCTAACGATTGTAGCACATCATAATATGGCATCTGAAAATATTTACCGCCTTATTTCTATTGATGAATATGCTGTAACACCTAAGTATATTCAGCTTACCAATTCCATTGTAAAAGCCATTGAAGAAAAAAAAATTGAGAAGGGATATGTGCTGCCCTCTATTAATGAACTTAGCTTCGAGCTTGATATATCCCGTGATACTGCAGAAAAAGCTTACCGCCATTTAAAGAAACTCGGCGTTATTGGCTCTGTGCCGGGCAAAGGGTATTTCATTACAAACACTGATATAAAACAACCCATTAAAATATTCTTACTCTTTAATAAACTGAGCACGCATAAAAAAATCATGTATGATGCGTTTGTGGAAAGTATTGGTGACGATGCAGTGATTGATTTTTATATTTATAATAATGACTTTGCTTTATTCAGGAAGTTGCTGGCAAACAAAAGAGACGATTATACAAACTATGTAATCATTCCACATTTTCTGGAAGGCGGTGAAAATGCCCACGAGGTTATTAATACCATACAAAAGGAAAAATTGTTACTGCTCGACCAGATGATACCCGGGCTTGAAGGAAATTTTGCAGCAGTATATGAAGACTTTGAGAAAGATATTTACAATGCATTGGAACAGGCCCTGGAAAAATTAAGTAAATACCATACCATCAAACTGGTTTTTCCAGATTACACTTATCACCCCAAACAAATACTCGAAGGTTTTTACAGGTTCTGCAATCAGTATGCTTTTAATTACGGGATCATACCAGACATTAGTAAAGCTACTATTGCAGAAGGGGAAGTATACATAACGCTTATGGAAAATGATCTTGTGATTCTTATTGAAAAAATTTTAGAAATAAAACTGGAAGTTGGAAAACATATTGGGGTGATCTCTTATAACGAAACACCTTTGAAGAAAATAATTTTGAATGGCATTACAACCATTTCAACAGACTTTTATGCAATGGGTGGTAAAGCTGCAGAACTTATACGCAACAAATCAACCGAGCATGTTGCAACGCCATTTTATTTAACGCTTAGAAATTCTTTATAAACTGTTTACGCTATTTATTGTAAAAGAAGCTGTTTAGATTTATGTAGATACCGGCAGTAGATTTTTTATGGCATCTTGTCTTGCGTCGCAAGCACTTTATCACCTGAATATATGGCATCTTAGGCTCACAAAATATTTAACGCACTATATTGCTGCCATCTTCAATCTTTGCGATGTAGGCTTTTAATTCGTGGTGCATTTGCTGCCGGTACACTTTTGCTGTTTGCTCAATTAAATCATCTACGGCTTCTTCTTTAACCAGGTTAATGGTACAGCCACCAAAGCCGCCACCCATCATTCGTGCACCGAGCACTGCGGGGTTTTGTTTTACATGTGCCACAAGAAAATCAAGTTCCGCACAACTTACTTCATAGAGGTTACTAAGGCCGTAATGCGTTTCGAACATCCGGCTTCCGAAAGCCGTAAGGTTACCCTGCTCCAGGTCGCAACAAGCATCCAGAAGGCGATTGTATTCTTCTACTACGTATTTGCAACGGTTATAAACAACCTGGTCAATTGGTAATACATAACTGTTCAGCATTTCCATGTTTATATCACGCAGGCTTTTAACATCTGCGTTATGCTGCTGCACAATTGCCACACCTGTTTCGCATTGCTTACGACGTACATTATATTCCGATGAAGCAAGCGAATGTTTTATATTGGTATCAAGCAAAACGATTTTTATACCATCCATATTCAATGGTTCATACACATATTCCAGCGAACGGCAATCGAGCCGTATTACATGGTTTTTTTTGCCAAACATACTGGCAAACTGATCCATAATGCCGCATTGCACCCCTGCAAAATCGTGCTCGGCTTTTTGCGCCATTTTTACCAGGGTAAGCTTATCGAAATTTGCTGCGAACAATACGTTTAAAGCAAGTGCCATTGCACATTCGACGGCCGCTGAAGATGAGAGGCCGGCGCCAATGGGAATATCTGCTGTAAGCGCCGCATTAAAGCCTGTTATGAGTATTCCTGCAAGCTTAAACTGTTCAACAACTCCTAATAAATAGTTTGGCCACGAAACGGTTGATTTTGCAATCGAATCAACTGAGGTTATATAAACATCGTGCAGGTCTACTGAATGCAGGTGTATTTCGTTATCGGTGCGTGGTGTAACCGCCAGATAAGCCGCTTTGTCAATAGCCGCAGGCAACACAAAACCATTGTTATAATCTGTGTGTTCGCCAATAAGGTTGATTCTGCCGGGTGAGCGTACTGTAAGTGTGTTATCGCCAATATATTTTTTTAGCGAATCAGGTATATTGTATTTTACTTCAGCCAGCGATGCAACCATAACAAGGTTAATTGGGTTTCTTATAATATTAATTCAATGGTTTTAAAAACATATTGTTTTCTGGCAACCTGCAAAAGATACAATAAAAACAGGTTTGTAGAGGGCAAATTACTGTATAAATGTTACTCATTCAACAGAAGGGTAATATTCTTACGTTATTATACAAAACCGAACAGCCATAATTGCTTTTATTAGCCGGGCAATAGATCTTTTTTCAGCTTTGATTGTGTCACTCACTTGTACGTTCGGTAATTTTCCGCGTCATTTCGAAGGAGGTACGACTGAGAAATCTCATTCTTATTGCAAAGATTTCTCCCGAGGCGGTCGAAATGACGCGGAGGTTTGCGTTTGTTGCTCAACAAAGAATCCAACCGTACAAGTGTGCGACGCAACAAAAGCCTCATATATATTCCCAAGCCCGGTACGAAAAATTACTGTACTTCATTTACTTCGAGTATTACACTGGACCGCCACGCATTTACATCAGGGTTAATACCAACCTTCATTAAAAAATCACCGGAATATACCTGGCTGCCGTTGATTGTTGAATGTGCGCCGGGATAAACATTGATTTCTTTAACGGTATAATTCTTCTTTGCATCCAAACCCTTTAGCTGTATGGGTTGCGGCGTTGCAGTAAGCATAAAACGGTTGCCGGTATAATACGTAAATACAACAGCCCTGCTTTGTAATTCATTTGCAAACATGAGCGATGCTACAGGGTTTTCACGCGGATTAACCAAACGGTACAGATCGCCATGCCAAACCAGGTCGCTGATAGATTTGTAAGTTGCCACCGCCTGTTTGCTGAACTGCAAATCATTTTCGCTAAGCTGGCCTACCACAATATCGTAGCCCATTTTACCCATCATGGCAACATCGGTCCTGAACTTAAGCGGTAGTTTACTCCAGTCGGTTACATGGTTGCAGGTTGCAATAGCCGGGTAGAAATACGAATATTCCCACTGAATAAAAATGCGTTCCATAGCATCGGTGTTGTCACTTGGCCAATACTCTGTAAAGTATTGGAGGGCGCCGTAGTCAACACGGCCACCGCCGCCGCTGCAAAGCATCATTGGCACTTTAGTGTATTTTGCCCGAAGCCTTTCCAGAATTTTGTAAAGGCCTTTTACATATTCAACATACAACTGCGATTGCGGTAAATTATGCTTTTGCAGGTAATCTGAGTAGGCATTATAAATAACCGCATTGCAATCCCATTTTATAAAAGCGAGGCTGGGGTTTTTGGTGAACAATGTATCTAAAATTCCGTAAACAAAATTCTGCACTTCAGGGTTTGAAAGGTCGAGCACAAGCTGATTTCTGAAATATTTTTCGGGCCGCTCTGGCTGGCGTATTACCCAATCTTTGTGTTTTTCATACAACTCGCTTTTGGGGCTTACCATTTCCGGCTCTAACCAAATTCCAAATTTTACGCCTGCTGACTGTGCTTCTTTTACAAGATAGCCAATACCGTGCGGCAGCTTTTTTACATTCTCCTGCCAGTCGCCCAAACCCGCTGTATCAGCGTCTCTGGGGTGTTTGTTGCCAAACCAGCCATCATCTAACAGAAACATATCAACACCTAAATCTTTAGCGCCTTTAAAAAGATTTACGAGTTTATTTTCATCAAAGCCAAAGTAAGTGGCTTCCCAGTTATTCAGTAGTGTAAGCCTTGATCCTTCTCCATCCAGCAGCCGGTATTTTGTTGCCCAGTGGTGCAGGTTACGGCTTGCCTCGCCTTTGCCATTTTCTGAAAAAGTATAAATAAAAGAAGGCGTTGTAAATTCCTGTGCAGGCGATAACGTATATTCCGAAGCATAAGGATTGATACCGGCAATCAACCGGAGATGTTTGTAAGAATCTACCTCAAAATCAATTTTAAAATTGCCAGACCATGCGAGCTGGCCAAACAACACTTTGCCTTCATCTTCTGTTGCCTGCTTATCGAACGATACCATAAAAGTGGGCGGCTCAAAAAGATTGGCCCTTGTGCCCAATTTTGAATCGATCGATTTTATACCGTGCGTTAACTGTTCTTCTTCCGGGTTCATCTCCCTGCCCCAGCCACCATTATAATGCGTGAGGTAATAATTACTACCCATAAAATACAAATTGGCCGATGCATATTTTTCAAGCTTTAGCGGTTTCTTTTCGCCGTTCTTAATTACACTCCACTGCTCTACCACATTCTCTTTAAAATAAGTTTTGTAGTACAGCGTAACTTCTGTCGGGTAAACAGGATCTTTAAGCGAAATACTTACCAGGCTTACGTTTGCATCGATCTTCTTTACTTCGCTGCTTACATATTTTAATTCAAGCGAAGTATTGCCATCGCCATGCGTAACCTGTATGGCAGGCTCAACCAAATCCCATGTTCCGGCAGAAGTGTAAGCCGAATTATAAATGCCGGCGTTATCATCTTTAAGGTTGTATTGATCGGGAACAGACGCGTACTCATTCGCATTGCCCAGGCGTTTGCCAAAATAAATAATGCCCAGCCGGTTGTCTTTATCTGTTTGCAGCAGCAGCACATTTTTTTCTGTTTCTATGGGAATGGTTACAATAGTTTGTGCAAAAGAGTGCGTAACGAAACCGATAATTAAAACAAATACAAAAGCCATTTTGAGCCAGGCTTTTACATGGCTATGAGGCTTCTGTTGCGTCGCACACTTGTACGACTGTAATTCTTTTGAGCTTTTGCCTCCATTAATGAAGTTGGTTTTGTTTGCGGCAATCGTTATGCTTTGTTTCATATTTACTGTGTCCGTTTATCCGGCAGTTTCAAAAATATTCAAAAAGAAGAAGCCATGCGTAATATATAAAAATGAAATCCGCAATGCCGGTATTTAAATTTTCGCTTTGGTAAAAGCCCAATCAATGATTTACAGATGAATGTAATGTCCCGAATCCCGAAAGCTTTCGGGACGGGATAAACTGTGCAACGATGCTGCCACGAAGAATAAATGCTGGTTTCAAAAAAAATTATCGTTTATACCGTAAGAAGTTTGAAATACACCAATAAAATATTTATGCATCAGAGTTTAAAAATTCTCTATATCTTAATATCGCCGTAAGTAAGCGATGATGCCGTTGCAGGTAAATAAAATCATGTACGCATGACAAAAAAAAGTGTTTCAGTTTTAATGATCTGTCTGTTGTTTTTTACAGTATGCGTTTTTGCCGATATGCCTGGTAATAAAGCCCGAAGCGATGTACAGGCAAACTTCAAAAACGTTTCCACCCTTGGAGATTATACCTTGCAAATACTGGATTATGACAAGACAATAACCATAACACGGGATACTTTGTACACGATCTATGCAAGCCGCGGAGTACCCCACCAAATTGCCATTTTTGCAGCTTATAACAACACAAATACCGATACCCTTTACCTGGGCGAATTTGAGCAGCGCAATTTTGAAATAACTTTTACGGGTGTGCAAAATAATAAGCTGATGTACACAACTGCATTCAGCAACATCGAAAACGGCGACACTTTAAACAATGCCAAAAGCACCACGGCTGACGCACTCAAGAGATTCTGGAAAACCAATGAACTGCTTATTGGTGTAAGTGTTGTTGCTTTGGTTGCACTGATCGCTTTTTTTTTATGGCGCAAAAGAAAGCCACGCAAGAACAATATTGATCCGGTGCTATGATGGAGATGTTCCAATACCTGCTGTACACTTTATTACTCGAACTACCTGTTGCATTGCTATGTTACCGCAGCCAATGGAAAACAGTTCTACCGGTAACAATACTGCTGAATTTTTTTACCTGGCCACTGCTTACGTTACTTTTTTACAACACGCACATTCCATTACTTATTCTTGAAGTTGCTGTATGTATTGCCGAAGCCATAGGTTTTAAAATATTCTTCAGTGGCAACTGGCAAAAGGCTTTACTGGTTTCACTTGGCGCAAATGGTTTAAGCTTATTTATTGGAATTTGGATTTCAGATATCCCACTAATTTAATCACCCCACTGTATGAAACAAAATATTTCAACACCATTGTACTGGGGCATATTACATGGCGTAAACGATTGGGTGGCGGGTTACCTGCTGGCGCATTATGCATTTACAGTTGCACCACAGCAGAGTTTCTTTGCTATGATTATTTATGCTGTTCTGGCTTTTGGCGGACAATTGCCTGTTGGTTTATGGCTCGACAATAAAAAAGATTTAAAAACTTTCGGAGTAATCTCTGTTATCCTTTTATTGGTTGCATGTTTTGTTTCTTTTATAGATCCGTTTACGGCAATCATTATTGCTGGCATTGCATCGGCTGGCATACATGTAGTGGGCGGTTGTGTATGCCTTATGGTGAATGAAGAAAAAATTACACCACTAGGCATTTTTACAGCGCCTGGTGTTGCGGGTTTAACATTGGGCGGTTTCTGCGGGGCAATCAGTAGCAACTGGATGCTGGTTCCATTGATCATTGCTTTAGTTTTGTTTTTACTCATTATGCAAAATGGCTTTCCTGTTTACAGTTTACGAAAGAAAGAAAATGAAAAAGCTATCGATACACACGACCTGCTGATGATGATTTTATTATTGGTAATGAGCTTACGTTCTTTCCTGTTCGATCTGCTGAACAGTTTTTCACAGCAGTACGAATATGGTTTATTGATACTTGGTTTAAGCGCATTTGCCGGAAAATTAATCGGTGGTTTGTTTGCCGATAAAATTGGCTGGAAACGCTGGGTTTATATAACATTGCCACTGGCATTTATTTTTTTTGAGCTTGGGAGAAACAATATGATTGCGATGGCTTTTGGTGTGGCCTGTTTACAAAGTTCAGTACCCATTACATTGCAGCTAATGTACAGCAGCATTCCCGCATATCCCGCGACAGCGTCCGCTATGAGTTTGGGAACGGTGGTAGCATTGGCTGGTTTGCCGCTGTATGCATCGCCTTACTTGCACAATGTTTTCAACAACTCAGCGCCCGTTTTTATTATACTTGTTGCGATAGCAGTGCTTATTATTTCTGCAGGATTTTTTGTGTATGTCAAAAAAAGCAGGATTTCTTTGAGCCCAACTAAGCAAAAGGAATGAAGCTTTTGTTGCGTCGCACACTGCACCTGCAGCAATTCTATTCAACATTCTGTGCAGCATGTTGCTCTTATTACGAATAACATTCGCAGCGATAAAGGCTCAATAAATAATCCAACCGTTCAAGAGTGCGACGCAAGAAATGATTCCATGAAAAACTTCAGCCAGGCTCAAAGAAATTCTTTATTTTTTCAAAATAAAAAAGCGCAGGCAAAAATTTTTGCCTGCGCTTTTACTATAAAATTTACTACGGTTTTATCAGTATATCGCCTGTCATTTCTTTGGGTATGGGCAAACCCATAACCGTTAAAATACTTGGGGCAAGATCACCTAATTTACCCGGTAATAATGTGCCATGCCAATCGTTGCTAATTACAAAAAACGGAACAAGGTTTAATGTGTGCGCTGTATTGGGTGAACCATCTTCATTAATAATATAATCGGCGTTTCCATGATCGGCTGTAAGGAAAACGGTGTAGCCATGCGGCAACGCTGCAGTTACAACCCTTTCTACGCAACGGTCTACGGTTTCAACCGCTTTAACCACTGCATCCCAAACGCCGGTATGGCCCACCATATCTGCATTGGCATAGTTTAGACAGATAAAATCGGCGGTTTCATTTTCAATTTCGGGAATAAGTTTATCGGTTAGTTCAACCGCACTCATTTCGGGTTTAAGATCGTAGGTTGCCACTTTTGGTGACGGTGCCATGATCCTCGTTTCACCTTCGAATGGCACTTCTCTTCCACCGCTGAAGAAGAATGTTACATGCGGATATTTTTCTGTTTCGGCAATGCGTATTTGTTTTTTGCCTGCTGCTGCAAGTACCTCGCCGAGCGTGTTATTCAGGTTGTCGTTATCAAAAATAACGTGTACATTTTTAAAGGACTTATCGTAGTCCGTCATTGTGGTGTAATGCAGGTTCAGCGTATGCATTCCAAAATCGGGCTTATCACTTTGGGTAAGCACATCGGTTATCTCGCGGCAGCGGTCTGTGCGAAAATTGAAGCAAATAACAGCATCACCATCTTTAATAATTGTGCTTTCAAGCTTTGAATTGATGATGGGTTTAATAAACTCATCAGTTACATCTTTTTCGTAAGAGTTTGCTACGGCTTTAAGCATATCGTCAGCTTTTTCGCCAATGCCATTTACCATTGCATCGTAGGCAAGTTTTACACGCTCCCATCTTTTATCGCGGTCCATTGCATAGTAGCGCCCGGTAACAGTTGCAATAGAACCGGCAGAAGTATCCAGGTGATTTTGAAGATCTGTTAGAAAACCCAAACCACTTTTAGGGTCAGTATCTCTGCCATCTGTAAAAGCGTGAATTAAAACATTAGTCAATCCCTCGTTTTTACATACATCGCAGATGGCCTTAAGATGGCGGGTGTGGCTGTGTACACCTCCATCGCTTACAAGGCCAAGCAAATGAAGGGTTTTATTGTTGTCTTTGGCATATTTAACAGAAGCCAGAAGTTGTGCATTCTTTGCAAAAGAGCCATCACGCACTGCAACGTTGATCCGTTGCAATTCCTGGTACACAACACGGCCCGCACCAAGGTTAAGGTGACCTACCTCACTGTTACCCATCTGGCCATCCGGTAGGCCCACGGCTTCACCGCAGGTAACCAGCGTTGAATTTGGATATTTTGTATAGAGCGAACTAACAAATGGTACATTGGCATTCTGAATAGCATCAGATAATTTTACTTTTCCAAGTCCCCATCCGTCCATTATTACTAAAATTACTTTCTTATTTTTCATGCGATAAAGCTACATTAATTTGGCAATTTGCAGGAACAGCCTATTTTTACAATAATGGCAAAATAAATACATTGGCATACTTTTAGCCATATTTGCTATACAAATTTCTCTCTATGAAAAAGTTTTTGCTTTTATTGGGTTTTGTAGTTTCATTAAGTGCCTTTCAGCCTACCGCCGATAGTGACAAAATTGTAACTGCGCTAAAACAGGGCGATGCCGCACAATTCAGCAGTTTTCTTGACAATTTTATAGATCTTAAGTTGCCTGAAAAAGACGAAGTGAAAAGTGTGGGTAAAACACAGGCCGGCATTACACTTAAAAGTTTCTTCGATGCCAATAGCATCAATGGCTTCGAGCTTTCTTCTCAGCGAGAAATGGGTGGAACCAGTTATATGACCGGTAAATTACAAGGCGGGTCTAAAAGTTATAACATTACAATTTTAATGAAAGCCAAGGGCGATAAGTTATCAATTATTACGATAAGGATCAATTAATACAGAGCAGCTTTGCTACGAAATTGTTTACAAGAACCCGGCTTAATGCCGGGTTTTTTCATGTACATACTATTTGAATTTTTTTGTACCCGGCATTAGATTTTTTATGAAGCTTCTCTTGCGTCGCACTCTTTTACGAAAACAATTCTATTGAACATTTTCAGTGCAGTTATTCTGCCATTTTTCTATACTTCAAATAATCATTTGTAAATCCTGTGATTAAGCCAGGAAAGTGTAATACGGTGTTTTCACATCATGATAAAACAAAAAAGTCCAACCCTGGTCTTTACCCTGCTGCCACCACAATTGACGCAGCTCCATACATTTCTTTCCATCGAAATCATATTTGGCTACAAACTTGTTTTTCATTTGTTGAAGTTGCGGTGCATCATCACCGCCAAAAAAAATGGTCTGGTTGTCTTCTTTTATCCAATATACCTGGTGGTATGGGCTGTGGGCACCGGTTACGTGATAGTGAATGTAATTATCTATTACTCCGTCGCCATCAAGAAAAGTAACCTGCGGGTTTCTTTGCAACACTGAAATTTCTTCAGCCATAAATGATGGGAACCCGGTTTCCAGTGCAAAGTCCAGTTCTTTTTGCTGCACGTAATATGTTGCGTTCGGAAAAGCCAGATGATAATTACCCAGCCTGTCTTTTACACTAATGCCGCCAGCATGGTCCTTGTGCAAATGGGTCATCAATACTTTTGTAATATCGGCTGGTTGAATACCATTTTCTTTTAGGTTGGTATGCAGTTGCAGTTCGCCATTCCGGGAAAAGCCAAGGCCTGCATCAAGCAATAAAATGTCGTTATTGGTTTTTACAACAAAGGGCTGAACCTCTACCAATAGGCTGCCTGTAGCTCGCTTTTGCAGATCATCTGTATTAAGATCAAATGGAACAAAGACTTTTGTTTTATCTATTGTAAATACACCTTCGGAAAGCGGGATGATCTGCATTATTAAATTTTGAGTTAAAAAATGAAATTAAATGAATCATTTTAAATGGAGGCTCCAGCAGAAAGCAGCAGTAATAATTTCTGTACAATTTTTTTAAGAGCAACAAATAAGGCAATATTAAAGTTGATTGCACAATGCCAAATAACGAGCGGAACGTAAAAGTGTGCGACGCAAGAGAAGCTTCATAGTAAAGCTTAAGCCTGGTTCAAAAAAACTAACGTAACACCATTTGCCTGTCTGCATCTAACCTTACGAGTATGAAAATAAGTACTGTAAAAGTGAGCAATGATGAACCTCCGTAACTGATTAGCGGCAACGGGATGCCGATGATGGGGAATAAGCCAATCGTCATACAAACATTTACGGTAATATGGAAGAAAAGAATGCTTGCAATACAATAAGCATATACCCGGCTGAATGCGCTGCGTTGCCGTTCGGCAATAAAAATGATTCGCAAAAGCAGCATGAGATAAAGACCAAGAAAAATAAAACAGCCAACAAAACCAAAAGCTTCGCCTAATGAAGTAAAAATAAAATCGGTATGTTGTTCGGGTACATACTTACCACGTGTTTGAGTGCCTTTTAAGAAGCCTTTTCCAAGAATTCCGCCGGAACCAATAGCGATCTTGCTTTGACGCACATTATAATCGTCGGGCTTTTTTACGGTTTTGGAATTTGCTTCTTCTTTTTGAGTTGTGCTGTTCTGGCTGCAATCGTAGTCTTTGCCGATTGCATTGTAAATACGTTGGCTTTGGTAACATTCGAAAACATTATTGAAAATGTAAGGGACTGCAAACCGCTGAATGCCTACACACAATACCCAAACACCTATAATAATGATTAGCAAGTTCCGGTTTCTGCGTACCTGCCTGCGCATAAAATAAACGGTGCCTGCCGCAATAAGTGTAAGTACAATGGCAAGTGTATTGGGCTCTATCAGCAAGGTAGCTACTACTAAAGCTCCGAAAGAAAAACCAATAACCAGTATTGCTCCCGGTAACCCTTCTCGGTACATTACAATAAAAAAACTAAGGTAAGCAAGTGCAAGACCAGCTTCGTGTTGTAACACCGACAGTACAGCCGGAGACATGGCGATGGCTGCAGCAATAACCTGCGATTTTGTTTTTGAAAAATCTGTATCGAGCTGTGAGAGATATTTAGAAAGAGCAAGTGCTGTAAATATCTTGCATAATTCAGCCGGTTGAAGGTTAAAGCCACCGCCCAAAGGTATCCAGCTTTTAGAGCCATTGATATCTTTGCCCAATACAAACGTAGCCAGCATTAATGCAATACCAAATACGTAGAAAAGATTGGCAAATGCAGTGTAGAGCTTACTATCGCTGAGTAATATGAATATTGCAAGCAGCACACAGATACCCGCAAACAGCAATTGTTTGCTATAATTGGTATTGAATGTAAAAAAAGATGCGGCAGTAAATTTATCGGGATTGTATTCAACCATAAAAATGCAGAGTATACCAATAAAAACGAGGATGGCATAAAGCCAGATTACCATCCAGTCTACTCCCTTTGAAATGGAACTATGCGAAGCGTTGCTCATTTTTTATTGCTTGGTTTCTTTAATTGCTTTTCACTTGGTTTTATGGCCGGTGATTTTGCTTTTCCGGTATCGCTATTGTCGTCATCTTTTCGATTAGGCTCTGCCTCAGGATCGAATGTGTGCTTTTTGTTATCGATTGTATTTTCAAATGTAGGCGCTTTGTCTGCATCTATTTGTTTCGCAAGTTTTGCGAGTTTTATAGAATCTTTTACTGCGTACCAGTGTTTTATTGCGGCTGGAATAAGGTCTGCTTTTGATATTCTGTCAACTTCGGGGAGTCTCTTGGCTGAAATGGTATCATTCAAATATTTTTCCATCATCAGTGATGCGATGGGGGCTGCCCATGTAGAACCAAACCCAGCATTTTCTACTACTACAGCAATTGCTATTCTTGGATTATCTTTTGGTGCAAAAGCAACAAAAAGTGAGTGGTTTTTTCCATGCGGATTTTGTGCAGTACCGGTTTTTGCGCAAATATCTATGCCATCAATTCTGGCTCCTACTGCTGTACCTGAAAGTGTTACGTCGAGCATAGCAAGCTGAACTGCATCAAAGTCTTCAGCAGAAATATTTGTTACCTGGTGTTTTCTGCGATACTTTCCCAGGTAAACGCTGTCATCAATATTTTCATTTTCTATGCTGTCAACAAAATGTGGGGTATAGTAATATCCTTTGTTGGCAATAAAACACATGGCGTTTGCTAGTTGCAATGGGGTAGCCAGCATCCTGTCCTGGCCAATACCAAGAGTTAAAATATTGCAGCTATTCCAATGTGTTCCTCCAAAGTCCCTGTTATAGCCGGAAGTATCGGGAATATTGCCGCGGTCTTCACTGGGTAAATCAATGTTTAACCTTACGCCTAACCCAAAAGCATTCATATATTCTTTCCACTTTAAATAACCCTCCTGGGGAGTTTTATATGCAGGATTATCAATTGCCATTCTAAAAACATTGGAAAAATAAGAATTGCAGGAATGTGATAAAGCAAGCCTGAGCGAAGCTGCATGGCCTGCATCGTGATGCTCGCATTTTACTGGTCTGCCACAAGCATAATATGCGCCGCCACAGGGATAACCATAAGCAGGAGTAATAATCCCTTCATCAAGTGCAACAAGTGCACCCATTGGTTTAAATGTAGACCCTGGGGGGTACTGCCCTTTAATGGCACGGTTAAGCAAAGGACGGGCAGTATCTAAAACAAGACGGCCATAATTTTTTCTCCGTTCTGAACCTGTGAGCATATTTGGATCATAGGTAGGGCTTGTGGCCATCGCAAGAATTCCGCCTGTTTTAGGATTGATTGCCACTGCACTTCCTATTTTACTGCCCAGCAGCTTTTCGGCAAGTTGCTGCAGTTCAACATCCATACTGCTGTAAAGGTTACGGCCTGCAAGAGCAGCTGTATCAAATGCTCCATTCTCATAAGAACCCTGAATGCGGTTTTTATTATCACGAATAGAACGCTTTACTCCCCGTTGGCCCATCAATACTTTTTCATAACTGCTCTCAAGACCGGTAATACCTGCATAGTCGCCCATTTGGTAGCCATCTGCTTTGTGTTTACGCAGGTAGGTGGTATCTACTTCTCCAACATAGCCCAGCACATTGGCAGCAACACTGTAAGGATAAGTTCTTACGGGTCTTTCTGTTAAAAAGAAACCGGGAAATTTATACATATTTTCGTTCAGGCGTGCATATATTTCCTGGTTAACCAAAGGGGCAAAAGCACTGGGCTTGTAGCTGGTATTTTTTATAATGGCAGTAACCATTCTCTTACGGTATTCTGCTGTGTCAATACCCAGTATTGTGCATAAGGTAAACGTATCAGAGCCCCGCGTTTCATTAGGCGTAACCATAAGGTCGTACATAATGGTATTTTCAAGTATGGCGCGCATCTTACGGTCGTAGATAATACCCCTGTCGGGGTAAACCACCTTACGGTAAATGGCATTATTCTCTGCCTGTATGGTATACTCTGAAGAAAATAGCTGCAGGTTTAGTAACTGCGCCGTTATAACGATAAAAACTGCTATGAAGATCAGCTGAATTACCCTGCTTCTGCTCTGATTATAAACCGGCATATGTGATGTGGTGAAATTTTGAAAACGAAAGGTTGTGAATGCAAAGTTTATGATTGTTTGAAAACATCTCAATAAACTTTAATAAAAATATTATTTAAAGTGAAAATAACCAGTGTATGTGTATATGTAAAAAAATTCTAAGAAGTATTTTGAACTCCGGCATTTGAATATGAAATAAGCTTTTGTTGCGTCGCACTCTTTTACGTTCTGAACCATATTCAGCAACTGGTAATAAGGCTTCACAATAAAAGTAGACTGTATTCCAGAAAGTTGATTGCCAATTGCTGAAATCTATTCTTCTGCACAAGTGTGCGACGCAACGAAAGCCTCATTAATGAATCAAAGCCGGGCTAAAAAAAATTGTATTAAAACAAAAAAAGATCCCGGCAAATTGAGCCGGGATCTTAATATTTTTTTAGAAAAAGAATTATCGTTTTTGCCTGCTCTTAGGAAAGAAATTACCATTCTGCAATTTTGTTGAAGTACCTTCGGCCGGACCAAAATGGCTCATTGCACAACGAAATCCGATGGAGCTGCTGCTTTGATTTTCCTCTTCAAAACGGCGTGTACCCGGGCTTAACCAGTAAGGCATATCAAGCCAGCTTCCTCCCTTTATAACCCGTGATTTATCACTTACCAAAGTAGTAACGCCATAACCGTAAGTTACCCTGCTTAATGAGTCACCATCCAGATAGTTGACTGCATAAGAATGTTGGTAGTTGCGGCGTACCGACAAGTCAGAATCATTTTCAGGAATTGTTTTTATTCGCCCTATACTGTCTCTTAAGTTACCCTGACCACCGCTGATATCAACTTTGGTGAATACGTTTCCGCGATAAGGGTTTAAGTCATTTACTTCCATATTGGTAAGTGGCCTGTACACATCAGCTACCCACTCGTTTACGTTACCACTCATGTTATATATTCCAAAACCATTGGCAAAGAAAGAAGTTACGGGGGCAGGTATTGCTGCACGGTCGTTCAATCCTCCGGGTGTTCCCATATAATCGCCATTTCCTCGTTTAAAATTTGCGAGAAAAGCACCTTGCCATGCACCTTTTTTTGTTGAACGCAGGTTATCGTAACCATCATTTTTCCATGCATATATCTGCTTATTGGCAATTAACTCCTCGCCCCTCTTCTTTTCAGATTTACGGGGTTGGGGATTTTCATTTATATAACCAAGCGCCGCATATTCCCATTCTGCTTCCGTTGGTAACCTGTAATCTGCGAACAAAATCCCATCAGAGAAATTCACTTTAGTACGGGGCCTTCCCTGGCCATCTAGTAACTGTTCTTTTTTACTCTTAGGTTTAGAGGGAATTCCATCATACTCACCCAAAAGGTAGCTTTTTGTATTAAAGTTATCCTGGCCACCGCCATTCATTTCCTGCTTTACTACATTTTTATTTTGATAACCTTCCTTTATAAGCTCATTTTCATTTACCCTGTCAGTGCGCCAGATACAAAAGTCATGGGCCTGTTTCCAGGTAACCCCTACTACGGGATAATAATTGTAAGAGGGATGACGGAAATAAAATTCTACATAAGGTTCATTATAAGCCAGTTCACTACGCCACACAAGTGTATCCGGATAAGCACCACGCAGTACGGCCTCGTATTGGGGATCGGAAAACACATTATCCAGCCAGTGAAGATATTCTCGGTAATGTACGTTGGCTACTTCTGTTTTATCAATAAAAAAAGAGTTCACAGTAACGCGGCGGGGTGTATTATTCCAGTCACCCATTACATCTTCCTGGGTTGCGCCCATGGTGAAGGTTCCTCCCTGTACAAATACAAGACCCGGCCCGGTTTTTACATCCTTGGCTTTGAAAACGTAATACCCTCCCTGGTTTTTATCATTATAATTCCAGCCAGTAGCATCTGACTTTTCAGGTTTTTTCTTAAAAATGCTACCATTTTTACAGGAAGCAAAGCCAATTAAGGCTGCTATAAATAAAGAGTTTCTGATTAATTTAAACATTTGTAACACCAGTTTTACTTGATAATTAACGCAACCCTTACCAGATTATTGTACCTGATTATTGCGATGTGCGAATATATAGGATTTTAGAAACGAAAATTGAAAACAAATAGATTTTACACAAGCCGGGTAATCATTTTCAGGTACCTGTAATAAAAATATTTTAAGATTTGATACCATAAGGAACTAATTGAACGTATATATTAATTGGCATAGGTACTTTAGAATATAAGTGATGGAATAATTTCCCTATTTGTTTACAAAGGATAGTTGCGCAGGAAATAAAATTGTTTCATATTTGCTCAACCTTACAGGAAAAAATGCTATAAAATTCATTATAAAAATAAGCCGGTATTTGACCAAAACTCTACACGTTAACACTGCTGATACAATCAACAATAATTTTTTAATTGGCTTATTTAATTGTTCAGCTATTTTTACAACCGTCAAAAAAATATTTACAATGCGTATTACATTGAAGGCTACTGTTTTTTTTATGATTGCAGGTTTAGGTCTAAGCCAGATTTCTAATGCCCAGGATCAGCAATATATAGTTACCACTGCTGTTCCTTTTTTAAGGATTTCCCCAGATGCCCGCGCAGGCGGTATGGGTGATGCAGGCATAGCCACAACACCCGATGCAAATTCAAGTTTCTGGAATCTTTCTAAAACGCCGTTTGCCTCAGGCAGGTCTGGCCTTGGCGTTACTTTTACGCCCTGGCTTAAATCCATTGCACAAGATGTTTACCTGGCTACCATTTCAGGCTATCACCAGTTAGATGACAACCAGGCTATATCTGGCGGTATCCGTTATTTTAACCTGGGCGAAATACAGTTTGTAGATTTTGCGGGTAACAACATTTCAACCAGTCGCCCCCGGGAATTTTCAATAGATTTCGGTTATTCTACAAAAATTTCAGATAATCTTAGCGTTGGTGTAGCTTTAAGATACATCAATTCTAACCTTGCAAATGGCAGTTTTAATGGTGTAACCTACAAAGCCGGTAACGCTATTGCCGCAGACTTTTCTCTTTATCACAGCGGTTTGAACGAAGATGGCCAGGGGCTTACTTATGGCTTAAGCATTTCTAATTTAGGTACCAAAATTGGTTATACCAATGATGCTAAATCAAAAGATTTCATTCCTGCAAATCTTGGCGCAGGGCTCGCTTACACTTGGGTGTTCGACGAAACCAGCAAATTCTCCCTTACACTCGATGCCAATAAACTGCTTGTTCCGGCAGCGCCAACAATTACAGACGATTATGCAACAGATTCTGCAAATCTGGCTGATTACCGCAATTCCAGTATTTTCAGCAGTTGGTTTAAATCGTTCAGCAATAAAGCCCTAACATTTTCCGGAGGTGCAGAATACACTTACAACGACCAGTTTTCTCTGCGTGCAGGGTACTTTTACGAAGGCAAAAATCAGGGCGGCAGAAGATATTTTACTGCAGGTGTGGGTGTAAAATATAATGTGTTTGGTTTCAATTTTTCATATTTAGCGCCTTCCGGCAACGGGGTTACACGCAATCCACTTTCCAATACCTTGCGATTTGGGGTTCTGTTCGATCTCGATCCCGATGCAGGTTCAAGCGGGCAATAGGAAAATTATTTTTAGCCAGGCTAAAGTTTTTCATGGCATCACCTGTTGCGTCGCACACTTTTACAGCAGGATATGCCTGAGCAAAAATAGCCATCGAAAATAAAATCAGTTAACCAGGCGGGGCACAAAGCTTCGCCTTTTTATTTATAGCTTAATATTGCAACATGCGAAATACATCCAAAGTTTTTGTATTGATTGCTTCATTGAATTATACAGCACAAGTGTGCGACGCAACCGGTGCCTTATTAAAATAAATGCAGCCCGGTAAAAAATAATTCTTTGTGGTTCAGGCTTTTCTTTTTATTGAAATTTGTTAACTATGGGTATCAGAATAGGAATGGGAGTAGATTTTCACCAGCTTGTTGAAGGCCGGGAATTGTGGATTGGAGGGGTACAAATTCCACACAACAAGGGTGCTTTAGGCCACAGCGATGCAGATGTATTGTTGCATGCAATATGCGATGCGCTTTTAGGTGCTGCTTGCCTTGGCGATATAGGCGTACATTTCCCCGATACAGCTTCAGAATTTAAGAATATCGACAGCAAAATTTTATTAAAAAAAACATTGGAATTAATTAGTGCCGAAGGTTACAGCATTATAAATATTGATACTGCACTTTGCCTTGAGTCACCAAAAATAAAACCCTATGTGCCTGCAATGCAGCAAACCATTTCGGGTATATTGGGCCTGCGGTTAAAGGATGTTTCTATAAAAGCAACTACTACAGAAAAAATGGGATTTGTAGGCCGCGAAGAGGGATTGATGGCTTATGCTACTGTATTGTTGCAGGCTTTATAAATTTTAACCGTAATTCAAATTACCAGCTTGTTCCCGTGGAAAAAATAAAAGTAAAGATCGTTAATCAATCATCCAACCAACTACCCGGTTATGCTACAGCGGGTGCAGCAGGTATGGATATTCGTGCTCACCTGTCTGAAACACTTACTCTGCAGCCCATGCAGCGGTTTGCGGTACCCACGGGTTTGTTCATTGAATTGCCCGAAGGCTTTGAAGCACAAATACGGCCAAGGAGCGGCCTTGCCTTAAAAAATGGGATTACTTGCCTTAATTCACCCGGCACGATTGATGCAGACTACAGGGGTGAGATAAAAGTGATCCTGATAAATTTATCAGGTGAGATTCAGTTGATTAATCCCGGCGACCGGATAGCGCAAATGATTGTGCATACGGTTACTGCCGTTGAATGGTCGGCTACTTTAGAAATTAATAATACCGAAAGGGGTGAAGGTGGTTTTGGTCATACAGGCAAACAATAAATTAAAAAGATGAGAAAAGCCGCATATTATATTTTAATCGCAGCCTTAATTACAAGTTGCAGACCCTCGAAAAAAGTGCAGCGCATACAAGATGCAATTTCAAAAAAAGATACCGTTCAGGCAACGATTGTAAAACCACTGGAAGAAGCCGTAGATTCATTTTCTATTGTAAAAAGCATTATAGGCAATCTTAATAAACAACGTGTAGATTTCAAGACTTTTTCTGCCAAAATAAAAGTTGATTACCAGGGTAAAGAAAGTGGAGACCAAAATGCCACAGCCTATATACGAATATTAAAAGACAGTATTATATGGATATCTTTAACCGGTGCCCTGGGTATAGAAGGCGTAAGGCTTCAGATAAATAAAGACAGTTTTCAGTTGATGAATAAACTTGAAAAAACTTATCAGCGTCGTAGTATTTCTTACCTGCAGGATCTTACTCAGGTTCCTTTCGATTTTGACGCGCTGCAGGAATTTATCATCGGTAACCCGGTTTTTATTGACAGCAACGTTGTTTCTTATAAGGCTACAGAAAATGAACTCCTTGTATTAATGGCAGGGCCTGTTTTTAAACACCTGATTACCCTTGAAAACAAAGATTTTAAAGTAACCCACAGCAAGTTGGATGATATTGACCCCATGCGAAACCGTACCTGCGATATTACCTACGATGACTATGAGAATACCAATAATTTTTATTTCTCAACAAAAAGAAGGGTAACTGTTGCTGAGAAATCGAAACTGGATATAGACATACAGTTTAAAGCATATTCATTTGATAAACCGCAAGATTATCCCTTTAGTATTCCTAAAAATTACAAGCGCAAGTAATAATCTCTGTGCTAATGCGTTAATTTAGCGCAACCCGTTAAATCAATTAAGCATGTTAAAAAAACTGGTTTTTTGTTTACTCGCTTTTGCTTTGTGTTTTACTGTAAATGCCCAGGAAACAAAAGAAGAAATTCAAAAAAAGCAACAGCAGTTGTTGCAGGAAATATCTGCTTTAAATAATACCCTTTCCCAGATCAAAAAAAATAAAAAGCAATCACTTACGCAGTTAGCTTTGGTGCAGCGTAAAATAGCAGCCCGCCAGGAACTGGTAAACAATATTAACAGGGACCTACGCAGGCTTGATGATAATATTTACCAGAACCAGCTTGAGATTTACCGCTATAAAAAAGAACTCGACACCTTAAAAGACAAGTATGCAAAAAGCCTGGTGTTCGCATACAAAAACCGTAGCAATTACGATTACCTGAATTTCCTTTTTTCTGCAACAACTTTTAATGATGCCGTAAAACGTGTGGCTTATCTTAAAAGTTATGGAAGATACCGGGAAACACAGGTTGATAATATTGTAAAAACACAGCATCTGTTAACCGGCCAGATACAAACACTCAATTCCAATAAAGCTGAAAAGAATAATTCACTTAAGGAGCAGAGTAAACAATTAATTGTGCTCTCTGATGACAAGAAAGAAAAAGACCAGGTTGTTCAGGAATTAAAAGGGCAGGAAAAAGATATTGCTGCGCAGCTAAAAGAAAAAGAAAAAACAAGGCAGAAACTTGCCCAGGCATTGCAGGCAGTAATTCGCCGCGAAATTGAAGCAGCCAGGAAAAAAGAACTGGACAGGCTGGCTAAGCTTAAGAAAGATGAAGAAGAAAGGAAAAAACAGGCGCAGCAAAATACTGCAACTCCACCTGCAAACGATAATGCAACAGTAAAAACAACACCCAAAAATGATAATACTGCCATTACTGGTAGTGTAGCCCTTCCTAAATCTAACCGTGTTTACAGTCCCTTTGAATCTACTACTGAAGAAACCAGCGTATCAATCAATTTTGAAAACGGGCGGGGCAGGTTGCCGTGGCCTGCAGACCAGGGCATCGTATCTACCCATTTCGGTCCTTACCAAATACCAGATACAAAACTAAAAGGCGATATGCCTGGTATAGAAATTTCATTGCCCCTTGGTTCTAATATTAAAGCCGTTGCAGATGGAGTTGTGTCTGCAATATTTGATCTGGGAACCGGTCAAACTGTTGTAATAAGGCACGGTAAATATTTTACAACGTATAATAATTTGTCCACTACCAGCGTAGAAAAAGGGCAGCAGGTAAAGGCGGGTAAAGTAGTAGGCCGTGCAACAGCCGGTTTTAATGGAGAAGGCCAAATTCTTTTTCTTGTTTCAAATGAGAAAGGTACAAACCTTAATCCCGAATCCTGGTTAAAACCAAGATAAGAACACAATTAAGATTATTTACAAACCGCTTTGCACAAAAGCGGTTTTTTATTTTAGGCTAACCCAATTAAAAAAGAAATTTATGCTCCCGGCTAATGAACATGCATGAAGCTTTTGTTGCGTCGCGCTCTTGTACTGTTGATTCTTTGGTCGACAGTTGACGGTCAACTGTCGACCAATGTTCCGAACCTTCAAGTGTGCGACGCAACAAAAGCTCAATCACTGCCCCAATTGCCCGGCCCATAATTGTATTCCTTCAAACTTCATACTTCAAAAAATAATTGCTACTTTCGCTGCCCCGAAATAAAACCATCGGGTTTATTATGTCAGAAAACAATATTGTTAATCCAAACGCTGATGAACAGGAGATTGCTCCCGTGGCCGAAACTAACGCCGCAGAAGCAACTACAGCGACAACAAACGAACCTGTAGCAGAAGCCGCCCCAATAGTGGCCGAGGCACCTGCAGTAGCAGAAACTGCCGCCGCAATTGAACCTGAAGCTGCACCTGTAATTGCACAGCAGCCTGTTGCTGAAACCATTGCAGCACACGATGATTTTGACTGGACTATTGACAAACGCAATGTTTCTCATTATGCTCCGGAAGAAAAAGCCAAGTACGATAAAGTGTACGACGACACTTTTGTACAGATTGAAGACAACGAAATCGTAAATGGTTTAGTGGTAGCGCTTACTAAAACTGATGTGGTAATAAACATTGGCTTTAAAAGTGATGGCTTAATTTCTTTAAACGAATTCCGCGATTTACCAAATCTTAAAGTTGGCGACCCGGTTGAAGTAATGGTGGTAGAAAAAGAAGACCGCCAGGGGCATTTAAATCTTAGCCGTAAATCTGCCCGTATTTTCCGTGCATGGCAGCGTATTATGGAAGTTCACAAAACCGGCGAAGTGGTTACCGGTGTTGTTACCAGCAAAACCAAAGGTGGTCTTATCGTTGACGTATTTGGTATGGAAACATTCTTACCGGGTAGCCAGATCGACGTTAAACCTGTTACAGATTACGACCAGTTTGTAGGCAAAACAATGGAATTTAAAGTGGTTAAGATCAACGAAACCATTAAAAATGCTGTTGTATCTCATAAAGCCCTTATTGAAAGCGACATTGAAGCTCAGCGTGCTGAGATCATGAGCAAATTAGAGAAAGGCCAGGTATTGGAAGGTACCGTTAAGAACATCACCGACTTCGGTGCTTTTATGGATCTTGGCGGCTTAGACGGTTTACTCTACATCACCGATATTTCATGGGGCCGTATTTCTCACCCAACAGAGGTGCTGAAAATGGACCAGAAATTACAGGTGGTGGTACTGGATTTCGACGACGACAAAAAACGTATCAGCCTTGGTTTGAAACAATTAACCCCACATCCGTGGGATGTGCTGCCTGAGTGGATCACTGAAGGCGCAACTGTTAAAGGCCGCGTAGTAAACATTGAAGATTACGGTGCATTCCTTGAAATTCAGCCAGGTGTTGAGGGCCTTGTTCATGTAAGTGAAATTACATGGGCAAATACACCAATCAACGCTAAAGAATACTTTAAGCTGAATGATGAGCATGAAGCTAAAGTGGTTACCCTTGATAAAGACTCACGCAAAATGAGCCTTTCTATCAAACAGCTTACTGAAGATCCATGGAGCACAATAGAAAATAAATATCCTGAAGCAAGCAAGCATGCAGGTTTGGTTAAGAACATTACCAACTACGGCGTATTTGTAGAACTTGAACCTGGCATTGGTGGTATGATCCATATCAGCGACTTAAGCTGGTTAAAACGTTTCAACCATCCGTCAGAATACACTAAGGTTGGCGAGAAAATCGACATCATTATCCTTGGTGTTGATAAAGAAAACAGGAAACTGCAACTCGGCCACAAACAACTGGAAGAAGATCCCTGGAATGCTTTACAGGAAACATTTGCTATCGGTTCTGTACACGAAGGCACTGTTACCCGTAAAGATGATAAGGGCGCTGTAGTTCAGTTACCTTACGGACTTGAAGGTTTTGCACCGGCCCGCCACTTAACAAAAGAAGACGGCAAACTGGTTACTGCTGATGAAACTGCTCAGTTTGTTGTAATTGAATTCGACCGCAACGAAAAGCGTATCGTTTTAAGTCACAGTAAAATCTGGGAGCAGGCCAAAATAGAAGAGAAAGAAGCTGCACGTAAAGAAGCCAATGTAGAGGCTGCAAAAACCCAGAAAGCGGTGAAAGCAGTTCAAAGCAAGGTTGAAAAAGCTACACTCGGAGATTTAGGCGCACTGGCCGAAATCAAAGAAAAGCTTCAACAGCAGGAAGACGATAATAAAGATACCAAGAAGTAAGAAGATATAGATGCTGCAAAAGGCTCCGTTGAAAAACGGGGCTTTTTTATTTGTTGTCGGTTCCCCAGCGGAATGTATCAAGTTGTAAACCCGCAATATCCAGCATACGGTCTACAACCGTCATAGCAACTGCTTCTATAGTTTGTGGTTTGTTATAAAACGAAGGTGTAGCAGGGCAAATAATACCCCCCGCAAGTGTTACGGCTTCCATGTTTCTTATATGGATCAGGTTGTAGGGAGTGTCACGTACCATTAGTATCAGTTTTCTTCTTTCTTTTAGCATTACATCAGCGGCACGTGTTACAAGATCGTCGCTTATGCCACCGGCAATGCGCCCAAGTGTACCCATGCTGCATGGAGCCACAATCATAATATTATACTTTGCTGAACCCGATGCGAAAGGTGCAAAAAAATCATGCTTATCAAAATATTTAACCGGGTAATTTTTATAATCTTCATTTCCCAGTTCAGTGTGCCAGACATCTTTTGCATTCTTGCTCATTACCACGCTCAACTCCTCCCATTGATTATTCAGTGTAAGCAATTTCTCTATCAGCAGTTTTGCATAAACAGAACCACTGGCACCGGTTATGGCAACTGCAATTTTATTCGTCATATAGAAACATTTATCAGTAAACAAATGTAGCGAGCAAAAGGTTAAAACATAAAGGAATGATTTTGAGCCGGGCATCAGTATTTCATAGCATCGCCTCTTGCGTCGCACACCGGAGCGGCAGAATACAAATGAAGAGTGAACAGTGAACAGTGAACAATAAAATACAATTTGCCTATTACCTCTTTGCCTTGTGGCTTGTTGCCTTTTCTTCCGAACGTACAAGTGAGTGACACAACAGGCGATGCCATAAAACTCCGTAGCCTGTCTCAATAAAATTCTGCAGGCAAATCCAACATAAAATTTTAAATCAATCAGCTTTTATAGCCAATGCATTTTGCCAGGCTTCATTGAATACCATTATAAAATATAAAACAGTTGTACAAATTATAGCTTTAAAAATCTGTGTGCCTATTGCGCGGGTATCAATATCTTCGCTGCATTGCAACCTTGCTGCGCCGTTGTGCAGTAAAAAATTTATAATAAGCCATAAATTATGCAGGGCACCAAACAAATTATTAAAAGAAAGGCTACAGCGCTCAAGTATCATTACATGTGGCACTATGCTTCAAAAAAACTGGGGCTTATTCTTGTTTCTGAGTTTCCAAAATCAGGTGGAACCTGGCTTTGTCAAATGCTTTCTGATTACCTTGAACTGCCTTTCCCCCGCAACCGTATGCCTTTATTTGAAAAAAGTATCCTTCACGGTCACCAATATTACAGCGATTCATTTTTAAACCCCATTTGTATTATACGCGATGGCAGGGATGTAATGGTTTCACTTTATCATCACATGTACACCGGTCACCAGGGTTTAAGGGAATCTGCGGTGGAAATATTCAGAAGCAGGGCACCCTTTGGCAATTTCGAAAACATTAAAGAAAATATGCCGGCATTTATAAAATACATTTTCACCAACTTTAAACTCAACGGACAAAGAATAAACTGGAGAGATTTTACAGAATCATTTCTGAACAAACCGAATGTTACACTCGTTCGGTACGAAGACTTGCTTAAAAATACTTTTTCCGAAATGGAACGCGTACTCCATTCTTTAACTGATGCACCGTTACAGAAAGATAAGCTTGAAGAAACAATCAGCAGGTTTTCGTTTCAAAACCAAACCAACCGTATGCCTGGCCAGGAAAATAAAAACAGTTTTTTAAGGAAGGGAATTGCACAAGACTGGAAGAATCATTTTACACCTGAAGCATGCGAAGTGTTTAAACATTATGCAGGCAGCACATTGATCTTGCTCGGTTACGAAAGCAATATGGATTGGTAATTGAATACATATTATTTTACCGGCAGAAGAATATCCATTAAGCTGTTGTTGTGTCACTCACTTGTACTTTCAGATCATATTTCAGCAAAGTTGATAGTCAAACTTGTTAAACAATAATATACTTGTAGCCAATAAAGCACAACTTTTAACGAATTACCGAATGAGGATCATCAATCTGATAAAAGATGTAAACCCAATACGAATGGGGGTTTTTACTGCTGCTATTAATACGGCACCTTTCCTGTACAAAAATCACAATGTAACTTCAGAGCTATGGTTTCCCGGTTCGGATTACAACCAGGATTTTCCTTCTGTGCAAACTGTTTCTTTAAAAGACACAGGTATTAATCACTTAAAAGAATTGATAATTGCCCGCGAACTCGATCCCAAAAACGATATTATCGTTACGCACTCCCCTTGGAGTTTTCAAAGTGTTTGGGGTAAATACTTAGCCAGCCAGGGATTTAAATGGGTATTTGTTCCGCATAGTAACCTGGCTCCCTGGGGCCTTTCTCAAAAATGGCTCAAGAAAAAAATATACCTGGCCTTGGTTGAAAAAAGCAGGCTTAGAAATGCTGATGTAATCAGGGCTTTGTCCGTTCCGGAAAAGGATTTTCTTGCACGCATGTTTCCTGGCAGAGAAATCATTGTAATGCCCACAGGTATTAATATGCCGCCACTTACGATAAAATCAGTAGCAGCAGAAGAAAAAATATTCCTCTTTATGGCGAGGCTGCACTTTGTAAAAAATGTTGTGCCTTTGGTAAATGGGTGGTTAACCTCTGCATTACAGAATAATAAAAACTTTAAACTTGTAATTGCTGGTCCCGATGACGGCGAACTCGCAAAGCTGCAACCACTGATTCAACAAAGCAGTAATATTGAATACATAGGCCCGATCTATAAAACAGAAAAAGAGGAATGGCTTAAAAAAAGTACTTTCTTTATTCTACCATCTACCAGTGAAGGGTTTTCGGTTAGCCTTATAGAGGCCGCGGCAAGAGGATTAATTCCTGTTATCACCGAAGGCTGCAATTTCCCCGAGCTAATAGAGCGGCAATTAGCAATTGTAACAGGCACCACCGCTGAAGCCATTAAAGCATCGCTTGAAAAATGCATGAACCTTGATAAAGCGTTTATCGAAAAACTGGGAACTTCAACCCAGCAGTTTATGCAAAGCAATTACAGTAACGAGCTGATTGCAGCCCGGCAATTCGAACTTTACAACGGGTTGTTGAAAAGCTAGTAAATTCGCATTCATGAATGTTATGCAGGAAAGAAAGAAAGTACAAAAGCAAAACTTTGATAACAGTTGGTACAAGCCGGGAGCACCAAAATGGAAAATCATTCTCTGGTATTTTGTAAACGTCATTTTTTTTAACAGCCACCTTTTCCCCGTAGTTGGGCCTAAAGTTTTTTTATTAAAATTATTCGGCGCCAAAGTAGGAAAACGGTTCGCCATAAAGCCTGGCGTTTATATCAGGTTTCCCTGGCATTTCGAGGCGGGTGATTATGTTTCTATTGGTGAAAATGTTTTCATCGATAACCGTGAAAAAGTAATACTGCACAACCAAACAACCGTATCGCAGGGCGCTATGATTTTGCCCGGTTACCACGATTATAAGAAAAGCAGTTTTGGCATTGTGCTAATGCCCGTTATTATTGAGGAAGGTGTTTGGATTGCATCAAGAGCCATAGTTTGCGGCGGCGTTACCTGCGGCTCACACAGTTTTTTAACCGCTGGTTCTGTAGCAACCAGAAATTTAGAACCTTACACGATTTACACAGGCAATCCTGCCAAACCGGTACGTGAAAGAGTAATCGAAGATTAATAAACCCAGGCATGCCAAACAGCATTTATACAACTATTGAAAAATATGCCCGCGCCTCGGTTCCGTCGTTTATAGCACCGCTTGGTAAGAAAATGATTGCATGGCCACGCTACTGGTCGCAGTTAAAAAAATGCAGGGCTCAGTACGATCTTTACAAAGAAAAGTATACACAAACCACCTTATACATTGCGGGTTTACCTAAGAGCGGTACCACCTGGCTTGAAATGATGCTGGGTTCTTATCCGGGGTTTTCAGAAATAATGCTGCCCGAAGCAGTTGCTTACGAGCAAAAACATCATGAGAGTCATACTTACGATTTGCCTTTAAATACTTTTGAAAGATTTTCAAATGCCTTGGTAGTATTAAAATTACATGCCCATGGCTCGCCGCATAATTTTAACCTGCTGCAGAAAAACAATATTAAATACCTGGTTATTTACCGCGACCTGCGGGATGTTGCCGTAAGTTATATTTTTTACGTACAGCGTACAGCGTATCATCCTGAGCATTCATTGTATAAGAAGCTGCCAATTAAAGATTCGTTATTGCATTTCGGTAAAACGCTGTTGCCACAATATGTTCAATGGGTAAACAGTTGGAATCAATACAAAGAATCACCTCTTGGTTTAATTGTGCGTTACGAAGAACTGTTGGAAAAACCTTTCGAAAGCCTCACTTGCATTACAAAGCATTATGGCATCAGCACAACTGAAGAAGAGATAAAAAGCATTATTGAAAAAAACAGCTTTGAGCAGTTAACCGGTGGGCGCAAGCAAGGCACCGATGATAATAAAAGTTTCTTTAGAAAGGGGGGCAGCGGCGACTGGAAGAATTATTTTGACGATGAAATTTCCAGCATTTTTGATAAGGAATTGATGAAACTTTCTAAGTGAGTTTTTGTATTGGCTGTTGATGTTCAACATGGTTATGCAGTAAAAGTGTGCGACGCAACCAAAGCCTCATGCTTAACTAAAAGCCGGGTACAAAAAGGCTGTTTATTTTTTAATTTTTTTTTAGCCAGGCTGTATCTTTTCATGGCATCTTCGTTGCGTCGCACATTTGTACGTCCGGATCATGAATGGACAGAAAAAGCTGCGACTAAAACAAAAATCAGTTTGTAACGGCAGTAACTAATTTTAGCGCACATTTGCAGCAATATTATAAGCATGAAAACCGCACTCATTACAGGAATTACCGGTCAGGATGGATCGTACCTTGCAGAGTTTTTATTAAGCAAAGGTTATATGGTGCATGGTATTAAGCGGCGCAGCTCGCTTATCAATACGCAACGGATTGATCATTTATACCAGGATCCACACGAAAACCATCCGCATCTTACATTGCATTACGGCGATCTAACCGATTCTACCAATCTGATCAGAATTATACAGGAAACACAGCCAGATGAAATCTATAATCTTGCTGCGCAGAGCCATGTAAAAGTAAGTTTTGAAACACCGGAATATACAGCCAATGCAGATGGTATTGGAACACTCAGAATTTTGGAGGCAGTGCGTTTGCTTGGGTTGGTAAAAAAGACAAAAGTGTACCAGGCCTCAACATCGGAGTTGTATGGGTTGGTGCAGGAAATACCACAAAGAGAAACTACACCATTTTATCCGCGTTCGCCTTATGCAGTTGCAAAACTTTACAGTTACTGGATTACTGTAAACTACCGCGAAGCTTATGGCATGTTTGCAGTGAATGGAATCCTGTTTAATCATGAAAGCCCGGTGCGGGGAGAGACTTTTGTAACAAGAAAAATTACACGCGGGGTTGCACAGATTGTTTTGGGGCAGCTGGATATGCTGTACCTCGGAAACCTTGATGCACGTCGCGATTGGGGCCATGCAAAAGATTTTGTAAAGGCAATGTGGCTGATACTGCAACAGGAGAAACCGGAGGATTATGTAATAGCAACGGGCATTACCACTACCGTAAGAGATTTTATAAAAATGGCTTTTGCTGAAGCAGGTGTGACGCTGGCATTCGAGGGAGAAGGTATTGATGAAAAAGCATTTGTTGCAGAGTGTAGCAACCATGAATTTTCATTAGAAAAAGGAAAACAGGTTGTAAGTATTGATCCCCGTTATTTCCGGCCAACAGAGGTAGACCTTTTAATCGGTGATGCCACAAAAGCACAAACACAATTGGGCTGGAAACCTGAATACACTTTAGAAGAATTGATAAAGGAAATGGTGCAGAGTGATATTAAATTATTTAAGCATGAATCTAACCGATAAAATTTATATCGCGGGTCACAAGGGCATGGTGGGGAGTGCAATATTAAGACGGTTGCAAAAAGAGGGATACACAAATTTTGTTTTGCGTACTTCCTCAGAACTGGACCTGCGCAAACAGGCAGATGTATTTGCTTTTTTTGAAAAAGAAAAGCCTGATTATGTTTTTCTGGCTGCGGCCAAAGTTGGAGGCATTCTTGCAAACAATACCTACCGTGCAGACTTTATTTACGATAACATTCAGATACAGAATAATATCATACATGCTGCACATATGCAGGGTGTAAAAAAATTATTGTTCCTTGGTTCTTCCTGTATTTATCCAAGGCTTGCGCCCCAACCCTTAAAAGAAGAATATCTATTAACAGGTTTATTGGAAGCTACAAATGAACCTTATGCAATTGCAAAAATTGCAGGCATTAAAATGTGCGATGCTTACAGGGCCCAATATGGTTGTAATTTTATCTCAGCCATGCCAACGAATTTATACGGGCCAAATGACAATTACGATTTAAACAACTCGCATGTGTTGCCAGCCTTACTTAGGAAATTTCATGAAGCTAGAATTGCAAATGCTGAAACGGTAACAGTTTGGGGCAGTGGAAAACCTTTACGTGAATTTTTGCATGTAGATGATATGGCCGATGCTTGCGCATATCTAATGCGCCATTTTGATGAAGGAGGCCAGATCAATATCGGCATTGGAGCTGATATTAGTATTGCTGATCTTGCAGGTTTAATAAAGAAGATCACTGGCTTTGAGGGCAATATTGTATTCGACAGCTCAAAGCCCGATGGTACACCAAGAAAATTAATGGATGTGTCGAAGCTGAATGCTTTAGGTTGGAAATATAAAATTGAATTGAAACAAGGAATTATGGATGTCTACAAACAACATTTTACTGCATAACTGCAATTCAAAACAGCATTTGGCAATGATGAAAGTTTCTGTAATTACGGTTGTTTATAATAACAAAACATTTATTGCAAACGCAATTGAATCTGTATTAAGCCAGACTTATTTAAACATTGAATACATTATTATAGACGGCGGCTCCACTGACGGAACGTTGGAAATAATTAACCGTTATAAAACAAGGATACACAAAATTATATCGGAAAAAGATAAGGGAATTTATGATGCAATGAATAAAGGCATCGCGTTGGCAACCGGCGATGTTGTGGGCATTTTAAACTCAGATGATGTTTATTACAGTGATAACGTGATTGAGGAAATTGCAGAAACATTCAGCAATAATCTAAAGGCTGATGCTGTATTCGGCAACCTGGTATATTGCGAACAGGCCAATATTAATAAAGTGGTGAGAAAATGGATTACAAAGCCTCATTACAAAACTTTTTTTGAGGATGGGGAAATACCACCACATCCCGGATTGTTTGTAAAAAAGAGTGTTTATAATGCCGTAGGTGGCTACAATCTTTCGTATAAGATTGCTGCTGATTATGAGTTTATGATCCGGGCATTCCGGGCCATGCATTTCAAACTCATTTTCATAAATAAATTCCTGGTACGAATGCGTTTGGGCGGGGCAAGCAATAAGAGTTTAAAAAATATTATTCAGGGAAATAAAGAAATTATCCGTTCGTGGAAATTGAATGGTCTGCGCTTCCCGGCAAAATTATTAATTGTACGGCCATTGAAAAAAATTGCCCAATACCTGTAGAAAATTACCCACAAATTCAATGTCTATGCTTTAATCTGCTCAGTAGAATTGTTGATGTACAACAGTGCGACGCAACAAAAGCTTCATAGTAAATATTAAGCCGGGCCAATAAAAATTACTACTAAACTTAAGTACCGCTGCGGGAAATTACAGTAATGATGGTTCGGCAAATGATATCGAAATCCATTGAAAAATTTCGGTTTTTTATAAAGTGTAAATCGTATTCAAGTTTTTTTAAGCCGTCTTCCAATGTGCTGGTGTACCTGTATTTTACCTGTCCCCAGCCTGTAATGCCCGGCTTTACAAGACTTCTTAACTCATAATCCGGCTCCTGACGTATAAATTCTTCAACAAATTCGGGGCGCTCTGGGCGAGGGCCAATTAGTGACATTTCGCCTCTTAATATGTTGATTACCTGGGGCAATTCATCTATCCTTGTTTTACGCAGAAACGAACCTACGGGTGTAATTCTTTCATCATTTTCCGATGTAAACCTTGCAACACCATCCGATTCCGAATCAATTTTCATTGATCTGAATTTAAGAATGGTAAAATGCCTGCCTTTTTTTCCAACCCTTGTTTGCCTGTAAAACAATGGACCTGGGCTAAGAATGGCATTGGCTATAAAAATAAATGGAGCCACAAGCACGAATATGCAAAAAAGAAAGATCGAGAAAAATATATCGATGGCGCGGATTATTTTGCTATAACCATTGGTAAAATTAGGCGACAGAATATTTTCTTTTTTCTCTATAACCCTAAAATTCACATGATGGGTAACATAGCCTGTTTGTTGTTCAACTTCAATTAAATCACGGTGTTGTATCATAAAGCCTGTTTAAAATAAAACATCATAAAAATTATTACCTCTTTATGATTTTTCAGCGGATATTGAAAAAATAAATTCCATCAAATATGGTTAGCAAACCCCAAAACCAGCAGCCTGATTTACAGGTTACACATTCCTCAAGAATCATGCCCCGGTATTTTTTACGGGATACAAATATTAGAAAATAAATTCATCCTCCCAACTCCTGCAAAAATTAAAATTAAACGAACGCATTCCAAATTTCAGAGCGTTTATATACTTCAATATTTTTTGAAACCGGCATTTGTTCTTTGTGGCGTCATGGTTGCGTCGCATTACGTTCATCGTTCTGTTATAAATTGAACTTTTACCGAAGCGAAAATTTTAAAAGCACCAACCGATTTTAAATACCATTCATTTAATGCCGGTTCTTTTGTTTGCAATTTTAAAAATTCAATTAATTGCCACAATATTTTGTTTAGCTTGGCGGCCGTAACCTCATTTACAAAATTATTTAACTACCAAACGGTGCAAACTATCCTGTTTTTTATTGTTTATCTGGTTATTTTCAATTGGCTAATTACCCGCATGCGTTTTTTTAAAAATACGGGTTTGAATAATTGGTGGCTTACTGGGTTATTTACGTTGAAAATTATTGCAGGGCTTGCTTACGCATTTTTTTATTTGCAACCAGCCTATTATGCAAACAGCGATACATGGCATTATTTTGATTTAAGCAAAGGCGAAACAGATTGGTTGCTGAAAGATCCCCTGGCATTTTTTAAAGATATTTTCGTGAGTGGGTACCAGCAAAGTAGTGGCCTATTTGCCGGTGAAAATTCCTACTGGAACGATCTTAAAAGCACCATTGTAATAAAGCTGCTGGCAATATGCAATGTGTTTACCTTTAAAAACTACTATGCCGATATTGTTTTTTTCAATTTCTTCTTTTTCTTTGGGCCAGTAGCACTTTATAAATTAGTGAAGCAACTTTTTACTTTAAACAGGTTACTCTTAATTGCCTGTATCTTTCTGCTTCCTTCATTTTTGTTTTGGTGCAGTGGCATTCATAAAGACGGATTTATTTTTTCAGGCACTGCACTTATTGCCTACTATTTTAATGAACAGGTATACAACCGAAAAATAAATTTAAAATCCGTAATAATTTCAATATGCTGCTTCAGTGTAATATTTGCTTTGCGCAATTTTATGGCCTTGCTACTGCTGCCGTCATTATTTGTCTGGTTATTGTGCTTTTTATATCCGGTAAGATCTAAAATGATCGTTGCAGCAGTTTATGGGTTAGGTATCTTATTATTTTTTGTATCACCTTTCATTAGTACAACTACAAACCTGCCAGAATATGTTATTGAAAAACAGGATGAATTTAAAAAGCTTTCTGGTACATCTGCAATTGACGTACCTGCATTAGAAAACAGCTTTACCAGTTTTGCAAAGTTTTTGCCAACATCAATTGACATTGCTTTTTTCCGCCCGCATGTAACAGAGATCAACAATAAAAGTTATATACCTGCAGCTGCAGAAGTAATTTGTTTATGGTTGTTTGCTGCTGTATCGCTGTTTATCCGAAAGAAGGGCAATAAAACACCGGAACAAAAAGCCTTTATATTTTTCTGTATTTGTTTTGCTGTTTCATTTTTGCTGCTTGCCGGCTACACAATTACTTTTTCTGGTGCAATCGTAAGGTATAGAGCTGTAGTACTGCCATTTCTTTTCATACCAGTAGTAGCCGGGTTACAATTCAGCAAGGCTATAAAACATATCACTGCTTAGTGCTAATTGCAGAGAGCAAGATTTAATGAAGCTTTTCGCACAATGCTGAATAAAGGGCAGAATGCTGAAGAGTGCGATGCAACCGGGCTATGTAGTAGCAATAAAGTTGGGTTCAAAATAAAATTTGCTCATTATATGTTGCTCACATCAATATCTTTGAGCAAACAGTTATAAAGTGCATCTTATTAATTCCAAACTTCCAAATGTTGGCACCACAATTTTTACGGTGATGAGCCAGCTTGCAGTTGAGCAAAATGCTATAAATCTTGGTCAGGGTTTCCCTGACTTTGCAATGAGCAGTGAATTGACCGATCTGGTAAACAAAGCCATGCGGGATGGAGGCAACCAATACGTTCATATGAATGGTTTATCGTTGCTTAGAGAAAGGCTGGCAGAAAAAATTAAAAAATTATACAACAATACAATTGATGCCGATGCACAAATAACTGTAACGCCTGGCGGCACTTATGCTATCTATACAGCCTTTACAACATTATTACAGCCCGGCGATGAAGTAATTGTTTTTGAACCAGCATACGACAGCTATATTCCTAATATTGAAATAAATGGAGCAAAGCCCATATTGATTTCTTTGCAGTTCCCTGATTATTCAATTCCGTGGCAGCAAGTACAAGAAAAAGTAAATGCAAGAACAAAAGCAATCATTATTAATTCCCCGCACAACCCTACCGGCGCGGTAATGAGCGAAAATGATATTCAGCAACTACGAAGCATTGTAGAAAACACCAACATGCTTATCATAAGCGATGAAGTTTATGAACACCTGATCTTTGATGATATTTTGCACCAAAGTATTTTGAGGTATCCCGACTTGCTCGAACGCAGTTTTGTTTGTTTTTCATTTGGCAAAACCTATCATTGCACAGGCTGGAAAATTGGCTATTGTGTTTCCTCTCCCGGGTTGATGAAAGAGTTTAGAAAAGTGCACCAGTTCAATTGCTTTAGCTGCAATTCGCCGGTTCAGTTTGCCCTGGCAACGTTTCTGCAAAATGAAGAAGCCTATACAGCACTGGGCAGCTTTATGCAGCAAAAACGCGATTTTTTCCGCGGCCTTATGCAACAAACACAGTTTAAGCTTATCCCTTCGCATGGCAGTTATTTCGAGTGTTACAGCTATAAAGATTTCAGCGATGAGAACGATAAAGAACTGGCCATACGGCTTACAAAAGAAAAAGGTGTGGCTACAATTCCCATAAGCAGTTTTTATAAAGATGCCACCGATAATAAAGTGCTACGTTTTTGTTTTGCCAAAAAAGAAGAAACGTTACAGAATGCTGTGCAACGCTTATTGCAATAATTTTTTGAGCCGGGCAATTGTAGTGCTATGAGTCTTCCTTGCGTCGCACACTTGTACAGCAGAAATTGTACTGAACAGAAAATACAATTGCAATTTCAATTCTCCTGTAAATATTTTATAAAAAAATTTGTCAGCATTTCTTTAATCGTATATTTGCGATATAAAATTAAGTGAGGCGTATTACCGCCTTTTTATTTGCAACTATCAATCGCATAAATACGATAAATGGCAATTCATAAAAAAGAAGAATTCACGCAAAAGGAACAGGACCTGGCAAACTTTGCCAAGGCCATCAGCCACCCGGCACGTATTGCAATTCTTAAAGTGCTGGCACAAAAGAACGAATGCATTTGTGGAGAGATCGTTGAAATTTTACCGCTGGCACAATCAACCGTATCGCAGCATTTAAAAGAATTAAAAAACGCTGGCCTGATCGACGGCACTATTGATGGCCCCCGCAGTTGCTACTGTATTAACTGGAAGGCTTTCCAGAAATTTTCTACTGAATTTAATTTATTGTTTAATGGCCTTAAAATAAAAAATGGAAAGGCTTGCTGCTGAATAGTTGTATTAACCTACGCTTTGGCTGTTAAAGTCAAATAAAGATTTGCTGTACAAGTGTGCGACGCAAGGATGCTTCATGCATGTAGTGCTGCCAGTTCAAAAAAATTCAAATACTAAAAATAAAAAACATGCAAAACGAAACAGAACTCAAGGAGCTTGTAAGAGAAAAGTACGGAGCAATCGCCAGCCAGTCTAAACAGCAGAACGAAACTTCGTGCTGCGGTGCAACAGCATCTTGCTGCGGCGATGAAGTTTATAATATTATGGCCGATGATTACACGAAATTAGAAGGCTACAATGCAGATGCAGACTTAGGTTTAGGCTGCGGGCTTCCCACCGCTTTCGCAAAAATAAAATCAGGCGATACGGTGATTGATCTCGGCAGCGGTGCAGGAAATGATTGCTTTGTGGCAAGGTCTGCAGCAGGCGAAAAAGGAAAAATAATCGGTATCGATTTTACTGAAAAAATGATTGAAAGGGCCAGGGAAAATGCAGAGAAACTAGGCTACAATAATGTAGAATTTCGCCAGGGCGATATTGAAAGCATGCCTGTTGTTTCAAATAAAGCAGATGTAATTGTGAGTAATTGTGTTTTAAACCTGGTGCCCAATAAACATAAAGTATTCAGCGAAATATTTCGGGTGTTAAAACCAGGCGGACATTTTTCTATTTCAGATATTGTGCTCGAAGGAATATTACCGGTGCAATTAAAACAGGCTGCGGAAATGTATGCAGGTTGTGTTGCTGGCGCTATTCAGAAAACAGATTATCTGGCCATTATTGAAGAAACAGGTTTTTCTAATATCACGTTACAAAAAGAGAAAAAAATAATTGTGCCAGATGAAATATTGCTTCAATATTTATCTGCGCCTGAACTCGAACAATTAAAGAAAAGTGACCTGGGTATTTATAGTATTACGGTGTATGCTGAAAAGCCTGCCAAAGATGAACGCAATTGTTGCGAACCCGGCAGCGGTTGCTGCTGAGTTTTGATTTTTCTTAATTGTTAATTCAGATTCGTATGAATATAACAGCACTTACAGTTAAACACTGGCCGGATGTAAAAAAAATTTATGAAGAAGGCATTGCTTCAGGCAATGCCACTTTTCAAACAGCCGCACCGGAATGGGAAGAATGGAACAGTGCACATTTGGTAAACTGCCGGTTTGTAGCAACTGAAAATAATGAAGTGTTGGGATGGGCAGCATTAACGCCCGTCTCAGGGCGTTGCGTGTATGCAGGCGTAGCAGAAGTTAGTGTATATGTAGCCGCTGCAGCGAGGAGCAAAGGTGTTGGTAAACAGTTGTTGCGGGCACTCGTTAATGAAAGCGAACAACACAACTTATGGACATTGCAGGCAGGTATTTTTCCAGAAAATATTGCCAGTATAAAGATTCATGAAGCCAGTGGGTTTCGTATAGTCGGCACCAGGGAAAAGATCGGTAATATGAATGGCATTTGGAGAGATACTGTTTTGCTCGAAAGAAGAAGCCCCGTTATTGGTTTATAAAAAACAATTTTGGAACCTGGCAATTGAACAGAAATCAGCATCCTTGCACAGTTTATCCCGGACTTATTTCGGGACACACTTGTACTATCAGATTATAATTGAGCAACCCATACAATAATGAAGCAATACAAAAAATATTTAGCAGAAACCATCGGCACTTTTACTTTAGTCTTTTGCGGAACAGGTGCTGTAACAATTGATGAAATAACATATGGTGCTGTATCACATGTTGGCATCGCCATTACTTTTGGATTGGTGGTAATGTCAATGATCTATGCTTTTGGTGAGCAATCTGGTGCGCACCTCAACCCTGCTGTAACCATTGCTTTTTGTATAAATAAAAGCCTGCCGGTTAAAGAAGTTTTACCTTATATCGTCAGCCAGCTTACCGGTGCATTATTGGCCAGCTTACTTTTACTTGCTTTATTTCCAACATCGCAATTCTTAGGTGCAACTTTGCCCGCAGGCAGTGCATTGCAATCTTTTATTTTAGAAATTCTGCTTACCTTTTTTCTTATGCTGGTTATTTTAAGAGTAGCCACAGGCTCAAAAGAGCAGGGCCTGTTTGCAGGTATTGCAATTGGTTCAGTTGTATTACTGGAAGCCATGTTTGCAGGGCCAATCAGCGGTGCATCAATGAATCCTGCAAGATCGCTGGCACCTGCACTTATTTCAGGGCACACAGAATATTTATGGGTTTATTTATCTGCGCCGGTTATTGGTGCATCTATCGCAGTATTTATTCATCAATTGATAAAATCATGAAAAAGAAATTACTATTTGTTTGTGTAGAAAACAGCAACCGCAGCCAGATGAGCCAGGCATTTGCAACCATGTATGGTGGCGATAATGTTGAAGCTTACAGTGCCGGTTCTAAGCCGTCGGGAATTGTAAATCCTAAAGCTATCGCCGCTATGAAAGAGCTGGGCTACGATTTAAGTAAACACGATTCCAAATCACTGGACGAAGTAAAAGCTTATGCACCTTTTGATGCAGTAGTAACCATGGGTTGCGGCGATGCCTGCCCCTGGATGCCCGCCAAAAAATTTATTGACTGGACAATACCTGATCCCAAACACATGGAACCTGTTGAGTTTAATAAAGTGCGTGATTTTATCGGCGAACAAATAAAGCAGCTCTTAAAAGAATTAGAAATACCGGTGAGTTAAACAATGAATGGATAAAGTTTATAGCATTGTATGGTAACAAAAAAGTCAGACCATGGTGGCCTGACTTTTTTTATTCGATAAGTTCAATGCTATTTTCTTCCTGCAAAACGGCTAAGCAATTTCAGCATTTCAATGTATAGCCAAACAATGGTAACCAGTAAACCAAAGGCCCCATACCATTCCATATACTTAGGTGCACCAGCATCTGCCCCACGCTCAATCATATCAAAATCAAGAATAAGATTTAATGCAGCAATGGCAATTACAAATAATGAAATGCCAATACCCAAAGCACTTGAATCGTACATAAAAGGCATGTTTACGCCAAACATTCTAACAACCATTGCTATTAAATAGAAAATAGCAATACCCATTGTTGCAGAAATAATTACACTTTTAAATTTTTCTGTAGCCTTTATTATTTTAAAATTGTAAAGGAGAAACATTGCAATAGCAACACCAAAAGTCAGGCCTACAGCCTGCATTACCAAACCAGGATATTTTTCAGCAAATGCCTCGTTCATAATTGCAGAAATACCACCCAGAAAAAAACCTTCCAGCAAACCGTAAGCTGGTGCCAGGTAAGGTGCCCATGTGGGTTTAAAAATAATTGCAATTGCACAGATCAATCCACCAAAAATGCCAATCATCATAAAGGTTTGCATTGTTTCAGGAGCACCCTGTGCAAGCAAACGCCAGGTATATGCAGCACCGCCAATAACCATAAATAACATAAAACCGAACTTATTCATTGTTCCGCGAACCGTCATAACCTCGCCGGAAACATCTGCCGCAGACTTACTGAAAATTTTCTGAGACAACGTAGGGTTGCCCGATTGAAAAAGTGCCATAGTTCTTTAATTTTTAGAAAAACAAAATTAATACAAAACCCGTTTTAAAAATTGTTATTATTTTTTCTGAAAAGACAAGTATTATGAGCCAACCGTTCGGTACAGGCATGATGCTTTTGTTGCCACGCTCGTTTCAAAGTTCCTCTTTCATGGCGACATTTAAGCGAAGCGTGGCATCCCGAAAGCTTTCGGGACCGAATTCATTTCGGGATCACACGCTTGTGCTGTAGAATTTTCAGTCGACAGTTGACGGTCAACTGTCGACTGATGTTCCAAACGCATAAGTGTGCGACGCAACAAAAGCCTCATAGTGCCACTTCAGCCCGGCCAATCATTGTCTTTTTTAAATAAAAACCTAACAATATTTTTTTGGGTGTAAACATTAACTTCGCAAAAATTAATCTAACGGTTCCATATTAAAATTTTCAATTCTATTGCATGGAAAAGCAACAGGTTTTACTGAACGATGTGGTGATAAAATTTGCCGGTGACAGTGGAGATGGTATGCAGCTCACAGGCTCGCAGTTTACAAATAATACGGCTTTACTGGGTATTGATCTTGCAACCTTCCCCGATTTTCCTGCGGAAATACGGGCCCCGATAGGCACCGTGCCTGGGGTAAGCGGTTACCAGGTACACTTTTCATCAGACCGGGTTTATACCCCGGGCGACATTTGCGATGTGCTTGTTGCTATGAATGCCGCTGCTTTAAAAGTTAACCTGCGCAATATAAAGCCCGGAGGAAAGATCATTGTAAATATTGAAGGTTTTGATTCGAAAAACCTGAGGCTGGCGCAATATCCCGATGGTGTAAACCCGCTGGAAGACGGCAGCCTCAACAGCTACGAACTGATTAAAATCGATGTTACCAAACTTACACGGGAAGCTCTGAAAGAGTTTACCGATTTGGGCATGAAAGAAAAAGACCGTGCAAAAAACATGTTTGTACTGGGCTTCTTATATTTCATGTATGGCCGCAGTTTAGATAATACCATTGAATTTTTAAAGTTGAAATTTGGCAAGAAAGATACCATTCTGCAAAGTAATATCCGCGTACTGCAGGCGGGTTATAATTATGGCGATACCACAGAAACTTTTACCACTACCTATAAAGTAGAAAAAGCAAAATTGCCGGCTGGTAAATACCGCAGTATTATGGGTAACGAAGCTTTGGCGTACGGGTTAATTGCTGCTGCAGAAAAAAGTGGGTTACCATTGTTCCTGGGCTCTTACCCCATTACACCAGCATCAGATATTTTGCATGAGTTAAGCAAGTATAAAAATTTTGGCATTCGCACTTTTCAGGCCGAAGATGAAATTGCTGCAATTACTTCTGCAATCGGTGCTGCTTATGGTGGTAGCCTTGGAATCACGTCTACATCTGGCCCGGGCATGGCATTGAAAGCCGAAGCAATGGGTTTGGCTGTGATGCTTGAAATTCCTTTGCTTATCATCAATATACAACGTGGCGGCCCATCCACTGGCTTACCCACAAAGACTGAACAAAGCGATCTGATGCAGGCTTATTACGGCAGAAATGGTGAATGCCCGATGCCCGTAATTGCCAGCAGTATGCCCAGCGATTGTTTTGATGTGGCATACGAAGCCGTAAGAATTGCAGTACAACACATGACGCCTGTAATATTACTTAGCGATGGCTACATTGCCAACGGCGCCGAACCCTGGAGGTTTCCAACATCGGATGATCTAAAGCCGATTGAAGTAAAATTCAAAGAAGGCCTTGCCGAAGATGAAGAGAAATTTATGCCTTATAAACGCGATGAAAAACTGGTTCGTCCATGGGCTATCCCTGGTACAGCCGGACTGGAACATCGTATTGGTGGACTGGAAAAGCAAGATGTAACCGGCAATATAAATTACGAGCCGGAGAACCACCAGCACATGGTAAACACCAGGCAGGCAAAGGTTGATAAAATTGCAGATTATATTCCTTTGCAGCATTTAGACAGCGGCCCCGAAAAAGGTAAGGTTTTAGTAGTAGGTTGGGGCAGTACTTATGGTGCCATTAAAAGTGCAGTTGCCGAATTACAGGCACAGGGTCATTCCGTAAGTCATGCTCACATTCGTTATGTGCGGCCATTCCCTAAAAACCTCGGCGAAATATTAAATAATTTTGAACATGTTTTAATTCCAGAGATCAACAACGGGCAACTCGTAAAGATCATCCGCGACGTTTATTTTATCGATGCAAAACCTTACAATAAAGTTATGGGTGTACCCATCACAAAAACAGAACTGGTAATGGAAATAGGGAAACTGTTATAAACAGATTAGATTTTATATAAATGAAAAGAGGAAGTGTTTGCTTCCTCTTTTTTTATTTTATGAACCCCGGCATCATCGCTTTGGTGATCGCCTGTTGTGTCACTCACTTGTACGTTCAGAACAAAAAGCAGCAAGTGCGAAAGTCGGAAAGAAAAATGCAGTTGTATTTCTTTCCTATTCCCGTCTTCCAACTTCCGGTCTCCCGACTTTCGGTCTTTCGGACTTGCTTTACAAAGGTCTTATCCAAATATTTCTAAAGCTAACCGGGTTACCATCATCACCATGATCCTGTAACATTAATGATTTTGGCCCGTGGGATTTATATGGCTCTTTACCAATCCAGCCTGTTGGCCCTTTTACTTCAAAGTTGTTTTGAATCAGCACACCATTTTGCAATACGGTAACTCTTGCCGCAGCTTGTAAACTGCCATCTGCATTGAATTTTGGAGCAGTCCAGATCACATCATAACTCTGCCATTCACCGGGTTTGCGGCAGGCATTTACCAAAGGAATCGATTGCTTGTAAATAGCGCCACACTGGCCGTTGGGGTAAGTAATATTGTCGTAACTATCCAAAACCTGCAACTCATATAATTCCTGCATAAATACACCGCTGTTGCCACGGCTTTGCCCGTTATTTTTTACAGGCAATGGTTCTTTCCATTCAAGATGCAGTTGAAAATCGGTGAATTGCTTTTTTGTTTTCGGGCTGCCGCTTTTTTTCACTACCGTCATTGCCCCATCCTTAATTTCAAATTTTGCTGGAGATCCATCTTCCAACTGCCATTGATCTGAATTGGTTCCATCGAATAAAACAACCGCATCAGATGGTGCATCTGCTGCGGTTTTACCCGGAGCAATTATTGTGGGAACAGGAGTCCATACTTCTGTTTTTGCGGCTTCTTTTGCAAGACTATCCTGCCTTGAATTTTGTGCAAATGAAAAGGTTGTCACTACGATGGCACAACCGGTAATCAGGATCTTTTTGTTCATTGGTTTGTGTTATTTAATGAAAATAAAAAAGGCTGAAAGTCTTTGTTCCTGTCAGCCATTGAAGCAAATTTATTATAAAGGCCGTACCCAGATATTTCGGTAACTGATCGGCTCGCTTGGGTCGCCATGCGATTGTAGTTTTATAGGGGTAGCTCCATGCTTTTTACCATAAGAATGCGCACCAATCCAGGCAGTAATACCTTTAACTGCGGTATTGTTTTGCATAAGTACACCATTATGTAAAACAGTAACTCTTGCCGGTGATTGCACTGACCCATCATCGTTGAAACGAGGTGCAGTCCAGATGATATCGTAATACTGCCATTCACCTGGTTTTTTGCATGCATTGGCAAGTGGTATTGCTTCTTTATACACGCTTCCTGTTTGCCCGTTTACATAGGTTTTATTATTGTAGCAATCGAGTATTTGTATTTCATACCCTTCATCTCCGGGGCCTGTTGATGCAAGAAAAACACCGCTGTTGCCTCGCAATTGTCCTTCTCCATGAATTACTTCAGGTATCCGCCATTCAAGGTGCAACTGGTAATCAAGAAAAGTTTGTTTGGTTTGTATATTCCCTTCTTTCTTATTTACGGTAAGCACATCATCAGCAACAGTCCAGCCTGCTGGTTGGCCGGGGTTATTAACTGACTGCCATTGATCAAGGTTTTTGCCATTGAATAAAACAATGGCATCAGAAGGAGCATCTTGTGGTAGGGCGCCGGGCGTAACAATAGGTGGAACCGGCGACCACACTTCTGTTTTGGCAGCTTCTTTTGCAAGGCTATCCCAATTTGGTTTTTGTTGTGCAAAACTGCCGAATGAAACTGCAACGGAAAGAGAAGCGGCAAGCAATTTTTTGTTCATGTTATTTCGTTTGAGAAAATTAAATATTGTTTTGTTTTACTGTGATACTAATGCTGATAAATGATTGCAGCCAAATATTTTATGTCCAGCCATGCTTTTATAAATGCTTTGTTAGCGGCATCCTATCTTTTCTAAATATTCATTTGCCAGACTTGAAAAATAATATGCTTCCTCAATCTTGTCATAACCTTCGTTGCTTGGGTCTTTGCCTTTATACAGTATTTCTTTGTCATCGTTAAAGTATATCGCCCAAGTTAGCTTTGATTGTCTATTTATGATTTTATAAAGTTCTCTTTTAATGACCTTATTGTTTTCATAATAAAAGCAAAGTTCATCGGGAAGTCCATTAAACGAAATAGAAACTTTAAAAACATCTTTTTTTGCACAATCTTTATAGTAATAATTCCAGCATTTATATACTTTCGGGGCGTCGTCTATGAGATCTACACTATCACATTCATGTAATTCATAAAGATTTTGTTTATACCTGGCATTAACGATGCTATCAACATATTTTTCTACATCTTTATTTTGTAAATTTTGGCAATAACAAAAAACCGGGCTTACAATAAGGCAAAATAATATTAAGTAATTCATTTTTGTATTGCCTTTAGAAGAGGCTTAATGGTTGCAATCAATTAAGTCGCCTGCATTGAATTGCTTCATAAAGATATACCGTACAAGTGTGCGACGCAAGGATGTTTCATAAATGATCCTCAAGCCTGGCCAATAATCTTACACTTTTGGAATTTTATAACCATTGTGATATTCGGCGGCAAGGTATTTATTGGCATCGGCATCAGTGAATTTTTTGTTGCTGTCATCCCAGTAAATTTTCTTTCCTGTTTTGTATGCGATGTTTCCCATTTGACAAACCGTAGCCACATGTGCACCAACCTGTATGGGCGCATGAAGGTCTTCGAATTTGCGTGACTGCACCACATCGAGAAAATTTCTGGTGTGCAGCAACAAGCCATCATCAGATTTTTTTTGAAGCGCAACTGCCTCCATTTTGTCTTTGCCATTTTGCTTTTCAGGAATTACTTCCCATCCGCCACGGTCAACAACAAGCGTTCCATTATTGCCTATGAAAGCAACACCATGATCCCTGCTATAAGGGCCACCATTTATACCTGTCGCATGCTCCCACTGAAGGTTAAAGCCTTCGAATTCAAAAACGGTGGTGAGGGTATCAGGCGTTTCGGAAGCATCGTTTGGATAAGCGAATTTGCCACCTGCTGCCATGATACTTTTTGGTGTTGGCGATTTCATTCCAAGCAATGCATAGTCGATCATGTGCACGCCCCAATCGGTCATTAATCCACCGGCATAATCCCAGAACCAGCGGAAGTTGAAATGAAAGCGGTTCTCGTTGAAAGGCCTTGTGGTGGCGGGTCCCAGCCACATGGTATAGTCAACACCCGGCGGTGGTGTACCGTCTGGTTTTACATCTACGGGTTTCATCCAGCCCTGGTAGGCCCACGCTTTTACAAGGCGAACATTGCCCAGTTTGCCGCTGTGTACAAAGTCCATTGCATCGGCATAATGTTTATTGCTGCGCTGCCATTGACCCACCTGAACGGCACGCGAATATTTTTGTTGCGTTGCCACCATAACAGCGCATTCAGCAATTGAATTGCCTGCCGGTTTTTCTACATAAACATCTTTGCCTGCACTGGCTGCATCGGCCATTATTTTGCAATGCCAATGATCTGGTGTGCCGATGATAATGGCATCAATATCTTTATTGTCGAGCAGCTTGCGGTAATCTCCGGTTGTTCTTACAGAAAGATTGTTTTTTGCAAGCTCGGCCACGCGGCGGTCGAGTACGTTTTTATCAATATCGCAGAGCGCTACAACATTGGCGCGTGGGTCTTTTATCATGGCCGAAAGATCGCTCCAGCCCATGCCATTAATACCTACCGCTGCGATATTTACTTTATCACTTGCAGCAATATTTTTTTTCAATGCGAATAATTCTGAAGGCAGCATGGCGGCTATACCCGTGCCAGCTAAAAAAGTAGAAGATGATTGCAGGAATTGTCTGCGTTTCATATGGCTTTATGTTTTATTATGAAAAAATTTATTGACCCGGCTTTTGATTTTTCATGGCATCGTTTGTTGCGTCGCACACTTGTGCTTTATATCAGCTTGCGACATTAAATACAGCCTTTTTATTGTTGACCTGACACGATTTAAAAGTACGGAACATCTGATTATAAAAATGATTTTTTTAGTGAAGGGAACACCAATTGGTAAGCCGGATTGTTTCTGATACCGTGTTGACCGCACGACCAACAGTTCCCGCTTTGCTTTTCGCTTCGGTAAAGCTCAATAAAGTTCCGAACGTAAAAGTGAGTGACACAACAGGCGATGCCTAAAGAACTTATGCCAGGTTCATAAAACTGAATTACCACCTAAACTTTCGCAAATTGATTTTAAAATGCTATGCATTTTTCTTATTAATTTCAGTGTATGTTGGCTAACAGGAAACATTATTTTGTTTTACTTATTTTATGGCTGGTGGTTGAGGCTGGTTTGTTTATTCATAATGGCATTGTTACCAATGGCGAGGCGATACCTTATATAGCTGAAGCAAATTATTTTATTGCGAATGCAGCATTTACTTCGGCAAAATCTATTTTTTACAGTGTATATATTTTATTGCTGGCGTTGTTTAAAAAAACAGGCTTTCAGAGTACAGGTATTTATGTTTTGCAGGTAGCTTTAAACCTGTATGCTATGTACTGTTTTTTTAAGTTAACCCATTTCGTAACCAAAAGTTTTAACGCTGCTTTGCTGGCAACAATACTTTTAATTACATGTATTCCCTGGCAGGACTGGACGACTTACCTGTACACAGAATCTGTATTCTGCAGTATGGTGATTATATTTTCTTACAGTATTTTTTATTCAAAAAATAATGGTAAGAAAAATATTTTTTTAATGGTGCTTTCGTTTTTGGTGTTGCTTTTTTCAAGACCAACAGGGCTTTTGTTTATTCCTGTTGTTGGGTTAATGTTGATTTATTACTACAATAAGAAAAAGAATTTTTATGGCGCATCTCTTTCGCTATTAACCGCTGGCGTATTTTTTTTAATCCTGGTAAATTATGCCATGCGTAGTGGTGGTGAATTTGATTTTATGAAACCATTCCGAGATGAAAACATACTGTGTTATTTAGCTACGCAAACAACTTCTTCGAATGCTACCATACCGCCTGATGGGAATTCGTTACAAGGTTTGCTGCACTACGTTTTAAATAACCCCGCAACATTTACAAAACTTGCAGTATTGAAATTTCAATCTTATTGGGGTTTAACGAGAAGTTACTACAGCAGTACACATAATGCACTGCTAATATGTTTTTTTTATCCTTTATATTTTTTTGCAGCTTTTGGCGTAATAAAACTATGGCAAACCACTACCGTATTCGTGTTGTATTCGTTATTGATATTTTTCTTTTTTACATTAAGTGTTTTAGTTACCTGCGATGACTGGAGCAACCGTTTTATTATGCCGGTTTTACCGTTTGTGATTTTGTTGGGGGCTTATGGAATAAGTGTGGTTGTGAAAAAGTTGAAGGCTGTTAGCCTTAAAAAGTGATTTCTCAAAACAAGCTTCCCTGCGCCCCCGGCCTTCTAAACTGGCTTCTATCCAAACTCCATTCTTCAGCATTCATGCCATAGAGTTTTCCATACTTGCGGTATTGTTGTGCTACCAGTTGTGCAATCGGTCCTTCACCACGCATACGCACACCAAAGCGTGTATCATTTACTTTTCCATCGTGGCTGCTTTCGATTAAATGCCAGACTTTATCTGCACGGTCAGGGAAGTTTTTATACAACCAGTCGCGGAATAAAAATTTTATGGCGCCATTCAAACGTATAAAAGTATATGCTGTAAAAGTTGCGCCGTTATCTCTTGCTGCTTTCATGATGCGTTGCATTTCATGTTCATTCAAACCGGGGATCATCGGCCCCATCATGATGCCCATTCGTACACCTGCACTGCTTAATTCGTTTATTACTTTTAATTTTTGTTTGGCAGTAGTAGTGCGTGGCTCCATTACCCTTCTCAAGTCTTCATTAAATGAAGTAATAGAAACCATTGCTGAAACAATATTCTTTTTTCCCATCTCCTGCAGCACATCTTTATCTTTCAGTATCCAGGAATTTTTAGTAAGAATACCTACCGGTTGATTGAACTCATTGCAGACTTCCAGAATGCCTCTTGTTAATCTGTATTTTTGTTCTGCGGGTTGATAGCAATCTGTATTACCACTTAGCATAATAGGCGTAGCATCCCATTTGGGGTTCATCAAAAACTTACGCATCAGTTGCGGTGCGTTTTTCTTTACAATGATCTTTTGTTCAAAATCTATACCTGCGCTGTAGCCCCAGTATTCATGCACGTTTCGTGCATAGCAATAGATGCAGCCATGTTCGCAACCGGCATAAGGGTTCATACTGTAACTCATGCCGACATCCGGGCTATCAACTTTATTTACAATCGTTTTTACTTCCTGTTCTAAATAGATTGTGGGCAATGCTTTTTCTTCCCAATCATCGATACCTTCAATGTGTTCTTTTGTTACTTCGTTTACCAGGAAACGGTTCTTTGTATTATACTGCGCGCCACGCCCTGCATGGTATTGTACTTCATCATCTTTATTCTTGGGTTGTGGCTTTGCATTGGGATTGTGTGATATGTCTTTCATGGCTTATATGCTTGTTTACTATTTTGAAAATGTTTTACAGTTGTTATTTTTTTGGCTCACGCAGTGCGGCTTGATGATCTCAACAAAACTTATGCAGGAGACCACTGTCGAATTATATTCCGAACGTACAAGTGTGCGACGCAAGAGAAGCTTAATAGATTTGATCAGCCGGGCTCATAGTTCCACTCCGCTCACTACTCAATTGCACCTAATATAATATGCGGTAATCTTCGCTTTTGTGCTTTTGCTTTTGGTTGCCTTTGGTGGTGTATGTTATTAAACTGTTTTCTAAAATATGTATTACGCAGGTTACAACGCCCCATACATTACTGCGGTCGTCGAATGCAGAAAGTTTTATGGTGTTCATTTTTTTATTGGCCGCTACCAACTCTGCACTGTTGAAGTTTTTTTGCAGCCGCCTCACCAATAATTCGCCATCGAGTATGGCAACAATTACTTTACCGCTTAATGGCTTTATACTTCGGTCAACCAATAAAATATCGCCGCTGAAAATGCCATCCTCAATCATTGCATCGCCATTCATCCGGAAAAAAAAAGTAGCAGGCTTGTTTAAAATAAGTTGTTCGTTAAGGTCTATACCACGCTCCATATAATCATCGGCGGCGGCGGCAAAACCATTGGCATTGGCGGTTTTTACATTGTGCTGTGTAAAATCTTTCGACCCGTTGTAAGCGGAATTGTACATAAAATCTTCGTCCATATTTTAAAAATTTATTTACTAATTTATTTAGTAAATGTAAACTAAAATATTTATCTTTATGTTGAAATTGAGCAATTAAATTTTTCAACAGCAGTAATAACAAAAATATATTATATGGAAAACAAACTGGCAACAGCACCTACACAAAACTTTTCTGTACATCAATTTTATGAATACCTGCTGGTAGTGCATCCGGCTCCTGAAGTGTATGCTCAGATAAACGAAGAAAAGTTAAATTTTTACAATACATACAATGAAAAGATCGCGGTAAAAACAAAGCCGCATATAACAGTAGCCAATTTTTTGGCAAAAGAAGAAATGGAAGGTACCATCATTCGTTATATGCACCGCATATTAAGTATGCAGAAAATTTTTACGGTGATGCTTAATAATTACAGTGGCTTTCCGCCGCATACGGTTTATGCAAGGGTGCAGAATCATGAGCCGTTTAAGCAACTGGCGGCTTCACTTAAAGCAGTTGATCACTATGTAAGGAGTAATGGTTGCCCGCCAGCAAAATTTATCACGCATCCACATGTATCTATTGCAAGAAGGTTGAAACAAAGTGTGTATGAAAAAGCGATGTTAGATTACTCTCAAAAAACTTTTAATGCTTCGTTTGTGGTGGATGAATTGATATTGCTTAAAAGGCAAACACAATTTGATAAATGCAAACAGGTAAATGTATTCAGGCTGTTATAAAATATATGTTATCAGCTTTGGTATTACATGGCATCGCCGCTTGTGTCACTCACTTGTAGGTTCGGTTTTTATGGCAGCAGATAAATACATTAAACACGCTTAATACACCCTTTAGGGTTAGGGCTCTATGGCAACATTATATACGAAAAAGTATCAGCAGAAAAAGTTTTTTGTAGAGCAGGGCTTGCTTACATCAGCAGGTTATCTTGTAAATGAATACTCCATTGTGTTACAGCCGCATGAAGAACTAAGTAATACAATTATGCAGGAGAAGAAAATATATGCAGAAACTTACCAATGCCCCGAGGCTTTATATGTAAAACCACGAATAACCTTGGTACATTTTAAACAACATCAATTAATGGAGATGCACATTGTAAGGCAAATAAAAAATATAACTGCAACATTATCTTCTTTTAAAGTTGAGCTGAAGGACTTCGGAAGTTTTCCATCCCATACAATTTATATTAATGTGGTAAGTAAAGTGCAGATCATGGATATCGTAAAAGAACTACGTGCATCACAAAAACTCATGAAATTAGACGATGATAATAAACCACATTTTCTTACAGAACCCAATATTGGCATTGCCCGGAAACTATTGCCATGGCAATATGAGAAAAGCTGGCTTGAATATGAGCACAAACATTTTCATGGAAGGTTTATTGCAGATTATGTTTTGTTATTAAAAAGAAGGGAAGGCACAAAGGCATGGCAAACAGCAGGGAAATTTATGTTTGAGAATATAAATACAGCAACAACACAGGGAAATTTGTTCGGTGCTGCTTAATGATCCGAACGTACAAGTGAGTGACACAACGAAGTTGAATAAAGAACATAAGATGATAACAAAAAAATGATTCAATGCAAACAGCCGAAAACATTTCACAAAAGCATGCTGCTTATAGCCCAACTGCTAATAAACAGCGGGGGTTTTCTTTTACGGCTGTGGTTGATTGCAATAGCTTTTATTGTTCGGCTGAAAGGGTTTTTCGCCCAGACCTTCGCAGAAAACCTGTGGTGGTTCTTAGCAATAATGATGGTTGTATTGTAAGCCGAAGCGATGAATCGAAAGCACTGGGCGTCGTAATGGCTGAGCCCTATTTCCAGGCTAAAGAGATCATTGAAAAAAACGGTATAGAAGTGTTCTCTTCGAACTACAATTTATATGGTGATATGAGTTGGCGTGTAATGGAAACATTACGAATAATAATGGGCGAAAACAAAGTTGAAGTGTATTCCGTTGATGAAGCATTTATAAATATGGATGCAGTGCCTTTTGAAAAACTACATGAAGCTGCACTTCAATTAAAAGAAACAGTTGAAAGATGGACAGGCGTTGAAGTTTCTGTTGGTATGGCACCTACAAAAACATTAAGCAAAGTTGCCAACCATATTGCTAAAAAAGATAAAATCAAAACAAACTGTGTTACTGTATTGGATACCGTAGAAACTGTGAATGAAGCTTTATGTATTACGCCGGTGAAAGAGATTTGGGGCGTTGGCGGTCAGTATGCAAAAAAGCTAAACCAATACGGCATTTTCGATGCGTACCAGCTTAGTAAAATGCCCGAAGAATGGGGAAGAAAAAACCTGGGCGGTGTAGTTGGTGTACGCCTTATAAAAGAATTAAAGGGCGAACCTTTTATAGGTCTTGATGAAGAACTGACTGAGAAAAAAATGATTGCTACCACACGCATGTTTGGCACGCCGGTAACAAAATTGTGCGATATAAAAGAAGCCGTTGCAACCTATACGTCAAGAGCTGCAGAGAAGCTGCGCCGCCAAAACGGTGCAGCTTCTGTAATCAGCGTATTTGTGGTTCCTAAAGAGATAAGAAAGCCCGGGGAACATTTTCGTCACGGGCCAACAGTAAGCAAGGCAATGACATTGCCACACGCAACGTGCATAACCCACGAGTTAATAAAGTCTGCTCTGCAATTAGCAGAGAAGGCCTATTATGAAGCAATTGCAGATTATAAAACCAACATCTTTAAAAAGGCTGGTGTTATGTTAAGCGGTATAGTTCGCGATACAACCCTGCAGGGTAACTTATTTGTACCTGCATTAAAAAACAATAACCGCATGCTGATGAATATGATGGATAATATCAACTTCAGTATGCGGGATGATATGTTGAAATTCGCAGCAAGTGGTACAGAACGCAACTGGAAAATGCGGCAGGAACT